>NZ_BNED01000005.1:6477500-6777500 GCF_016755875.1 Streptomyces spororaveus | reverse complement strand
CTCGGTGTCCTCGACGGTGTCGTGCAGCAGACCGGCCATCAGGGTGGCGGGGTCCATGCCGAGCTCGGCGAGGATGGTGGTCACCGCGAGCGGGTGGGTGATGTACGGGTCGCCGCTCTTGCGCTTCTGGCCGCGGTGCCAGCGCTCGGCCACCTGGTAGGCCTGCTCCAGCTGGCGCAGCGTCGACGTCTCGATCTTCGGGTCGTTGCTGCGGACTATACGGAGCAGCGGCTCCAGTACCGGGTTGTACGGGTTCGAGCGCTGCACGCCGAGCCGTGCGAGCCGGGCGCGCACCCGGTTGGAGGACCCGGCGGACTTCGTCGGCGCGGGCTTGACCGGCGGGGCCGGCGGGGGCGTGGCCGGGGCCGCCGTGGTCTGCTCGGCCTGCGGGTCGGGCTGCGCGGCGGAGATTGGCTGGACCTCGTCTGGCAAGAGCGCTCCTCACGGGGGCCCCCGGACGGAGCCTGGGGGAAGATCCGGTGCCCGTGTCCGGTCCGGACAACCCATGGTAGCGAGGGTTGGCCCACCCCGTTCCCCCAGCCTCCACCCCGCATCCGGCCCCGGCCCCGCCGGCGTCCGAGAGGCGGGGGTCCGTGTGCGGCGCCCCCGGCAGCGGCCGGGCGCCGCACACGAAAGCGGCGGGTATCCGGGAGCTCCCGGATACCCGCCGCTCGGCAAGCGAAGAGGTCAGACCACGATCAGCGCGTCCAGCGGAGCCTCGCCCAGCGCCTCGCCCAGCCGCACGCGGCCCGGCAGGAACGACAGCTCCATCAGCACCGCCACACCCGCGACCTCGGCTCCGGCCCGCCGGATCAGCGAGAGCGAGGCCTCAGCGGTACCGCCGGTGGCCAGCACGTCGTCGATGACCATGACCCGGTCACCGGCCGACAGGTCCTCGGCGTGGACCTCGACCTCCGCGGTGCCGTACTCCAGCTCGTACGACTGCGCGAGCGTGGCGCCCGGCAGCTTTCCGGCCTTGCGCACCGGCACGAAGCCGATACCGGCCTGCACCGCGACCGGAGCCGCGAGGATGAACCCGCGCGCCTCCAGGCCGACGATCTTCGTCGCGCCGTACCGCCCGGCCAGCTCCACCAGCGCGTCCGTCAGCGCGGCGAACGCCTCGGGGTCGGCCAGCAGCGGGGTGATGTCCTTGAACATCACGCCCGGCTTCGGGTAGTCCGGCACGTCCTTGATCCGGCTGAGCAGCAGGGTCCGCGCGTCGTCGGACAGCGGCGCGGTCAACGCCGCCGCCCCGACCGGCCCTGCGACACGACCTGCGGCTCGTCCTCGGCCGCGTAGGCCTCGTCCGGGGACTCGCCCTTGGCCGCCGCGGCCGCCCGCTTCGCGAGCACCCGCTTCTTGAGCGCCTTCATCGCCGGCTCGCGCTCCTTGAGGTCCACGACCAGCGGGGTCGCGATGAAGATCGAGGAGTACGCACCGGCCGCGAGGCCGACGAACAGCGAGAGCGAGATGTCGTTCAGCATGCCGGCGCCCAGGAAGCCACCGCCGATGAACAGCAGCGCGGCGACCGGGAGCAGCGCGACGACCGTGGTGTTGATCGAGCGGACCAGGGTGCCGTTGATGCTGCGGTTGGCGACCTCGCTGTACGTCCAGCGGGTCTGCTTGGTGATGTCCTTCGAGCCCTCCTTGAGACCGTCGAAGACGACGACGGTGTCGTAGAGGGAGTAACCGAGGATCGTCAGCAGACCGATGACCGTACCCGGGGTGACCTCGAAGCCGACGAGCGCGTACACGCCGACGGTGATCGTGAGGTCGTGGATCAGCGCGATCAGCGCCGCGACCGCCATCCGCCACTCGAAGGCGATGGCCAGGTAGATCACCACGAGGACCATGAAGACGCCGAGACCGGTCCAGGCCTTGTTGGCGATCTGCTCGCCCCAGCTGGGACCGACGAGGTCGGCGTTGATGCTGGCCTGGTCGATCTTGAGATCGGTGGCGAGCTGCTTCTTCACGTCGGTGGCGGCGTCGGTGTCCACACCCGAGATCTGGATCCGCAGGCCGCCGGTGCCGAGCTCCTGGACGATCGCGTCGTGGCCCGAGGCCTTCTCCGCGACCTCCGTGGCCTTGGCCACGGAGACGGTCGTCTTCGCGGTGGTGAAGACGGCACCGCCCTTGAACTCGATACCCATGTTGAGGCCCTGGACGGCCAGGGCGACGATCGCCGTGATGGTGATCAGGATGGAAACGCCGTACCAGAGAAAGCGCTTGCCGACGAAGTCGTAGCCGACCTCACCGCGGTACAGCTTGGCGCCGAGATCTCCAAGCTTCGACATCTCTCACGCCTCCTTTGCGTCGACGGGGGCGGGGGCGGAACCGGTACGGCGGGACCGGCGCAGCGGAGGCTTGGCGCCCAGCCGCTTCGGGTCCAGCCCGGACCACGGGTGACCGCTGGCGAAGAACTTCGTACGCGCCACCAGTGTCATGACGGGCTTGGTGAAGAGGAACACCACGACCACGTCGAGCAGGGTCGTCAGACCCAGTGTGAAGGCGAAGCCCTGCACCTTGCCCACCGTGACGATGAACAGCACCGCCGCGGCCAGGAACGAAACGAAGTCGGAGACCAGGATCGTGCGCCGGGCACGCGGCCAGGCGCGCTCGACGGCCGGACGCAGGGTGCGGCCCTCGCGGATCTCGTCGCGGATGCGCTCGAAGTACACGATGAACGAGTCCGCCGTGATGCCGATCGCCACGATCGCGCCGCAGACGGCGGGCAGGTTCAGCGCGAAGCCGATGCCCTTTCCGAGCAGGGCCATGATCGTGTAGGTCAGGATCGCGGAGACCAGGAGGCTGATGATGGCGATGAACGCCAGGCCCCGGTAGTACGCCAGCAGGTAGATCACCACGAGGAGCAGGCCGATGGCGCCGGCGATCAGGCCGGCCTTCAGCTGCTCGCCGCCGAGCGCGGCGGTGACCGTGGTGACGCTGTCCTCGGTGAAGGAGAGCGGCAGGGCGCCGTACGAGAGCATGTTGCCCAGGTCCTGCGCGGACTGCTGGGTGAAGCCGCCCGAGATCTCGGCGTTGCCACCGGTCAGCGCCTGGCTCACGGACGGGTCGGAGATGACCTGGCCGTCGAGCACGATCGCGAACTGGTTCTGCGGCATCTGCTTGGTGGCGAGCTCACCGGTGATCTTGGCGAACTTGTCGGCGCCCTTGTCGGTGAACTGCATGGTGACGATCCACTGGCCGCGCTGGGGGTCGATGACTCCCTTGGCTTCCTTCACGTCCTGGCCGTTGACCTGGGCCGGGCCGAGCACCCACTTGCCCCAGGCGTCTCCGCGCTGGCCGCAGGCGATGATCGGCTCCTCGGGCTTGGCGCCCTTGCCGGCGGCGGCGCGCTGCGCCTCGTCGGTGCAGTCCAGCGCCGCGAACTTGGCCTGGAGTGCCGCGGCGGCGGCGTCGTCGCCGGTCGCCGGCGCGGAGGCGGAGGCCGAGGGCGACGGAGCCTTGGTGTCGTCTGCCTTCTTCGACTCGCTCGCCGAGGGCGAGGGAGTGGGGGCGGCCGGGGCCTTGAGGGCCTCACTGAGCGCGCGGCCCTGGGAAGTGGCGCTGGACGACGGAGCGGCGGAGGGGCTGGTCTTGCCGTCTCCGGCCTTGGGAGCCTCGGAGCCGCTCGCGGAGGGGCTCGCACTCGGGGTGGCCTCGGGGGCGGCCGGGGAGCCGTCCGCGAAGGCGATGACCGGGCGGAAGTACAGCTGGGCGGTGGTGCCGACCTGCTCGCGCGCCTGCTGCTCGTTCGTCCCCTTGGGGATGTTCACGATGATGTGGTCGCGGCCCTGGGTCTGGACCTCCGCCTCGGACACGCCGAGACCGTTGACGCGGCGGTCGATGATGCCGACCGCTGTGTTCATGTTGGTCTCGTTGACGGCGCTTTCCTTGCCGGGTTCGCTCTTGGCCTTGAGCGTGATGCTCGTGCCGCCGGCGAGGTCGATGCCCAGCCGGGGAGTCGTCTGCTTGGAGATGAACATCCCCGCGGTGAGCGCCACCATCGCGATCAGGATGACCGCCAGGGCGCGCCCCGGCCTCCCCTGAGCCCCCGTGGGCCGCCGGCCCTTCTTCGGTGCTGCCACCTTGTCGTTTCTCCCTGTCCAACCGTCCCGCGCCGGGTCAGCGCGGGGACGGCCACGAAATGTGTGGTGGGGACCCCTGCCCCCCGCAGAAGTGTCACAGACGGGGACCGTGCCGGTCGCCGGTCGGGCGCCTCCACGGTCCCCCGCCGAGCGTTACTTCGCGCCGGCCTCGCCGTCGGACTTGCCGTCCTTGGGCTCGTCGTCGCCCTTGGGCGCGTCCTCGTCCTTCTTGCCCAGGTCGAGCTTGGGAGCCTCGTCCTCGGTCAGCGAGGAGGCGTCGTCCGGGACGACCGGCGTGTCGGTCGCCTCGTCGTCGTCGATGCCGTGGACGATGCGGTTGTACTCCGCGTCCTCCAGAACGGCACCGATGGCGTTCTTCGCGAAGATCGCGTGGACGCCGGGGGCCAGCTCAAGAGTGACCGTGTCGTCACCGATCTCCTTCACCGTGGCGTACATGCCGCCGATGGTGCGGACCCCGGTGCCGGGCGCCATGTGGTCGCGCATCTGCGCGGCTGCCTGCTGCTTCTTCTTCGCGGAGCGGGTCATCAGGAACATCGCCCCGATGAGCACGATGAACGGGAGGAGTGTCACGAGATTCACGGGACGGAGATCCTTCGCACGACCGCACGCGGACGGCGGCCTTTTCTACGGGGGTGGGCACACCGACCCGAAGGGTCGGCATCGGCGGAGTCTAGGCGAGTCCGCACCGATGGAACAACGCCCAGCATGGCACCGCAGTTCCTGAGGGGTCGAACCTCCGCGCCGTCAGGCCCCGAACAAGCCCTGTTGTCCGCTTGATCCGCTCCCGCCGTGCTGCGGCGGTACGAGCCCCAGGTGGGCCCATGCGGCAGGCGTCGCCACCCGCCCCCGGGGGGTCCGCGCGAGCAGGCCCTCACGGACCAGGAACGGCTCCGCGACCTCCTCCACGGTCTCCCGCTCCTCACCGACGGCCACGGCGAGCGTGGACAGGCCCACGGGTCCGCCGCCGAACAGCTTGAGCAGGGCTTCGAGAACGGCGCGATCCAGTCGGTCGAGGCCGCGCCCGTCCACCTCGTACACCTGGAGGGCGGTACCGGCGACCTCGCGGTTGATCACCCCGTCCGCCCGGACCTGGGCGTAGTCGCGCACGCGGCGCAGCAGGCGGTTGGCGATGCGCGGGGTGCCGCGGGAGCGTCCGGCGATCTCGGCGGCGCCGGCGGTGTCGATCTCCACGTCGAGGAGACGGGCGGAGCGGTGGATGACGCGTTCCAGCTCCTCGGGGGCGTAGAACTCCATGTGCCCGGTGAAGCCGAAACGGTCCCGCAGCGGCGGGGGCAGGAGTCCGGCCCGGGTGGTGGCGCCGACCAGGGTGAAGGGCGGCAGCTCCAGCGGGATCGCGGTGGCCCCGGGGCCCTTGCCGACGATCACGTCGACGCGGAAGTCCTCCATGGCCATGTAGAGCATCTCCTCGGCGGGCCGGGACATGCGGTGGATCTCGTCGAGGAAGAGGACCTCGCCCTCCTGGAGGGAGGAGAGGATCGCGGCGAGGTCGCCGGCGTGCTGGATGGCGGGGCCCGAGGTGATCCGGATGGGCGCCCCCATCTCGGCCGCGATGATCATGGACAGGGTGGTCTTGCCGAGGCCGGGCGCGCCGGAGAGCAGGACGTGGTCGGCGGTGGCTCCGCGCTGGCGGGCCGCCTTGAGGACGAGGTCCAGCTGCTGGCGGACCTTCTCCTGGCCGACGAACTCCCCGAGGTCCTTGGGACGCAGCGCCGCCTCGACGGCGGTGTCCTCGCCGTCGGCGGCGGCCGCCACGATCCGGTCGTCGCTCTCGTCTTCCCAGTTCACGCTGTCAGTCTGCCTTCTCGGTTCGTACGGTGGTCTGGCGCCCCCGGGCGGAGCCGCGCCCCTCCGGGCCCGCCCGCGTCCGAGGCCCCGGGTCCGGCTCCGGGTCCGGGTCCGGGGCGGAGCCGCCCGGGAGGCCGGGCGGCTCGGCTAGCGGGCGCGGTTGAGGGACTGGAGGGCGGCTCGCAGGAGCTGCGGGACCGGGGCCGAACCGCCGGCGGCGATCGCGGCCTCGGCCTGCGGGGTCACCGCCGCGACCGCGTCCTCCGCGTCGCGCGAGGCGTAGCCGAGGCCGATCAGGGCGGCGGAGAGCTGCTCGGTCCACGGCGCGGGCCCGGAGGCCGCGGCACGCTGGGCGCCCACGAGGCCGCTGCTGCCCAGCGGGGCTCCCAGCTTGCCCTTCAGTTCGAGGAGTAGTTTCTGGGCGCCCTTCTTGCCGATGCCCGGCACCGCCACCAGCGCCTTCTCGTCGCCGGTGGAGACGGCCAGGCGCAGCGCGTCGGGGCTGTGCACGCCGAGCATCGCCTGGGCGAGCCTCGGCCCGACCCCGCTGGCGGTCTGCAGGATCTCGAAGACCTGCCGCTCGTCGTCGTCGGCGAAGCCGTACAGGGTCAGTGAGTCCTCCCGTACGACCAGGGAGGTGGCCAGCCGGGCCTGCTCCCCCACCCGCAGGCCGGAGATGGTGGTGGGCGTGCACTGCACGGCCATGCCCACTCCCCCGACCTCGATCACGGCCAGGGTGGGGGCGAGTGCGGCGACCGGGCCGCTGACGAAGGCGATCATCGGGTACGGCCTTTCGAGGCGTGCAGGGCGACCGCCTGCTGGAGGCGGTTCTGGGCGGGGGCCCGCCAGATGTGGCAGATGGCGAGGGCGAGGGCGTCGGCGGCGTCCGCCGGTCTGGGCGGTGCGTCCAGCCTGAGCAACCGGGTGACCATAGCGCCGACCTGGGCTTTGTCGGCCCGGCCGCTTCCGGTGACGGCGGCCTTGACCTCGCTGGGGGTGTGCAGGGCGACCGGTATCCCGCGGCGGGCGGCGCACAGCATCGCGACGGCGCTCGCCTGGGCGGTGCCCATCACGGTGCTGACGTTGTGCTGGCTGAACACCCGCTCCACGGCGACGACTTCGGGCCGGTACGTGTCGAGCCATTCCTCGATGCCCTGCTCGACGGCGACGAGCCGGTGGCCCAACTCGGCGTCCGCGGGCGTCCGTACGACCCCCACGCCGAGCATGGTCAGGGGGCGGCCGGCCACTCCCTCGACCACGCCGACACCGCATCGGGTCAGCCCCGGGTCAACGCCTAGTACCCGCACCCCGCCCCCTTCTTCGCTCTCCTGTACGTGCAGCTTCGCAGGTTATCGGGTGGCACTGACAAAGCAGCGGGCCGACGGGGTGTGTCCCCGCCGGCCCGCTGCCCTGTGCTGTGAGCGGTGGACGCCGCTCAGGCGTCGACCTTCTCCATGACCTCGTCCGAGACGTCGAAGTTGGCGAAGACGTTCTGCACGTCGTCGCTGTCCTCCAGCGCGTCGATCAGCTTGAAGATCTTGCGCGCGCCCTCTTCGTCCAGCTCGACCTGCATGGTCGGCAGGAAGTTGGAGTCGGCCGAGTCGTAGTCGATGCCGGCCGCCTGGAGCGCGGTGCGGACCGCGACCATGTCGGTGGCCTCGCTGATGATCTCGAAGCTCTCGCCGAGGTCGTTGACCTCTTCGGCGCCGGCGTCGAGGACCGTCTCCAGGACGTCGTCCTCGGAGAGTTCGCCCTTGGGCAGGAGGACGACACCCTTGCGGTTGAACAGGTACGAGACCGAGCCCGGGTCGGCCATCGAGCCGCCGTTGCGGGTCATGGCGACGCGCACGTCGGACGCGGCACGGTTGCGGTTGTCGGTGAGGCACTCGATGAGCACCGCGACGCCGTTCGGACCGTAGCCCTCGTACATGATCGTCTCGTAGTCGGCGCCGCCGGCCTCGAGACCGCCGCCGCGCTTGACCGCGGAGTCGATGTTCTTGTTCGGGACCGAGCTCTTCTTGGCCTTCTGGATGGCGTCGAAGAGCGTCGGGTTGCCATCGATGTCGGCGCCGCCCATCCGGGCCGCGACCTCGATGTTCTTGATCAGCTTCGCGAAGAGCTTGCCGCGCTTGGCGTCAACCACGGCCTTCTTGTGCTTCGTCGTAGCCCATTTAGAGTGGCCGGACATCTGCCTGTCTCCTTCGCGTCACCAACAGTGTTCGTCTCCGATCCTACCGGGAGCCCGTTACAGCCCCGCGCGCACCATGTCGACGAAGTACGCGTGAACGCGGTCGTCTCCGGTCAGCTCGGGGTGGAACGAGGTCGCCAGGACGTTGCCCTGGCGCACGGCGACGGTGTGGCCGTCGTACGTGGCGAGCACCTCGGCGGCGGCGCCGACCGACTCGACCCAGGGTGCGCGGATGAAGACGCCCTCGACCGGGCCGCCCGCTATGCCCGCGAAGTCGATCTTCGCTTCGAAGGACTCGTTCTGGCGGCCGAACGCGTTGCGGCGGACGATCATGTCGATGCCGCCCAGGGTCTCCTGGTCGTCACGGCCGTCCAGGAGCTTGTCCGCCAGCATGATCATGCCGGCGCAGGTGCCGTACACGGGCATGCCGGCTGCCACGCGCTCGCGCAGCGGCTCCAGCATGCCGAACAGCACGGCGAGCTTCGACATGGTGGTGGACTCGCCGCCGGGGATCACCAGGGCGTCGACCTCGGCGAGCTCCTCGGGACGCCGGATCGGCCTGGCCACGGCGTCCGCCGCGGCCAGGGCGATCAGGTGCTCCCGTACGTCGCCCTGGAGAGCCAGGACACCGATCACGGGGGTGTTCGTCATGACCGATTACCAGCCGCGGTTGGCGTAGCGCTCGGACTCGGGGAGGGTGTCGCAGTTGATGCCGACCATGGCCTCGCCCAGGTTGCGGGAGGCGTCCGCGATGATCTTCGGGTCGTCGTAGAAGGTGGTGGCCTTCACGATGGCGGCGGCGCGCTTGGCCGGGTCGCCCGACTTGAAGATGCCGGAGCCGACGAAGACGCCCTCGGCGCCGAGCTGGCGCATGAGCGCGGCGTCGGCCGGGGTGGCGACGCCACCGGCGGAGAACAGCACGACCGGGAGCTTGCCGAGCTCGGCTACTTCCTTGACGAGCTCGTACGGGGCGCGCAGCTCCTTGGCGGCGGCGAACAGCTCGTTGTTGTCGTAGCCGCGCAGGCGGGCGATCTCGTTCTTGATCTGGCGCAGGTGACGGACGGCCTCGACCACGTTGCCGGTGCCGGCCTCGCCCTTCGAGCGGATCATGGCCGCGCCCTCGGCGATGCGGCGCAGGGCCTCGCCCAGGTTGGTGGCGCCACAGACGAAGGGGGTGGTGAACGCCCACTTGTCGGAGTGGTTGACCTCGTCGGCCGGGGTCAGGACCTCGGACTCGTCGATGTAGTCGACGCCGAGGGACTGCAGGACCTGGGCCTCGACGAAGTGGCCGATGCGGGACTTGGCCATGACCGGGATCGAGACGGCCTCGATGATCTCTTCGATCATGTTCGGGTCGGACATGCGCGCGACGCCGCCGTCCTTGCGGATGTCGGCCGGAACCCGCTCCAGGGCCATGACGGCCACGGCGCCGGCGTCCTCGGCGATCTTCGCCTGCTCGGCGTTGACCACGTCCATGATCACGCCGCCCTTCAGCTGCTCGGCCATGCCGCGCTTGACGCGCGAGGTGCCGATCGCCGACTCGGCGGACTGGGGGGAGGTGGGAAGCGTGCTCACGGATTGACCTCACTCGGAAGGAAGACGGGGTACTGCTCGTACTACTCGGCTGAGGAAACCCCAGGGGTTCAGTCCACTACAAGGGCCAATATGGAGCCCGTGGCCCCTTGATTTGTCCCTCGCGGCCCTTGGGAGCGCCTAGACCGGCCGTTCCGCAAGATCCACCGGCGGCTCGTCGTCCATTTCGAAGGCGAGCGGGAAGGGCGCGTGTCCCGCCAGTCTGAACCAGCGGACCTTGCGATGCCTGCGCAGCGCGCGGGCGGCCCGTACCGAGTCGTTGAGGAAGCGCCGGGCCATCGGCACCCGGCGGACGGCCGCCGCCAGCTCCTCCGTGGCCTCCGCCCCGCCCGGGGCCGCCTTGAGCACGTCGACCTGGTCGGCGTCGGCGAAGACCGCCCGCAGCGCCTGGCTGAGCTCGCTCTCGGCCACCTCACGGTGGTCCTCCTCGGCCTGCCGGGCGGCGTGCGCGGCCTCGTACAGCACCAGGGAGGAGGCGGGGTCGAGCACCCCGGAGGTGGCCACCTCCAGCACGACGGAGGCCCGTCGCACGAGCTGGGCGTCGAGCGCGGCCCGCGCGGCGTCCATCCGCGAGTGCAGCCGGTCGAGCCGGCCGGCGGTCCAGCTGAGGTAGACCCCGATGACTCCGAGAGCCAGGGCGATCCAGACAAGGGTTTCGATCACGCTGCGCGACCCTACCGCTCCACGCGCCCCCGACCCCCATCGGCCCTGGCCCGGGCCGCTCCCGGACCAGTAAGGTCCATGATCCATAAACATCGGGGGGACGGGACACATGAAGTCGCACCGCAGAACAACGGCACGCGCACTGCTCGCGGTGGCCGCCGCACTCGCGGCGGCGGCCCTGGCCGCCTCCTTCTGGGGCGGTTCAAACGGCGGGCTCGTCGTGATGAACCAGGTGCACGGCCACTTCGTCGGCATGGGCTGGGTGACGCTGGTCGCCCTGGTCGGCGGGATCCTGCTGGGAGCACGGAAGACGGCGACGCGCCTCGCCCTGGGACTCCCGGTGGCCATTCTCGGAGTCATGGTCATGAGCCTCGCCACCATGCTGGCCATGCTGGCCGGTGGGCAGGAACAGACGCAGAGTCTGACGGCCCCCGGCCGGGACGACCGTCGCCTGGTCGTCGAAGAGGGCTCGGCCATGATCGACCCGCTGTGGTACGTGTACCTCCAGCAGGGCAGCTGGCCCCGGGAGCGCCGTTGGGCCGTCGGCTACTTCAACGGCGACGCCACCGACAACGAGCTCCGCGAGGCCGTATGGACGGCCCCCGACCGGATCCGCCTGACCACCTCGGGCGGCGTGGTCCACGAGGTGACCGTCGCCCCCGGCGGACGGCCCGACCAGGTCGTCTCCGCCGGGTGGTGACGCCTCAGGACGACGTGGTGTCCTTCGAGAAGCCGAGGCGGGTGCGGAGCGGGACGCGTTCGTCCGTGGCCACCGCCGCCGCGCCGTCCGTCACCGTCTCGTAGACCGCCAGGATGTCCGCCCCGACCGTGGACCAGTCGAAGCGGCGGACGTGCGCCGACCCGCGGGCGCTGAGCTCGGCGCGGCGCTCCGGGTCCCGCAGCAGGGTGATCGCCGCCGCCGCGAGGGCGTCGGCGTTCTCGTTGGCGAAGAGGTCGCCCGCGCCGCCCTGGTCCAGGACCTGCGCGAAGGCGTCCAGGTCCGACGCGAGCACGGCCGCACCCGCCGACAGGGCCTCGACCAGGATGATGCCGAAGCTCTCGCCTCCGGTGTTCGGGGCGACGTACACGTCGACGCTGCGCAGCAGCCGCGCCTTGTCCTCGTCCGAGACCATGCCGAGGAATTCGACCCGCTTGCGCAGATCCGCGGGCAGGGAGGCCACCGCCTCCTCCTCGTCGCCGCGGCCCGCCACGAGCAGCCGTACCTCCGGGCAGGCCTCCACGATCTTCGGGAAGGCCGCCATCAGCACCGGCAGCCCCTTGCGGGGCTCGTCGATCCGGCCGATGAAGCCCAGGGTCTGCCCGGACCACTCCGGGTTGGGTTCGGCCTTGGCGAAGAAGTCCACGTCGACGCCGTTGGGGATGACGACCGCGTCGCCGCCCAGGTGCTCCACCAGCGTGCGCCGCGCGTACTCGCTCACCGCGATCCGCGCGTTGATCTTCTCCAGGGCCGGCTGGAGGATCGGGTACGCCGCGATCATCGCCCGGGAGCGGGGGTTCGAGGTGTGGAAGGTCGCCACGATCGGCCCCTGCGCCGCCCAGCAGGACAGCAGGCCCAGCGAGGGCGAGGCCGGCTCGTGGATGTGGATCACGTCGAAGGTGCCGTCGTGGAGCCAGCGCCGTACCCGGGCCGCCGACAGGAAGCCGAAGTTCAGGCGGGCCACCGAGCCGTTGTACGGAACCGGAACCGCCCGCCCGGCCGAGATCACGTACGGCGGCAGCGGGGTGTCGTCGTCCGCCGGAGCGAGCACCGACACCTCGTGGCCGAGCCGGATCAGGTGCTCCGCCAGGTCCCGGATGTGGAACTGGACGCCACCGGGCACGTCCCACGAGTACGGGCACACGATGCCGATCTTCACTACGGGCGCTCCTCCAGGTCGTCCAGCCACAGCCGCTGCAGCATGTGCCAGTCCTCCGGGTGCTCGGCGATGCCCCACGCGAAGGCGTCCGCGACCGCCTGGGTCATGAGGGCGGTCTTCTCGGTCCGGGTGCCGGTCTTCGGCACCTCCACCTCGGGGTGGATCCGGCCGTACATCGTCGGCGTGTCGCCGTAGTGCAGGGTCGCCGGGAGCAGCACCGCCCCGGTCTGCTGGGCGAGCAGCGCCGGCCCGGCCGGCATGCGCGCCGTGGCACCGAAGAAGTCCACCTCGACGCCGGAGGCCGACAGGTCCCGGTCCGCGACCAGGCAGACCATGCCGCCGGAGCGCAGCCGCCGGGCGAGGGTGCCGAAGGCGGCGCCGCCGCTGTGCGGCAGGACCTCCATGCCCAGGCTCTCCCGGTAGGCCACGAAGCGGTCGTAGAGGGTCTCGGGCTTGAGCCGCTCGGCGACCGTGGTGAACGGCGCCTTCATGTGGCCGATGGCCCAGGCCCCGGCGAGGTCCCAGTTGGCGAGGTGCGGCAGGGCGACGATGACTCCGCGGCCGGAGTCGAGTGCCTCGCGCAGGATGTGCTCGTCCGTGAACCCGACGTCCGTGCTGAACCGTTTCGGGTCCATGGTCGGCAGCCGGAAGGACTCCATCCAGTACCGCATGTACGAGCGCATGCCCGCCTGCGACAGCTCGCGCAGCCGCTCCGGACCGGCGTCGGGCACCACCCGGGCCAGATTCGACTCCAGGCGCAGCACGCTCTTGCCGCGCCGCTTCCACGCGAAGTCGGCGATGCGCCGGCCCAGGGCCACGGCGGCCGGTTCGGGCAGCTTCTTGACCCCGGCCCAGCCGAGCCCGTACAGCGAGTCGACCAGCTTGTCCTGCAGTGCTCCCATCAGGCCGTGCCGCCTTCGGCCGCGGCCTCCGCGGCGTCGGCCTCGGCCGACTCGCGGCGCACGGTGACGACCCGCTGGATCAGGGTGACGAGCGAGCCCACCGCCACGATCCACAGCGCGATCGGGAGCAGCACGCCGATCCAGGACGGCACGCCGAAGGTCTGCAGGCCGGACAGGCCGGCCGCGACCAGCGAGATCACCAGTCGCTCGGCCCGCTCGATGAGCCCGTTCACGGCGACCGGCAGCCCGATCGACTCGCCGCGCGCCTTGGTGTACGAGACCACCTGGCCGCTGGCCAGGCAGAAGATCGCCACCGCGCAGAGCGCGTTGTCGTTGCCGCTGCCCGCGTACCAGAGGGCGAGGCCGCCGAAGATCGCCGCGTCGGCGACCCGGTCGAGGGTGGAGTCGAGGAAGGCCCCCCACCGGCTGGAGACACCGGCCTGGCGGGCCATGTTCCCGTCCACCAGGTCGGAGAAGACGAAGAGGGTGATGGTGATCGTGCCCCAGAAGAACTCGCCTCGGGGGAAGAACCACAGCGCTCCGGCCACCACTCCGGCCGTGCCGATCAGGGTGACCGCGTCCGGGCTCACCCCCCGCCGGAGCAGAAAAGCGGCGAATGGCGTGAGAACACGCGTGAAGAATGCACGCGCGTACTTGTTCAGCATGGCCTTCCCGGAGGGTCGCTGGGCCGCACGGCCACCACGGCCACCGGCTGGCCCATCGTAGCCAGCACGCCACCGCCCGGACGCCGCGCACCCACCGGTTCGTGCCACGTAAGACGTACTTCACGCCGTGGACCGCCTCCGGCGGGCTCCGGGCGCGTCTTCGGGTACCTCCCCGGAACGACGTATGGACGTGGTGTGACACCAGTGCAAAGCTCGAAGAATCCCGCATTCCTCCTCCGGGGAGGCCGCCGGGACACCGATCAGGACACCGATCCCCCACACCACCCGACCCTCCTCACCGTCACCACCGGGAGGCACGAGCATCATGGGAGCCACATCACACCAAGCCGGAGCCGCCGGCAGGGCACTGACGGCCGACCGGCCCTCTTCCATCCGGAATGTCGTGCTGGTCGGCCACAGCGGATCCGGCAAGACCACGCTGGTCGAAGCCCTCGCCCTGACCGCTGGAGCGGTCAACCGGGCGGGCCGGGTCGAGGACGGTGCCACCGTCTCCGACTACGACGAGATCGAGCACCGCCGGCAGCGCTCCGTCCAGCTGTCCCTCGTCCCCGTCGAATGGGGCGGAATCAAGATCAATATCCTGGACACCCCCGGATACGCCGACTTCGTCGGGGAACTCAGGGCCGGTCTGCGCGCAGCGGACGCGGCCCTTTTCGTCGTCTCGGCCTCGGACGGCATCGACGGCGCCACCCGCATGGTCTGGGACGAGTGCGAGGCCGTCGGCATGCCGCGCGCCATCGTCGTGACCCATCTGGAGGCCGCCCGCTCCGACTACACGCAGATGGCCACCGTCTGCGGCGAGATCTTCGGCGCCGACGACCCCGACGCGGTCATCCCCCTCTACCTCCCCCTGCACGGCCCGGCCGGCCCCGACGGGCACGCCCCCGTCACCGGGCTGCTCGGCCTGCTCTCCCGGCGCGTCTACGAGTACTCCTCGGGCGAGCGCGTGGAGCGCGACCCGGACCCGGCCGAACTCGCCCTCATCACCGAGGCCCGCTCGCGCCTGATCGAGGGGATCATCGCCGAGAGCGAGGACGAGAGCCTCATGGACCGCTACCTCGGCGGTGAGGAGATCGACTTCAAGACCCTCGTCGACGACCTGGAGCGGGCGGTGGCGCGCGGCACCTTCCACCCCGTCCTGATGGCCGCCCCCGCCGCCGACGGCGCCCGCCAGGGCCTCGGCACCGTGGAACTCCTCGAACTGGTCACCGGCGGCTTCCCCACCCCCCTGGAGCGGGCCGCCGTCGCCGTCACCCGCCCCGACGGCTCGGCCCGCCCGGACGTCACCTGCGATCCCGACGGCTCCCTCGTCGCCGAGGTCGTCAAGACCTCCTCCGACCCCTACGTCGGCCGGGTCTCCCTCGTACGCGTCTTCTCCGGCACCCTGAAGGCCGAGGAGACCGTGCACGTCAGCGGGCACGGCCTCGCCGACCGCGGGCACGAGGACCACGATGTGGACGAGCGGGTCGGCAGCCTCTCCTCCCCCTTCGGCAAACAGCAGCGCGTCCTCACCCGGTGCATCGCCGGCGACCTGGCCTGCGTGGCCAAACTCACCCGCGCGGAGACCGGCGACACCCTCTCCGCCAAGGACGACCCGCTCCTCATGGCGCCGTGGACCATGCCCGACCCCCTCCTCCCCCTCGCCATCGAGGCCCACAGCAAGGCCGACGAGGACAAGCTCTCCCAGGGCCTGGCCCGGCTCGTCGCCGAGGACCCGACCATGCGGCTGGAGCAGAACCCGCACACCCACCAGGTCGTCCTGTGGTGCCTGGGCGAGGCCCACCAGGACGTCGCCCTGGAGCGGCTGCGCACCCGCTACGGCGTCCAGGTCGACCCCGTCCCCCACAAGGTGAGCCTGCGCGAGACCTTCGGCGCCAAGGCCGCCGGGCGCGGCCGGCACGTCAAACAGTCCGGCGGCCACGGCCAGTTCGCCGTCTGCGAGATCGAGGTGGAGCCGCTCCCGCCCGGCAGCGGCATCGAGTTCGTCGACAAGGTCGTCGGCGGCGCCGTGCCCCGCCAGTTCATCCCGTCCGTGGAGAAAGGCGTGCGCACCCAGGCCGCCCGCGGGGTCGCCGCCGGCTACCCGCTGGTCGACGTGCGCATCACCCTCCTC
Source organism: Streptomyces spororaveus (assembly GCF_016755875.1). Classification (NCBI taxonomy): domain Bacteria; kingdom Bacillati; phylum Actinomycetota; class Actinomycetes; order Kitasatosporales; family Streptomycetaceae; genus Streptomyces; species Streptomyces spororaveus. The sequence continues at coordinate 6,761,563 of NZ_BNED01000005.1, read as the reverse complement.
GACGGCAAGGCGCACTCGGTGGACTCCTCCGACGCCGCCTTCCAGACGGCCGGCGCCCTCGCCCTGCGCGAGGCCGCCGCCGAGGCCCGCATCGACCTCCTCGAACCGGTCGCCGAGCTCGCCGTCGTCGTCCCCGACGAGTACGTCGGCCCGGTCATGAGCGACCTCGCCGGCCGCCGCGGCCGCGTCGTCGGCACCGATCAGGCGGAGCCGGGGCGTACCCGGGTGCGCGCCGAGATCCCGGAGATCGAGATCGGCCGCTACGCCGTCGAGCTGCGCTCCGTCTCGCACGGCACCGGCCGCTTCGCCAGGGCGTACGCCCGGCACGAACCGATGCCGCCGCAGATCGCGGAAAAGGTGCGCGAACAGGCCGGGAAGGGAAGCTGATTGACGTAGCACCGGGTCGGCCGCCCACCCAACCAGCTTGCGGTGGGCGGCATTTCCCTGTCCCATGACCATGGGGCGGGATCCGCCGATAGGCTCGTCGGCGCACCAAAAGAGCAGGGACGCAAGGCGATGGGGGTGGGGCAGCGGTGGCGGACGACGGATTCGACTTCAGGCCCGGAGCGCAGGTTCCGCTGCTGGGCGGCGGGGGGCAGACGGCGGCGACCAACGCCCTCGCCTCGGCCGCCTACCGGGACGGCGGCAAGGACAGCAAGCTCGAGAAGATACTCACCGCCAACAACGAGAACCACCCCGCGACGGTCAAGCCCCCGAAGATCTCCCTCTTCGAGCCCAGCCTCGGCGAGGCCTTCTGCCGCGCCGTGGAGGCCCGCACGCTCGGGGGCGGCCGCAAGCCGCTGATCCAGTCCTTCGGCGCGGATCCGCAGACGGTGGTGGAGCACTGCCTGGCCGCCTCGCACATCCGCAAGGAACGCGACCGCAGGCTCCGGCTGATCATGCTGGTCTGCGGTGTGCTGTTCCTGCCCGGGCTGCTGCTGTGGCTGGGCCTGTTCCAGCTGCGCAAGAGCCTCGCCTCCAAGGAGGGCAGGGGCTCGTGGCTGGGCACCGTACTCCTCGTCGGCGTCGCCCTGGTGGTGGCGGTCCTGATGTTCAAGCTGCCGCTGACGGGCTTCCTCAGCCTGTACGCCCGCGGCATGATCATCGCCCCGGCCCTGGGCTGGCTGCTGGCCCGCCGCACCTGCGAGGCCACCGCCCAGGACCTGCGCTCCCGCTGGGACGGACTGCTGTCGGGCGGTGGGGTCGGCGCCAAGATCCCGGAGGCCGTGCCCGGCAACCCCGACGAGAAGGCCCGCGAGGACCTGCGCCACCAGCTCGCCAAGCTGACCGCTGAGGACCGTAGCAACCAGGTCTTCTACGCGGGCCCCAAGGGCATCCTCGGCATGGGCACCCGGTGGGGCAGCTGGCAGATGGCCGAGGAGCTGGCCCCCAAGAGCGAGGGCATGGAGATCCATCCCTTCCGCAGCTGGGACGTCATACGCGGGATCGACGCCCAGCTCCGCAAGCTGGAGCGGGGCCCCCTGCACACCGGCGGTTTCCCGCCCGCCGCGATCCAGCACTGGATCGTCACCCCGATCGGCGAGGGCGCCGCCGAGGTGGCCCGCCCCACCGGCGAGAACGTGGACGCCTTCCTCATCAAGCCGCACGAGATCACCCGGATCTGCAACGAGCAGCAGTTCAGCGCCGGCGACCGGCACTACCTGGGCATCCAGTACCCGCTCTGGGACGGACAGCTGGTCATCAACATGCTCGTCACGGTGACCGTGCTGTACAAGACGCTGCGCGTGGACGTCACCGCGCACGCCCTGGGCCCCGTGCACGGGCTGTTCACGTCCAAGTCCGCGGCCCCGGTGGTGGAGGTGCCCAAGAGCATCCGCTTCTGGGAGACCGTGGAGCGCCCGCTGCCGCTGGTGGACGCGCAGGAGGTGGTGCGCCTCGCGGTGCGGGCCCCGCTGACCTGGTACCCGCCGCTCCTGGATTTCTTCGGCGGCAAACTGGTCCTGCCCGAGCCGTTCGGCCTGCGTCACGTCTGGGCGAGCTCGATGTGGCGGCACCGGTTCATGGCGGACGACGCGCTGCGCACGGTGGCGCCGGTCCTGCGGTCGATCCATGCGGCGACCTTCAAGGTGCTGGAGGAGAACGGCGTCGACACGGACCGCTTCACGAACCGCTCCTCGATCATGAGCGGGCTCATCCAGGAGCCCGCTCCGCGCAAGGCCGACGTCTACGACGCGTAGGTAGGCTGGAGGGACGGCCGAGGAGGGACCGAGGAGGGACCATGACCGAGCGCAAGCCGCCGGGTGTCAGCTTCGAGTCCTTCGTGGACCGGCAGATCCGACAGGCCGCCGAACGGGGCGACTTCACGAGCCTGCCCGGCTACGGCAAGCCGCTGGCCTCGCTGGACGCGCCCTACGACGAGCAGTGGTGGATCAAGGACAAGCTGCACCGCGAGGGCTTCGCCGTCCTGCCCCCGGCGCTCGCGCTGCGCAAGGAGGCCGAGGACGCCGTGGAGAAGGTCCGGGCGGCCCGCTCGGAGCGTCAGGTGCGGGACGTCCTCACGGAGATCAACGAGAAGATCGCGGCGGCCCTGCGCAGGCCCCCGCCGGGCCCGCCCCTGGGCCTGACGGAGTTCGACGTCGAGGCCGAGGTACGGGCCTGGCGCCGGGACCGCCCGGACCGGGCCTGACGCCACGCCTAGGCCGTCTCTTCCGGATCTTGCCGGGCCCGGCCCGCCCGGCACGGCACCTCGCCGCGTTGTCGGGGCACCCGAGTACGTCCAGTACACGAGCGCCCCTCCGCCTTGCGATGCACCGCACCGGACGACCCGGGCTCATCCGACAAGATCCGAAAGAGACGGCCTAGTCGACAGGCCAGGCGTCGGCGAGCATCTGGCGGGTGTCCGCCAGGAGTTGCGGCAGCACCTTGGTGTGGCCCACGACCGGCATGAAGTTCGTGTCCCCGCCCCAGCGGGGCACGATGTGCTGGTGCAGGTGCGCGGCGATGCCGGCGCCTGCGGCGGCGCCCTGGTTCATGCCGATGTTGAATCCGTGCGCGCCCGAGGCCTTGCGCAGCGCGACCATCGCCCGCTTGGTGAGGTCGGCGAGCTCGGCCGTCTCCGGCCCGTCCAGCTCGGTGTAGTCGGCGACGTGCCGGTACGGGACGACCATCAGGTGGCCGCCGTTGTACGGGTAGAGGTTCAGCACGGCGTACACGTGCCGGCCCCGCGCAACGACCAGGCCGTCCTGGTCGGACATCTCCGGAATCCCGCAGAAGGGACAGCCGTCCCCGGCCTCCGGGCCGGTGGGCTTGTTCTCCCCCTGGATGTACGCCATCCGGTGGGGCGTCCACAGTCGCTGGAACGCGTCCTGCGTGCCCACACCGATCTGCTGCTCCGGCTGAGTCGTCATGGCGGCAAGCATATGACCTTGGCTTCGCGTACGAGGAAGGCCCCCGGAAAGTGATCACTTTCCGGGGGCCTTCGTGTGCCCCGCGTGCCGGGCCGGGTCGGCCGGATCAGACCTGGACGCGGTCCGCGACGACCTTGGCGAGCTTGGCCAGCGCCTCGTCCTTGGCGATGCCGTTCTCCTGCGAACCGTCGCGGTAGCGGAAGGAGACGGTGCCCGCGGCCATGTCCTCGTCACCGACGATGATCATGAACGGGACCTTGAGCTTCTGGTGGTTGCGGATCTTCTTCTGCATCCGGTCGGAGGAGGCGTCCACCTCGACCCGCAGGCCCTGCTTCTTCGCCGCCGCGGCGAATTCCTGCAGGTACTCGACGTGCCCGTCGCCGATCGGGATGCCGACGGCCTGGACCGGGGCCAGCCACGGGGGCATGGCGCCCGCGTAGTGCTCCAGCAGCACGGCGAAGAACCGCTCGATCGAACCGAACAGCGCGCGGTGGATCATGACCGGCCGCTGGCGGGAGCCGTCGGGCGCGGTGTACTCCAGGTTGAAGCGCTCCGGCAGGTTGAAGTCCAGCTGCACGGTCGACATCTGCCAGGTGCGGCCGATGGCGTCCTTGCACTGCACCGAGATCTTCGGACCGTAGAAGGCGGCGCCGCCCGGGTCCGGGACCAGCGGGAGACCCTGCTTCTCGGCGACCTGCGCGAGGACGGCGGTCGCCTCCTCCCAGGCCTCGTCCGAGCCGACGAACTTCTCCGGGTCCTTGGTGGACAGCTCCAGGTAGAAGTCGGTCAGGCCGTAGTCGCGCAGCAGGTTGAGCACGAAGGTGAGGGTCGTGTCGAGCTCCTCGGCCATCTGCTCACGGGTGCAGTAGATGTGCGCGTCGTCCTGGGTGAAGCCGCGGGCGCGGGTCAGACCGTGGACGACACCCGACTTCTCGTACCGGTACACGGTGCCGAACTCGAAGAGGCGCAGTGGCAGTTCGCGGTAGGAGCGGCCGCGCGCGTCGAAGATCAGGTTGTGCATCGGGCAGTTCATGGGCTTGAGGTAGTAGTCGGTACCACCGTCGAGCTGCATGGGGGGGTACATGCCCTCCGCGTACCAGTCCAGGTGGCCGCTCTTCTCGAAGAGGGCGCCCTTGGTGGCGTGCGGGGAGTAGACGAACTCGTAGCCCTCCTCCTCGTGCCGCTTGCGCGAGTAGTCCTCCATGACCCGGCGGATGATGCCGCCGCGCGGGTGGAAGACGGCGAGGCCGGAGCCGATCTCGTCCGGGATGGAGAAGAGGTCCAGCTCGTTGCCGAGCTTGCGGTGGTCGCGCTTCTCGGCCTCGGCGAGGAAGTCGAGGTGGGCCTTCAGCTCCTCCTTGGACGGCCACGCGGTGCCGTAGATGCGCTGGAGCATCGGGTTCTTCTCGCTGCCGCGCCAGTAGGCGGCGGCGTTGCGCATGAGCTTGAACGCGGGGATGTTCCGGGTGGTGGGCAGGTGGGGGCCTCGGCAGAGGTCCTTCCAGCACAGGTCGCCGGTCTTCGCGTCCAGGTTGTCGTAGATGGTCAGCTCGCCGCCGCCCACCTCGACGTTCGCGCCGTCGTCGGTGGACGCGGAACCCTTGATGCCGATGAGCTCCAGCTTGTACGGCTCGTCGGCGAGCTCCTCGCGGGCCGCCTCGTCGGTGACCACGCGGCGGGAGAACCTCTGGCCGCGCTTCTGGATCTCCTGCATCTTCTTCTCGATGGCCTTGAGGTCATCGGGGGTGAAGGGGCGGGCGACGTCGAAGTCGTAGTAGAAGCCGTTCTGGACCGGCGGGCCGATGCCCAGCTTGGCCTCGGGGAAGAGCTCCTGCACGGCCTGCGCCATGACGTGCGCGGTCGAGTGGCGCAGGATGTTGAGGCCGTCCTCGGAGGAGATCTCCACCGGTTCGACGGTCTCGCCGTCCTTCACCTCGTACGCGAGGTCCTTGAGCTCGCCCGCGACACGCGCGGCGACGATGGTGCGCTCGCCGGCGAAGAGCTCCGCCGCCGTAGTGCCCGTGGCCACCACGCGCTCGTCCCGCTCGGAATCGCGTTGGATGATCACACGGACGTCTGACACCGGTCTCTCCTGACTCAGGGGGTGCGCGGGCGAACGCCGCGCGCCTGAATCGTACCGAGCGGAGTGGCCGCGCCGCTAAACGGTTACCGCCCGGGCCGGGCCGGCCCCGGTCGGCGGGCCCGTCGGCGCGGGCCGCGGGTAGCGTGGCCCGCATGCCGCACCTACACACGCTGGACCTGAGCGACGACGCCGTCGCGGCGGCCGTGCACCGGATCGGGCGGTCCGCGTACGCCGTGGAGGCGGAGCGGATCGGCTTCGACGGCATCCCGGCCCTGGGCGAGAGCCTCGCCGAGATGCGGCAGACCGACCTCCGCTGGGTCGGCGCCTCCTCCGGGAACGGAGCACTGGCCGGCTTCCTCGCGTGGGCACCCGCGCCCGACGGTGCGGTCTCCATCGACCGGCTCTGCGTGGACCCGGCCCGGTTCCGGCGGGGTGTCGCCTCGCTGCTGCTGCGCCACGCCCTGACGGAACTGTTCCCGGACCGCCCGGTCGAGGTCACCACGGGAGCGGCCAATGCCCCCGCGGTGACCCTGTACCGACGCATGGGCTTCACCCGCGGGCCGGACTTCTCCCCCGTTCCGGGGCTGACCATGGCCTCCTTCCGCCGGGCCGCCGAAAGCACCCCGTGGGAAGGTGGAAGGGGATCTTCCGACCTGGCATGAGGTGACACCCATGAGAGTGACCAGGAAGGCGGCTGCCCTGGGCGCCGCGACGGCCCTGCTGGCGGGCGGGACGCTCGTCGGCGGCCCGGCGGTGGCGGCGCCCGCCGCCGCGTGCACCGGGGACCAGCTCTCGGACACCGGCGGCGCGGTGCGCACGGACTCCACCCACGTGCGGTTCACCGTGGTCAACAACGGCCCGGCCTGTACGCTGCGCGGCTTCCCGACGGTCGCCCTCGCGGGCCAGGGCTCCCCGGACAGCAACAAGCCGCTGCGCGTCCTCCCCCGGGGCGAGGCCCGGCCGGTGGTGCTGGCCCGGTTCGGGACCGCCTCGACGCTCCTGACCTTCACCCCGGTCCTCGGCGAGGCGGACGGCTACTGCGCCTCCGGCGCCGATCCGACCGTCGCGCCCTCGCTCGTGGTGGGCGTGGCGCGCACCGGATTCCAGGTGGCCCCCACCGACGGCGGCCAGTTCGCCCTGTGCGGCGACACCGTCCGCGCCACCGCCTTCCGCTCCCCCTGAGGGCCGCCTAGTCGTCCGACGGCAGGACGTCCTCCGGGTCGAAGGCCGCGTCCAGGGACTTCATCAGCCGGTCCCGTTCGACCTCGTCCATCGGGACCGGCGTCACGTCCGCCGCGTCGGACAACCGCCGGAAGCCGCCGCGCCGTTGCAGCCGGCCCGTGACCCGGACCGGCAGGCCCACCAGGTGGGCGTGGCCCGCGATGCGGTACGCCTCCTCGTCGAGGGCCGCCCGGACGTACGGGACCTCCGCCCCGGCCAGCACCCGCAGCCGTACGGTCCCCCCTCCCCCGGCGGCCTTGCGCCGCATCCGCACGACGGCCCCGGCGAGCCGGACCGGTACGGCGGGTTCCGCGCGGGTGTAGCGGGCGGCGGCCTCCCGCAGCACGGGCAGGTCGCCCGGGGAGAACTCCACCGGCTCGGGGCGGGCCGCGCAGCCCGCCGGGACCCCGGCCGCCGGTGCCCAGGCCAGGGCGATCCGGGCTCCCTCCGAGCCGCGGACCAGGGCGATGAGCGCCTCGGCGAGTTCCCGGCTGACCCCGGCGGCGACCGCCGCGTCGAAGGCCTCCATCCCGCCGGTGGCCCGCTGGTAGTCCACCGCCTCGCGGGCCGCGTGCAGGGCGTGGTGCAGCCGGGTCACCGTTCCCCGGCCGCCGTCCACCGGGACGTACGCGGTCAGCCGGCGCCCGCCCGGGGAGGGCCCCACCAGTACCCCGTCCAGGGTGCGTTCGGCCTGCGCCTGGTGCCGGGCCCCGTAGTACCCGGCCCGGGCCCGGTCGGCGAGGGCCCCCGCGAGCAGGAGCCGGCGGGCGGCCGAGCGCAGCTGTTCCTGCACGTGCCAGGAGGCCTCGCCCTGGTAGCCGTAGGGCCCCTCCGGTATCTCCCGCTCCCAGCGGATCTCGTCGCTGGGCACGCTCAGCCCGAGGAGCACCTCGCGCGCCGAGGGCAGTCCGCCGTGCGCGAGGGCGGCGAGCGCCTCCTCCATGAGGTCCGCGCAGTCGGGGAAGGTACGGCTCTCCGGGACGAGCAGGCTGGTGCCCGAGCGGCCGGGCGGGGTCCAGCGGCCGTACCGGCCGGCCGCGCCGCCGCGCCGCAGCCAGCCGTGCCGGTGCAGCAGCGCCCCGAGCACCTGCGGGTCGACCTGCGCGGGATCGGGGCCGCCCGGGGTGTACTGCGGGGACGGGAGCGGTTCGAGGTGCGGTGAGTGCAGGTTCATCAGGGTGTCCCTCCCGACCCGACCCGGGTCATGATCTCGCACAGCGCACGGTCGTCGAAGATCCGCGTGGTCGGGATCCGTACGGTGGTGCGGCGCCGGCCGGTCACGGGGTGCCCGGCGAGGTTGGTCCAGTAGCAGCAGTGCCTCAGGTCGAGCCGGTCGTGTCCGGCGGCGAGCCACTGGTCGCGCTCCCTCGGTACGAGCATCACGACGAGGATCTTGTGGACGGCGACGGGGGTCCGGGCCAGCTTCACCAGGTGCTCGTTGTCGAGGGTGAAGCCGAAGGTGGCCCCGGCCGGCCGCGGCGGTATCTGGTAGGTCGCCTTCAGCTGCACCTTGATGGTCACCTCGTCGTCGACGACGTGTTCGGGCGCTCCGTGGGAGACGTGCCAGTCGATGCCGTTGTCGGGGAAGGGCTGGGAGAGGGAGCACCCGGCGGCGGCCGCCACGGCGTGAAGGTATCCCACCTGGAGGGTCTCCATGCAGGCGGTGGTGGCGAGCGTGCCGCGCAGGGCCCCGGTCCGCGGACCTGTCCCCTCCTGCAGCACCCCGCCCGGTTCAGGCTGTGTGAGCGCCATGGCCGGCTCCCCCGTGCCTTGCGGGCTCTGCCGCGAGCGGGCTGGGTGACGACCGCTCATACGTACGGCCCCCCAGGGAAGTTGTCTCCGTACCCGACTGCCCGCAAACGGCGTACGGGGCAAACAGCACGGGTATCACCGATGCGGCGGGGCTGGTGTGTTCAGGAAGCTCCACCCGCCGCTCGGGGACGAGGAGTTCGCCATGACACGCTGGTACGAGGGCCCGCTGGCCGCATTCGACACGGAGACCACCGGGGTGGACGTCGAGCAGGACCGGATCGTGTCCGCCGCGCTCATCGTCCAGGAGTGTGCGGGCGGCCGGGTCCGCACCACGCGCTGGCTGGTCAATCCCGGGATTCCGGTGCCCCCGGGCGCCACGGAAGTGCACGGGCTGACCGACGAGCACCTGCAGCGTCACGGGCGCTGGCCGGCGCCGGTGGTGGAGGAGATAGCCCGGGCGCTCGGGGAGCAGCAGGTGGCGGGGCGGCCGGTGGTGGTGATGAACGCGCCGTTCGATCTGACGCTGCTGGACCGGGAGTTGCGCCGGCACCGGGCGTCGTCGCTGTCGCGCTACCTGGACAACCGGCCGCTGACGGTGCTGGACCCGCGGGTGCTGGACAAGCACCTGGACCGCTACCGCAAGGGCCGCCGGACGCTGACGGACCTGTGCGCCCACTACGGGATCGAGCTGGAGGGCGCGCACGACGCGGCGGCGGACGCGATGGCCTCGCTGGAGCTCGTCCGGGCGGTGGGGCGGCGGTTCGCGGCCCGGCTGGAGCGGCTGACTCCGGCCGAGCTGCACACGCTGCAGGCGGTGTGGCACGCGGCGCAGGCGCGCGGTCTGCAGGCGTGGTTCGCGCGTCAGGGGACGCCGGAGCCGGTGGATCCGCACTGGCCGCTGCGGCCGGACCTGTCGACGGCCGCGTAGGAGCCCTGGGACGGTGCCCGAACATGCGGAAGGCCGGTCCGTCAGTGACGGACCGGCCTGTCCCGGTGGGCGATACTGGGATCGAACCAGTGACCCCTTCGGTGTGAACGAAGTGCTCTCCCGCTGAGCTAATCGCCCGGGAACGCACTGAACAATACAGAAGGCTCGGGGCTGGTTCAAACCGCTTCCGCCGGCGGGCCCCCCGGGCTCCACGTCGGGTACCTACTCAGGACACATCTGAGTACGCACGCCCATGTCCTGACTGCGTGACCGCCGCCACACTCCGGATATGAACACGCCCCTGCCGCCCGCCGAAGAGCTGGCGCTCATCGACCGCGAGCTGGCTCAACTCGACGCCCGGCGGATGTATTTGCTGAGCCGCCGGGACTGGCTGCTGCGGCTGCTGCTCCAGCCCGGGTCCGGTCCCGCCCCCGTCCGCTGGGGGGCCGCAGTGCCGGCACCCGCAGCGGGACCGGCGAAGGACGCCTCCGCCCCGAGCGCGCAGAACGTGCTGCTCACCCTGGGCGCGGTGCTGCTGGCGGTGGCCGCGCTCGCGTTCACGCTGGTCAGCTGGGGGTCCATGGGGATCGCCGGGCGCTCTGCGGTGCTCGCCGCGGTGACGGCGGCGGCGCTGGGCACGCCCGTGCTCCTGCTGCGCCGCGGGCTGCGGTCGACGGCGGAGTCGGTCGCGGCGGTCGGCCTGCTGCTGACGGTGCTCGACGCGTACGCGCTGTACGCGGTCGGCATGCCGGACATGAACGGCACCGGTTACGCGGCGGGAGCGGCCGCCGTGCTGGCGACCGCGTGGGCCGGCTACGGCTCGGGACTGCGCGAGCTGCGGCTCCCGCTGCCCGCGGCGCTGCTGGCGGCGCAGTTCGCGCTGCCGCTGGCGGCGCTGGCCGCGCGGCCGGGCCCGGCGGCGCTCGGCTGGGCGCTGCTGGCGACGGCGGTACTGGACGCGGCGCTCGCCCTGCGGGTCCGGGCGGCGGCGGTCCCGGCGGCCGTGACGGGCGCGGGGGCGCTGCTGATCGGCCTGGCCCAGTCGTGGTCGGCCGGGTCGGCGCCGCAGGCCCTGGCCCCGGCGGCGCTGCTGCTGGCGGGAGGGGCCCTCGGGATCGCGGCGGCCTGGCGGGAGCCGCGCGCCTCGGCCGCGGCGCTGGTGGGCGCCCTGGCGGCGGTGGCCGGCCTGGGCGGGGTGGCCAGGCCGGTCCTGGACCCGGCCTGGACGGTGCTGGTGCACCTGCTGCTGGCGCTGCCGCTGCTGGCGGCGGTACGGGTTCCCGCGCTCCCGGCGGCGGTCCGGCGCGGGTCGGCCCTGGCCGGGGCCGCGGTGGCGTCCCTGGCGGCCCTGTCGGCGGGTGCGGCGGCGGCCACGGCCCTGGCGGCCCGGCTCCGGGTGCTGGCGGAGGTGTGGGCGGCGACGACCCCGGACCGGGACCCGCACGGGCCGGGGGCCGCGGCCGCGCTGATCCTGCTGATCGCGGCCGGGGCGGCCTGGTGGTCGGCGCGGGCGCTGTCCCGGCCCGAGCCGGTGGTGGTGGCGGTGGTCCTGGCCTGGGCGGGGCTGTTCACGGCTCCGGTGCTGCTCGGGTTCCCGGTGGCGGCGGTGTTCGCCGCGCAGCTCGCGGTGACGGGCGCGGCGGGTGTCCTGGCCCTGCGCTCCCCGGCGCGCGGGGCCCGGATCGCGGCCGCCGTGTGCGCGCTGACGGGCGCCGCGAACGTGTCCCTGGGCGCGCTGGACGGCCGGACGGCGACCTTCGCGGTCTGGGGGTTGCTGGGCGCGGGCTGCGCGGCGGGGGCGGCGTACGGGGCCGCCGCCCCGCGTCCGGTCCGGGCCGGGGCGGCCGCGTGCGCGGTCGGGTACGCCACGGGCGTCCTGGTGGCGGCGGGAGCGGTGTCGGACCTGGCGGTGGTCTGGTGGTCGCTGCCGGTGCTCGCGGTCCCGGCGGCGGTGGCGGCCCTCGGGCCGCGGCTGGGCGCGGTCCGGCTGCCCGTCGAGATCGCGGCGGGTGCGGCGGGTCTGCTGGCGGTCGGGCTGTCGGCGGGCCGGCCCGGGACGCTGGCGCTGGTCCTCGCCCTGGCCGGGGTGGTGTGCGCGGGCGCGGCGGTGCGGCCGGAGCGGCGGGCGCTGGGCTGGGCGGCCGGGGCGCTGCTGGTGGCGGCGACGTGGGTGCGGCTGGCCGAGGCCGGGGTGAGCACGCCGGAGGCCTACACGCTGCCGGTGACGGTGCCCGCCCTCGCGGTGGGGCTGCTGCGGCGGCGCCGGGACCCGCTGGCCTCGTCCTGGACGGCGTACGGCCCGGGCCTGGCGGCGACGCTGGTGCCGAGCCTGCTGGCGGCCTGGGGGGACACGGGCTGGACGCGTCCGTTGCTGCTGGGGGCGGCCGCGCTGGCGGTGACCCTGCTGGGTGCCCGGCGGCGGCTCCAGGCCCCGCTCCTGCTCGGCGGCGCCGTGCTGGCGGCGGTCGCGGTGCACGAGCTGGCGCCGTACGTGGTGCAGGTCGCGGGTGCGCTCCCGCGCTGGGTGCCGCCGGCCCTGGCCGGTCTGCTGCTGCTGGCGGTGGGCGCGACGTACGAGCGGCGCCTGCGCGACGCCCGCCGGCTGCGGGCCGCGATCGGCCGGCTGCGGTAGGCGGGACGCCGCGAACGCCAGAGGCCCGGAGACTGTGAAAGTCTCCGGGCCTCTGGTCCGGGTGGGCGATACTGGGTTCGAACCAGTGACCCCTTCGGTGTGAACGAAGTGCTCTCCCACTGAGCTAATCGCCCGGACGCACCGCAAACATTACCGCATGTCAGCGGTGCTCCTTGACCATCACTGGTCCTTGAGGCTCCACGGCATGACGAGCCCGTACTTCCACAGGTAGAAACCGATCAGCGCGCCCGCGATGACGAGGCCCGCGCTGGTCAGGATGATGTTGCGGCGGCGGACCTTGGGGTCGAGCGCCTTCTGTGCGGCCTCGGTGACTTTCCGCTTGGTCCAGCGCAGCACGAGGTGGGCCCAGGCGAACTCGGTGGCCCAGATCGCCAGGCCCGCGAAGATCGCGACCCAGCCGGGGCCGGGCAGGACGAGCATGGCGATGCCGGCGCCGATCACCGCGAGGCCGACGATGAAGACGCCGACCTGCCAGCTCAGGTGCAGGCTCCTGTTCCGCTTGATGAAGGCCGGGGCCTTCGACACGTGCGGCGTCTCCTCGGCGGCCTCGGTGGCGGCTTCCGCGGTCGATCCGGCGGCGGCTTCCGTGGCGGCGTCATCAGCGGCGGACCCGTGGGTTCCGCGGTCACTCCCCGTATTCATGGGTCCGAATCTACCGGAGCTCGATGCACACGGGAATGCGGGTTTGGATCCGCCGTCCGAGGGACCCAGAGGTCCGCAAAACGGTCAGAGGGGTTTACAACGGCACCGTAGGTGGCATGTCGATTTCGCCGACGTGCGAATCCCCGAGCGCACACTGAGCGAAAGGCCCTGGCGCTTATGAACACCACGGTCAGCTGCGAGCTGCACCTGCGCCTCGTTGTGTCGAGCGAGTCCTCACTGCCTGTTCCCGCGGGCCTGCGGTATGACACGGCCGACCCCTACGCCGTGCACGCCACCTTCCACACCGGCGCCGAGGAGACGGTCGAATGGGTATTCGCCCGCGACCTCCTCGCGGAGGGCCTCCACCGGCCCACCGGTACCGGCGACGTCCGCGTCTGGCCGTCCCGCAGCCACGGTCAGGGCGTCGTCTGCATCGCCCTGAGCTCACCGGAGGGAGAAGCACTGCTCGAAGCACCCGCCCGAGCACTCGAGTCGTTCCTCAAGCGGACGGACGCCGCGGTTCCACCCGGGACCGAGCACCGGCACTTCGACCTCGACAAGGAGCTCTCCCACATCCTGGCCGAAAGCTGAGCCAGGCCTACAGCCGCTCGACACCGTCCGACTCGGGGCGACGGTGCGGGTCGGACAACCACATACGGCAGTGCCGGCGCTGTTCCCGCGGAAGCCACCCGCGAGGACGGCGCCGGTGTGCTCCACGGAACCCGCTATTGTCGGGCGGCAGTGGCGGCGGCTCCCGCCGTCGCAGGCCCGGCCCCTGAGGGAGACCCCGTGCAGATCCCCCACGACACCCGTCGCGCGCTCGACGTCGTCGTCGCGCTGGTGAACACCGCGGCCGAGGCCGACCAGCCCGACGGACTCTCGGACATCGGCGAGCTGCGCGGATTCGTCCAGGAGTACGCGATCAGCGACGTGGGCGAGCTCAGCGCCCGCGACCTGGCGGGCGTCCGGACCGTGCGGGGAAAGTTCGCCCAGGTCTTCGCCTCCCCGAACCCGCGCGCGGCTTCCATACTGATCAACGAGCTCGTGGCCACGGCCGGCACCACTCCGCAGCTGACCGACCACGACGGCTACGACTGGCACGTGCACTACTTCGCCCCGGGCGCGTCGGTGGGCGACCACCTGGCGGCCGACGGCGGCATGGCGCTGGCCTTCATCGTGGTCTCCGGCGAGCAGGAACGGCTGCGCCGCTGCGAGGCCCCGGACTGCCGACGGGCCTTCGTCGACCTCTCCCGCAACCGCTCCCGGCGCTACTGCGACAGCCGGACCTGCGGGAACCGGCTGCACGTGGCGGCGTACCGGGCGCGGCGCAAGGAGGCCGACGCGGAGGCGTCAGAGCAGGAACAGATCGTGCACGGCGGCGAGCAGCAGCAGGATGCCGATCACCGCTAGGAAGATCATCAGGGGTGGCTGGGAGAGCGCGAAGAGACAGCCTCGCGGCTCCTCCACTCCAGGGGCGGGTACCGGCGGGTCACTGTGCGATGTGTCGAACATGTCGGGCCGATGATGGCGCAGCGCACCACCGACCGGCCCTCAACACGCCAGCATCCGCGCGGGAGTTCGCTCGATCTTGTGGACGAGGCCCGGTCCGGGCCTCGTTCCGTGCTCAGATCCCGTGCTTCTTGAGGATGGCCTCGATGTCGGAGAAGTCCTCCGCGGGGGCGGCCGGCTGCGTCTGCGAGCCGGACCGGGCGGTGCCCAGGGACGGCGCGGAGGCGGCCGGGGCGACGGCCCCGGCGGCCGGGCTCCCCTTGACCTTCTTCGCGGGCTTTTGGGGCTCACCGGAGGCGGGGAGGCCGCGGCGCTCGACGGCGCGGGTGGTCATGAAGAGCAGCCACGACAGCCCCAGGAGCCCGAAGCCGGCCCAGACGGTCGGGTCGAAGACCATCCCGGACACCCACTCCACGAACCCCGTCATCACCAGGGCGACCGGCACGAGCGCGTACGCGGCGATCCGCGTGGCGGCCAGGAAGCGCTTGCGGTAGGCGGTGACCGCGGCGATGCCCAGGCCCGCCACTGACACCGCGGAGCAAATGGTCTCGGCAAGCATGCGGTCCTCCGGACTCTCGACGGCTCGGCGATCTGTCCCTATCCATCCTGCACCGGCCGCCGCCGCGGCGGCCAGGTCCGGGGCCCCCGCCGGACGGATCTCCGGGACATCTCCGGGTCGCGCCTCCTCCCCGGGTCCCGGTCGGTGCGGCGGGCGGGGGCTGGGAGACTGTCCGTATGACCGATTCCGTGATCCTCGACGTCTGGTGCGAACTGCAGTGCCCGGACTGCCACCGCGCCCTGGACGACGTACGCGCCCTGCGGGCCCGCTACGGCGACCGGCTGGACATCCGGCTGCGCCACTTCCCTCTGGAGAAGCACAAGCACTCCTTCGCCGCGGCGCAGGCCGCCGAGGAGGCCGTCGAGCAGGGCCAGGGCTGGCCCTACGCGGAGGCCGTGCTGGCGCGCACCGCGGAGCTGGCCGAGCGCGGCGAGCCGGTCCTGCTGGACGTGGCGCGTGAACTGGGTCTCGACGTCGAGGAGTTCGACACCGCCCTGATCGACGGGCGGCACATCCTGATCGTCGACGCCGACCAGGCCGAGGGCAAGGCGATCGGCGTGAGCGGCACCCCGACGTACGTGATCGACGGGCAGCGCCTGGACGGCGGCAAGAGCCAGGACGGCCTGCGCGCCCGCATCGAGGAGATCGCCGACCGTCTGCTGGCGGACGCCGGAGACTCCCTCTAGATCAGGTCCTTCGCGTAGTTGTGGTCGGTGGGCCGGTAGCCGAGGGAGAGGTAGAGCCTCAGGGCCGGGGTGTTGTCGGTGAAGACCTGGAGCGCCAGCAGGCGGTGGCCGGCGGCGAGGGCGGCACCTTCGGCGAGCTCCATCAGGTGGCGGCCGTGGCCTTGGCCCCGGTGCTCCGCCCGGACCTCGATGTCGTAGACGTACGAGCCCGGCCCGCGCGGCGCGAGCCATACGTGTCCGACGGGCACCCCGGCGACCTCCAGGACGACGAAGTCGGCTCCCGGGGTGGCCAGGCCCCGGGGCAGCTGGCTCTCGTGGTCGGCCACCGACTTGGCACGGGCGGCCTCGGCGGACATGCCGCGGCTGCTCCAGTTCGCGGCGTAGGACTCGACGGCCCGGGCGTACCAGCCCTCGTACTCGGCGTCCGTCATGGGCCGGCCCCGCACCCCCTCGGGGAGGGCGGGCGGCTCGGCCGGCAGGTCCTTGGCCATGTTCCGGCTGTACTCGGTGTATCCGAGGGCCTCGGCCATGCACAGGCCCGCCTCCGAGTCCGCCGGGACCGAGACGCGGACCCGGCGGCAGCCCCAGCCGCGCAGCACTTCCTCGGCGGCGAGCGCGGCCACCGTGGCCCGGCCCCGCCGCCGGTCGCCCTGTTCGACGTCCAGGTCGCGGATCTCGCCGACCGTCGGCCCGAAGGCGGTGTCGGACGCGATCAGCAGGGCGCCGACCCGCCTGCTGTTGACCCGGATCTCGTACGGGCGCGAGCGCGCGCCGTCCGCCGTGTGCTGGAGCGGCCCGGACGGCCGCAGGGTGGTGGTCATCTCTTGAGTTCTACCCCTCCCGCGGCCGCCGCGACAGCCCTTCCTCCGGCGCGAGCCGCACCGCAGCCCGTCGCTCTACGGGTCGAGGTCCGCGCCCGCCTTCACCTCGAAGATCCGCATGACCTCGGCCGTGACCGGCCCGGGGGCGGTCCCCAGCTCGCGGTCGTCGATCCGCAGCACCGCCTGGGCGTCGCGCAGCGAGGAGGTCACGAAGACCTCCTCGGCCTGCTCCAGCACCTCGAAGGGCAGGTCGGTCTCCTTGACCCCGGCCCAGTCCACGATCAGGGCCCGGGTGATCCCGGCCAGGCAGCCCGAGGCCACCGGCGGGGTGTGCAGTTCCCCGTCGAGCACGACGAAGACGTTGGAGCCGGTGCCCTCGCAGAGGCGGCCGAGGGTGTTCGCGAGGAGCGCCTCGGAGGCCCCGGCCCGGTGCGCGGCCGCGAGGGCGACCACGTTCTCGGCGTACGAGGTGGTCTTCAGCCCGGCCACGGCGGAACGCTCGTTGCGGACCCAGGGGACCGTGACGACGGCGGTGGTGTCCGGGCGGCGGGGCGAGTCGGCGACGGCGGCGATCAGGGTGGTCCCGGCGTCCCCGCGGTCGGAGCCGAGCGGGGAGACCCCGCCGGTGTACGTGATGCGCAGCCGCCCGTGCTCCAGCGGGTTGGCCTCCAGTACGGCGGCGCAGGCCCGGCGGACCTCGTCGAGGTCGGGGTCCGGCAGACCCAGGCCCCGGGCCGAGCGGGTCAGCCGTTCCAGGTGCCTGGTGAGTGCGAAGGCGCGGCCGCGCTCCGCCTTCAGCGTCTCGAAGACGCCGTCGCCCACGGTCAGGCCGTGGTCGAGGACGGACACCTTCGCGCTGTCCACCTCGGTCAGGGCTCCGTCGAGCCAGATTTTCATGGTGCGGTCCTTCCGATCGTTCCGTTCGTCCCCTGCGTACCACCGCTGACTTCGTGACCCGTGGCCACGCGCAGGAGCCGGGCGGCCTTGAGTTCGGTCTCCGCCCACTCGCGGTCGGGGTCGGAGCCCCAGGTGATGCCCGCTCCGGTGCCGAAGAGCAGGCGGGGGCCGCCGGCGGCCTCGCGGTCGATCCAGAAGGTACGGATGCCGACGGCGAGCTCGGCCGCGCCCCGGTCCGCGTCGACCCAGCCGATGCCTCCGCAATAGGGGCCGCGCGGGGCGGTTTCCAGAGCTTCGATGATGCGCAGGGCGGAGGACTTCGGGGCGCCCGTGACGGAACCGGGCGGAAAGGTGGCGGCGAACAGCTCCGGCCAGCCGGCGCCGTCGGCGAGCTCGCCGCTCACGATCGAGACGAGGTGGACCAGGCCCGGGTGCTCCTCGACGGCGCACAGCTCGGGGACGGTGACGGAGCCCGTGGCGCAGACCCGGCCGAGGTCGTTGCGGACGAGGTCCACGATCATCACGTTCTCGGCGTGGTCCTTGGGAAGCAGGTCGTCGGCGGTGCGGCCGGTCCCCTTGATGGGTCCGGACTCGATGTGCCGGCCGGTCCGGCGCAGGAAGAGTTCGGGGGAGGCGGTGGCGATCTCGACGCCGTGCGCGGCCAGGCGAATCGTTCCTGCGAAGGGTGCGGGGTTGCCGCGCGCGAGGAGCGCGGTGAGCGCGTCGACGTCGGCGCTGCCGGGACGGGGCAGCGGCGCGGACATCACCCGGCAGAGATTGGCCTGATAGACCTCACCCGCGGCGATGTGCTCACGGATGCGCCGTACGCCGGCCACGTACGCGGCGCGGTCCAGGGAGGAGGTCCACCGGTCGGGGTCGGGGCCGCGCCAGGCGCCCGGGACGGGCGCGGGGACCGGCTCGCGGCGTACGTCGCCGAAGCGCGCGCAGACGAGCCGCCCCTCGAAGTCGGCGGACACCGCCCAGAAGCCGGTGGAGTCGAGGGCTGCGGGATCGCTGGTGACGTCTCGGAGGTCGGTCGCGAGAAGGCCGCCGAAGCGGGCCATGGGAGGCAGGTCGTGCACGGCTGCGAGTCTATGACCGGTGACGACACGGCGCCGGTGCGGTGACGGGCGGGTGACCTGTGGTGATCGAGCCGCAGCACGCTGCGGAAACGCGTTTTTGAGCTGGCCCGGTAATCCGCTAGAGTTCAACACGTCGCCAGGGAGCGAAGGGGAAAAACCCCGGAGCGAACACGGTGACCTGCGGACGTAGCTCAGTTGGTAGAGCACCACCTTGCCAAGGTGGATGTCGCGAGTTCGAGTCTCGTCGTCCGCTCGAAGTGGGGGATCTTCCCGAGAACCCCCGCAGCTCCGGGTGGAGTGGCCGAGAGGCGAGGCAACGGCCTGCAAAGCCGTCTACACGGGTTCAAATCCCGTCTCCACCTCCAAGGACGATTAGCTCAGCGGGAGAGCGCTTCCCTGACACGGAAGAGGTCACTGGTTCAATCCCAGTATCGTCCACTGATCCGCAAGGATCCCCGCGCGATTAGCTCAGCGGGAGAGCGCTTCCCTGACACGGAAGAGGTCACTGGTTCAATCCCAGTATCGCGCACGCAGCACCTGCTCCACCTTGTTTCACCTGCGGCTTTCGAGCTGCGGAGCCCGCGCGATTAGCTCAGCGGGAGAGCGCTTCCCTGACACGGAAGAGGTCACTGGTTCAATCCCAGTATCGCGCACCACCTGAAAGCCCCGGCCGTTCCCACGGTCGGGGCTTTCGCGTTCCCCCACACGGGTCGGCCGGGGTGCATGACAAAGGGTGCTGCCCGTCCGACTCCCCAGTCGTACGGGCAGCACCCTTCACCTGCCGTCCGTCCGCCGCTCCCCCGTCCCCACGGGGTTCGGCAGGCTGATGTCCCGGTCCGGGCCGCTCTCCCGGACCTGGAGCGCCGCTCAGCGCCCCAGCATCAGACCCACGGACGACGCCTGCGCCGCCAGCTGATCGAAACCTCCGAAGAGGAAGAGCAGCAGGGCGGCCAGGGGGAGCACCATGGCCGCGGCCACCAGGGGGTGGCGGGTACCGGACTCGTGGCCGTTGAACGCGAATGCCTTGCGCCCGTGCCGTGCGATGTCCGCCATGGTCCTCTCCCTGTCGTCTGGCAGCGGCGGGCTTGTGACCTCGGGGGACGAGTGCGCCACCCGCCGCTTGTCTTCAACACTAGGCGGGCGGACGGCTCCTGGCCTCATGCCCTCGTACCCATTGCCGGGCCTCCAGGAGGATGACGGGGACCGCCCCGTGTACTCCCCTGGGTGGAGACCGCTCCCCCGTTCTGGGGGTCTTCCCCGAGGGGATGACCGGAGGGTAGTGACTTCGCTCACTTCCGTCACTCCCTGTGGCCGCGCGTCCACCCCCCGGCCGCCGGCAAGATCGACTCGGGCAGGAGCGGCGTACCGGCACGCCGGAGTGGGCCCGGAGCCGCCCCGGGGCGCCAATCCCCTTGTCACAAGGGGTGCTTGGCCGGACCGGCCGGTGCGGGAGCGTTCCCGGGCGGCGGCACCGACGCCCCCTCACGTGTGCTGTGGCGCACTGACAATCGAATCCCCCGGCGAGGGCGCGGCCTCTGAGCACGCATGCCGGATGGTCCGTAAGCTGTGGCACGTCAACAGGACGACCGGTCAGCGGGGTGGACATGGCGATGATGCGGCTCCGGCGCGAGGACCCGCGTGTCGTCGGCTCGTTCAGACTGCACCGGCGTCTCGGCGCCGGCGGCATGGGCGTGGTCTATCTGGGATCGGACCGGCGCGGGCAGCGTGTCGCGCTCAAGGTCATCCGGCCGGATCTGGCCGAGGACCAGGAGTTCCGCTCGCGGTTCGCCCGCGAGGTGTCCGCCGCCCGGCGGATCCGGGGCGGGTGCACCGCACGCCTGGTGGCGGCGGACCTGGAGGCCGAGCGCCCCTGGTTCGCGACGCAGTACGTACCCGGCCCCTCGCTGCACGACAAGGTGGCCGAGGAAGGCCCCCTGACGGCCGCGCAGATCGCCGCCGTGGGCGCCGCGCTCTCCGAGGGCCTGGTCGCCGTCCACGAGGCGGGCGTGGTGCACCGCGACCTCAAGCCCTCGAACATCCTGCTGTCGCCCAAGGGACCCCGGATCATCGACTTCGGGATCGCCTGGGCCACCGGGGCGAGCACCCTCACCCATGTGGGTACGGCCGTCGGCTCCCCCGGCTTCCTCGCACCCGAGCAGGTGCGCGGCGCCGTCGTCACCCCGGCCACCGACGTCTTCGCCCTCGGCGCCACCCTGGCCTACGCGGCCACCGCCGACTCGCCCTTCGGACACGGCAGTTCCGAGGTCATGCTGTACCGCGTGGTGCACGAGGAGCCGCACCTGCAGGGCGTCCCGGACGCGCTGGCGCCCCTGGTACGGGCCTGCCTCGCCAAGGATCCCGAGGAGCGCCCCAGTACGCTCCAGCTGTCGATGCGGCTCAAGGAGATCGCCGCCCGTGAGGCCCAGGGGCTCTCGGACGGGCGCCCGCCGGCCCAGCGGGCCCGGGTCGAGCGGCCCACCGGGCGGCTCCCGGAGGCGGAGCGGATCGGCGGGGCCGAGGAGTACCCGGGCCGGCGCACGGAACGTCGTACGGGCGGCGGCACCACACCCCGGGCACAGGGCGGGTCCCCGAGCGGCCCGCACTCGCGGCCCTCGTCCTCCCGCAACCCGCAGCACCCCGGCGGCCCGTCCTCCCGGCCGACCTCGGGCCGTACGGGCGGCCGTCCGGCCCCCAGGACGACGGGGACGGGACGGCGCCCCTCGCGGCCGGACCCGAAGCTGATGCGGCAGCGGCTGATCGTGTTCGTCGTGGTGACGCTGATCGTGGCGCTGGGCATCGCGGCGGCCCAGAAGCTGTAGCCCCGGCGCCTACTGGGCGGCGCGGCCCTGCGCCACCGCGTAGAAGGCGACCGCGGCCGCGGCGCCCACGTTCAGCGAGTCCACGCCGTGCGCCATCGGAATCCGCACCCACTCGTCGGCGGCGACCAGCGCGGGCGTGGACAGGCCGTCGCCCTCGGCTCCGAGCATGAGCGCGACCCGTTCCAGGGACTGCGGCGCGGCCACGTCGATCGGCGTGGCCTTCTCGTGCGGGGTGAGGGCGAGCAGCTTGAAGCCCGCCTCGCGGACCGAGTCCAGGCTCTTCGGCCAGGCCTCCAGGCGGGCGTAGGGGACGGAGAACACCGCGCCCATGGAGACCTTCACCGAGCGGCGGTAGAGCGGGTCCGCGCAGTCGGGCGACAGCAGCACCGCGTCCATGCCGAGGGCGGCGGCACTGCGGAAGATGGCCCCGATGTTGGTGTGGTCGTTGACCGCTTCCATGACGACCACGCGGCGGGTCGTCGAGAGCAGCTCCTCGGCCGTGGGCAGCGGCTTGCGCTGCATGGAGGCCAGGGCCCCGCGGTGCACGTGGTAGCCGGTGACGCGCTCGGCGAGCTCGGGGCTCACCGCGTAGACCGGTGCCGGGAGTTCGTCGATGACGTCGCGCATGACGTCGACCCACTTGGCGGAGAGCAGCATCGAGCGCATCTCGTATCCGGCGTCCTTGGCGCGTCTGATGACCTTCTCGCCCTCGGCGATGAAAAGGCCTTCCGCGGGCTCGCGCCGGCGCCGGAGTTCGACGTCGGTCAGGCCCGTGTAGTCGCGCAGGCGCGGGTCGTCGGGGTCGGTGATGGTGATGAGATCAGCCACAGGGTGATACTGCCTTGTCCTGGGTGCGGTGCCAACGGCCTGTCAGGCGCCGATGGTGGGGAGGGGGCGGTCGCCCGGGCCGTTCACGCGGACGACCTCGCCGATGACGATGACGGCCGGGGGACGGACCTCCTCGGCGCGCACGGTCTCGCCGACCGTGGCCAGGGTGGCGTCCACCCGGCGCTGGGTGGCGGTGGTGCCCTCCTGGATCACCGCGACGGGGGTGTCCGCGGAGCGGCCGTGGCGCACCAGTGCCGCGGCGATCAGGCCGATCTTGTCGACGCCCATGAGGATCACCAGGGTGCCGGTGAGCTTGGCGAGCGAGGCCCAGTCCACGAGCGAGCGCGGGTCGTCGGGGCCGACGTGGCCGCTCACGACGGTGAACTCGTGCGCCACACCGCGGTGGGTCACCGGGATGCCGGCGGCGCCGGGGACCGAGATGGAGCTGGAGATGCCGGGGACGACGGTGCAGGGGATGCCGGCCTCGGCGAGGGCCTGGAGCTCCTCCATGCCGCGGCCGAAGACGTACGGGTCCCCGCCCTTGAGCCGGACCACGGCCTTGCCGGCCCGGGCGTGCTCGATCAGGGCGTTGTTGATGGCCTCCTGGGCCATGAACCGGCCGTACGGGATCTTCGCGGCGTCGATGACCTCGACGTGCGGCGGAAGCTCGTCGAGCAGGTCGCGGGGGCCGAGCCGGTCGGCGATGACCACGTCGGCCTCGGCGAGGAGGCGGCGGCCGCGCACGGTGATCAGGTCCGGGTCACCCGGGCCGCCGCCGACGAGGGCCACGCCGGGCGTGGCCTTGTGCCGGTGGGCGGGGGCGGTGAGGGTGCCGTCGCGCAGCCCCTCCACGACGGCGTCGCGGACGGCCGCGGAGCGGCGGGGGTCGTTGCCGGTCAGCACGGCGACGGTGACGCCCTCGATGCGGCCGGTCGCGGGGGTCCACGCGGTGGCGGCGGAGGCGTCGTCGGCGCGGACGCACCAGACGCGCTCGCGCTCGGCCTCGGCGGAGGCGCGCTCGTTGTCCTCGCGGTTCTGGGTGGCGATCAGCGCGTACCAGGCGTCGGCGAGGTCGCCGTCCCGGTAGCGGCGGCGCTCCCAGCGGATCTCGCCGGTCTCGGCCATGGCGTCCACGGAAGGGGTGGCCGAGGGCGAGATGAGCAGGACGTCGGCGCCGGCCGCGATGAGCGCCGGGAGGCGGCGCTGGGCGACCTGGCCACCGCCGATGACGACGACGCGGCGGCCGGCGAGGCGGAGTCCTACGGGGTAGGCGGGGTTGTCGGCCATGGCGGTGCGGCTCCTGGTGCGGCAGTCGTTCTGTCTTGCCGCTGCGGCTCTGGAGCGGCGGTGTGCTGACGTGCGGATTCTCGGTGCGGGTCCACCATACGGCGCGGGCCGTCCCGAGGCGCGGACGGGGCTGCGCCCCGGGCCCCGGGTGCGGGGTGGGTGGTGCCGGGTCCGGCCCCTGCCGTACGTGGGTGCCGGTCACGGATCGGGGCTCCGCCCCGGACCCCGCGCCTCAATCGCCGGCGGGGCTGGGATTGGCTTCGCGGTGGGGCGGTGCCCCTCCCCGCCCCACGGTCCGCCGGAGTACTACTTCTCGGTGACGCCCGCCGAGTCGAACGTGGCGACCTCGTGCATCGCGCGGGCCGCGCTCTGGACCAGGGGAAGGGCGAGCAGGGCGCCCGTTCCCTCGCCGAGGCGGAGGTCCAGGTCGACCAGCGGGCGCAGGCCCAGCTTGTTGAGCGCGGCGACGTGGCCCGGCTCGGCGCTGCGGTGGCCCGCGATGCACGCCGACAGGGACTCGGGGGCGATGGCGCGGGCCACCAGGGCGGCCGCTCCGGCGCTCACGCCGTCCAGGATCACCGGGGTGCGCAGCGACGCGCCGCCGAGGAGGAGGCCGACGATGGCCGCGTGCTCCAGGCCGCCGATGGCCGCGAGGACGCCGATCGGGTCCGCCGGGTCGGGCTGGTGGAGTTCCAGGGCGCGGCGGACGACCTCGACCTTGCGGGCGTGCGTCTCGTCGTTGATGCCCGTGCCGCGGCCGGTGACCTCCGACGGGTCGACTCCCGTGAAGACCGAGATCAGGGCTGCGGAGACCGTGGTGTTCGCGATGCCCATCTCGCCGGTGAGGAGCGCCTTGTTGCCCGCCGCGACGAGGTCGCGGGCCGTCTCGATGCCGACCTCGATGGCCGCGATGGCTTCCTCGCGGGTCATCGCCGGGCCGGTGGAGAGGTCCGCCGTGCCGGGGCGGACCTTGCGGGGCAGCAGGCCCGGGGTGGCGGGCAGGTCGCCCGCGACACCGACGTCGATCACGCAGACCTCGGCGCCGACCTGGTTGGCGAAGGCGTTGCAGACCGCTCCGCCGCCGAGGAAGTTGGCCACCATCTGCGTGGTGACCTCCTGCGGCCACGGGGTGACGCCCTGGGCGTGCACACCGTGGTCACCGGCGAAGATCGCGACCGCGGCCGGCTCCGGGATCGGCGGCGGGCAGACGCGGGAGAGGCCGGACAGCTGGGCCGAGATGATCTCCAGCATGCCCAGGGCCCCGGCGGGCTTGGTCATGCGCTTCTGGCGCTCCCAGGCCTCGCCCAGAGCCTTCGCGTCGAGCGGGCGGATGCTTGCGACCGTCTCGGAGAGCAGGTCGTGCGGCTCCTCGCCGGGCAGCGCGCGCCGGCCGTAGGTCTCCTCGTGGACCACCCAGGAGAGCGGGCGGCGCTGCGACCAGCCGGCCTGGGCGAGCTCGGGCTCCTCGGGGAACTCGTCGACGTAGCCGACGCAGAGGTAGGCGACGACTTCGAGGTGCTCGGGCAGGCCCAGCTCGCGGACCATCTCACGCTCGTCGAAGAAGCTGACCCAGCCGACGCCGAGGCCTTCGGCGCGCGCGGCGAGCCAGAGGTTCTCGACGGCGAGGGCCGAGGAGTACGGGGCCATCTGCGGCTGGGTGTGCCGGCCGAGGGTGTGGCGTCCGCCCCGGGTGGGGTCGGCGGTCACGACGATGTTCACCGGGGTGTCGAGGATGGCCTCGATCTTGAGTTCCTTGAACTGCTTCGCCCGGCCCTTGGGCAGCGACTTCGCGTACGCCTCGCGCTGGCGCTGGGCGAGCTCGTGCATCGTCCGGCGGGTCTCGGCGGAGCGGATGACGACGAAGTCCCAGGGCTGGGAGTGGCCGACGCTGGGCGCGGTGTGGGCCGCCTCCAGGACGCGGAGCAGCACCTCGTGGGGGATCGGATCGGTACGGAAGCCCTTGCGGATGTCGCGGCGCTCGCGCATGACGCGCAGGACGGCCTCGCGCTCGGCGTCGGCGTAGCCGGGGGCCGCCTCGCCGGCGGCGGGCTCGGCCGCGACGGCGGCCTCGGGCCCGGTCTCGGACTCCGCCTCGGGCTGGTCCGCCGGGGCGACGGCCTCGGCCGGCTCGGCGGGGGCGGCCGGGGCGGGCTCCTCGGGGGCTGCCGGGGCGGGCTGCGGCTCGACGGCCGCCGGCTCGACCGGGGCGGGCACGGCCTCCGCGGGCACGGCCTCGGCGAGCACCGGCTGCACGGGCTCGGCGGCCTCCACCGGGGCGACGACCGCCACGGGCTCGGGCGCGACGGGCTCGGCCGGCTGCTCCTCGGGGGCTGCCGGGGCGGGCTGCGGCTCGACGGCCGCCGGCTCGACCGGGGCGGGCACGGCCTCGGCGGGCACGGCCTCGGCGAGCACCGGCTGGACGGGCTCGGCGGGCTCCGCGGGGGCGACCGGTACGGCCGGCTCCGCGGGGGCGACCGGTACGGGTACGACGGCGGGCACCTCGGCGACCACCGGCTCCGCGGCCACCGGCTCGGGGGTCTCCGCCGCCGCGGGGAGCGCCTCGGCCGGAACGGCCTCGGGCTGCGGCGGGTGAGCCGCCGTCTCCGCCGGCACGGGCACCGGCTGCGGCTCCGGCTCGACGGCGGCCGCTACCGGCTCGGGGGCTTCGGCGGCTACGGGGACCGCCACCGGCTCGGGGTCCCGGGCCGGCTCGGCCGCCACCGGCTCCGGGGCGGGGACGGACTCCGGGGTCCACGGGGCCCCGCCCTGCGGCGGGATCTCGCCCGGCTGGGCCTCGGGGGCCGCTGCGGGCTCGGCGCGCGGGATGTCCAGGTACTCGGGCCCCAAGGTCGGGGGGCCGGCCTGGTGGAGCGGGGTCGTCGCCACGGCGCCGAGCGGGGCGGCCGTCGGGGCGGCCTGGGCGGGCGCGGCGGCCGGGCCCCGGTCGGCGAGGGACCGCACGACTCCGCCGTTGGCCTCGGGCATGGGCGGGCCCATGTGCAGGGGACGCCGGACGGGGGCCGCGGGGGCCGCCGGGGCGACGGAGGCCGCCGGGGGCGGGACGACGAGCCCGCCGAGGTCGAGCGCGCCGGAGTCACGGCCGCCGGTCTCGTGCGCGCCCGCGCTGTAGCCGCCGTCGGGGAACACGGGCGGGGGGAACTCGCTGAACGCGGCCGGGGCCTCGGGGTAGGCGGGCTCGGCGGAGTAGGACAGGTCCGGGTACATCTGCGGCTCGCCGAGCTGGGGCGCGGCCGGGAAGGCGGGGGCCTGCGGGACGACCTGCGGGTCGCTCCACGCGCCCTGGCCGCTCGGCATCAGCAGCAGTTCCTCGTCCTCCGGCTCGGCCGGGTTGTCCATGAGGTCCTGGAAGGCGTAGCCGGGGGGAATCGGTGCGGGGATCTGGACCGGAGCGGGGACGCTCTGCTGATCCACCATGCCCGCGTTGTCCGGGAGACCCTCGCCCGGGACCTGGCCGGTGTCAGTCATGCTTACCCCTCGCCCATCGGTGTTGCCTCTTCGATCGCCCGGTCGCCCACGAGTCCGCCGAGCGGTTTTGCCTGCGGGGTTGCGGTGCGACGAACTCGTCTCGCATACGCCTGCACGACAACCAGTAAGCATTGTCGCGCCCGTCGACCATCGTGGCGGCCATAACCGTCACGGTCCTTTGTGGACTGCGCCACGTCGCGCGTCCAGGCGGTGTCGCGATGCCCGAATCGTCCGAGGCAGTACGACGATCGGCCAGCCTACCCCGGCCCTCGTCTCAGCGCGTGGCGGGGCGTTCCGCTGCCAGGAGGAACACCACGGAACGGTCCTGTTCGGTCCAGGTCCGGGTGTCCAGGCCGACGGACTGGAGCAGCGCGCACTCGACGGCGTAACCGTGTTCGGTGAGTGCCCTGCCGATCGCCTCCGCCTCGTCGCGGGTGGAGGCGTGGCTGACGATCCGTTCGGGGCGGCGTTCGGCGACGGCCGCGACGACGGCGGCACCTCCGCCGCCGACGCGCACGACATCGGGCTCGGGCAGGCTCTCCAGTACGTGCGGCGCGCGCCCGGCGACGGCCTGGAGCTGCACTCCCCGCTTGCGGGCGGCGGCAGTTACCCGGTCGCAGGCGGCCGGGTCGGCGTCCACCGCGATGACGGCGGCGCCGAGGACGGCCGCGTCCACGGCCACGCCGCCGGATCCGGCGCCGATGTCCCAGAGGAGGTCGCCGGTGCGCGGGCCGAGCCGGGCGAGCTGGGCGGCGCGGAGCTGCGCGGACTCGCCTTCTCCCGCGTCGGCCTGGGGTCCGGCCCAGCCGCGGTCGGCGGACCGGGCGGCGCTCTGGCCGAGGAGCCAGCCCGCGTCGGCGGGTGCCGGTCCCCCGCCGCCGATGACGATGACGACGTTCGGGTCGCGCCAGCTGTGGTCGGCGGCGCGGTCGGAGGTGAGGACGCTCACCTGCTCGCGGTCCGTGCCGAGTTCCTCGCAGACGACGAAGGTGCGGTGGACTCCTTCGAGGAGCAGCGCCAGTTCCGCGGGGCCGGCGCCGGGTGAGGTGAGGACGGCGACCTTGGCGTGGGCGCGGCAGACGTTGACCGCGCGGCGCAGGGTGCGGGGGTGGGCGACGACGACCTGGGCGTCGTCCCAGGGCATGCCGGCGCGGGCGAAGGCGGCGGCCACGGAGGAGACGGCCGGGACGACCTCGACCTCCAGGCCGTGCTCCGGGGCGCGCAGGGTGCGTACGGCTCCGAAGAAGCCGGGGTCCCCGTCGGCGAAGACCACGGCGGTACCGCGGTGGCCGGCGATGCGCCGCGCGGCGAGGCCGACACTGCCCAGGCGGATGCGTTCCGCGGTGGGCGGTACTTCGGGGAGGGCGAGGTGGTGCGCGGCGCCGGCCACGAGGGTGGCGGCGGAGAGCGCGGACCGGGCGCCCGCGGTCAGGGGCGAACCGTCCCAGCCGATCACCGTGACCCGGTCGGCCATCGTCGTCAGTCTCCTGGTCTGGGGGTCGGTCGGGCTTGCGTCGGGGCGGGCACGGTGAGACTACCCGGTTGTCGGTTCAGTTCCGGTCGGCGCCGACGGGGTGGCCGTTCACGTCGACGTGCTGCGGGAAGGCGCTGCTGCGGGCGTATTCGCCGTAGGTGTCGTAGCTGTCGTACCCGTCGTAGCCGTCGCCCTCGTCGAGGTCCTCGGGGACCAGGCTCCAGACGATGAGGTCGGTGCGGGTGTCGGCCCAGCCGCCGTCGGCCGTCTGCGTACGGACTATCCATGCGTTGCGCAGGACGCCCTCGCTGATGCAGCCGATCTTCTGGGCCACCTGCTGCGAGGCGGTGTTGTCGGCGGCGGTGCGCAGTTCGAGGCGCTCGAACCCCTGGTCGCGGAAGAGCCATTGGGCGACGGCCAGGACGGATTCGCTGGCGTAGCCCTCGCCGCGGGCCCAGGGGGCGGTGACGTAGCCGACCTCGGTGGCGCGGGTGTGCCAGTTGGTGCTCTGCAGGTGCACGATGCCGACGAGGCGCTGGGTGAGGAACTCGGTGACGGCGAAGACGATGCCGCGGCCCTCGGTGCGTTCCGCGTGGGAGTGCCGGGTGGCCCAGGCGTGCGCCTCGGTGTGGGTGTACGGGTGGGGCACGCCGGTCCAGGCGGTGATGTGCTCGTCGTTCATCATCTCGGTGAGCGCGGTGACGTCCTCTTCCTCGAAGGGGCGCAGCACCAGCCGGTCCGTGCTGATGGTGACGTCCGGGAAGGTGGTAGTCATGCGCAGCTCCATGCCTGAGACCGTGGTGCGACCGTGGTGCGATGCGACCGCGGTGCGGGACCGTTCGTGCGGGACCGTGCGTGCGGTTCGTAGGCCACAGCATGCAGCATCGACCGGGTGATGTGCAGGGCCGGGTTGCCCGGAAGCGGGCAGAGCTCGGCCCCGCGCGCCGTCAGGTGCGTGCGGGGCCGAGATTCATGACCGGTCCGGGACGAACCGGATCAGGTGGTACCGGTTCAGGAGGCGGCCGGGGCGCCGAAGGCCGGGACGACCGAGCCCTGGTACTTCTCCTCGATGAACTTCTTGACCTCGTCGGAGTTCAGGAGCTTGGCCAGCTTCTGGATCCGCGGGTCGTTCTGGTTGCCGTCCTTGACCGCGAGGAAGTTGGCGTAGGGGTTGCCCTCGGCCTTCTCCAGGATCAGCGCGTCCTCGGCGGGCGACAGCTTGGCCTCCAGGGCGTAGTTGCCGTTGATGACCGCGGCGTCCACGTCGTTCAGGGCGCGCGGAACCGTGGCGGCCTCCAGCTCCTTGAACTCCAGGCCCTTCTTGTCGGTGATGTCGGACAGCTTGGCGCCGGTTCCGACACCCTCCTTGAGGGTGATCAGGTTGTTCGCGGCGAGCAGCTGCAGCGCGCGGCCCTCGTTGGTGGTGTCGTTGGGGACGGCGATGGTCTGGCCGGCCTTGATGTCGCCGATGGCCTTGATCTTCTTGGAGTAGAGGCCGAGGGGTTCCAGGTGCACGTTCACGACGGGCACGACGTGCGTGCCGTTCTTCTTGTTGAAGTCGTCGAGGTACGGCTTGTGCTGGAAGTAGTTGCCGTCGACCTGGCCCTGCTCGGTGGCGGTGTTCGGCAGGACGTAGTCCGTGAACTCCTTGACCTCCAGCTTGAGGCCTTCCTTGGCCGCGAGCTTGTCCTTGACGAAGTTCAGGACGTCGGCGTGCGGGCTCGGGGAGGCCGCTATGACGAGGGGCTTGCTCTCGTCGGCCTTGCCGCCGCCGGCCTTCGCCGAGGACGGGTCGGAGGAGCTGCCGCAGGCGGTGAGGCCGAGGGCGAGCGCGGTGGCCGTGGCGGCGAGGGCGGTGAGCTTGATGTTCTTACGCACGAAGAGTGCCTTTCTTGCTGAACAAGTACCGAGGACTTGCTGGTGGTGGCCCAAGCACGACAAGTGCGGGCTCTGTTGGGGGGGAAGTCTTCTCAGGCGGTCCGGCCGCGGCGGGCGAGGAGGCGGACCGCGCCGTCGCCGAGCAGCTGGATCACCGTGACGAGGGCGATCAGGACCACGACGGTCGCGATCATGAAGCCGGTCTCGAAGCGCTGGAAGCCGTAGGTGATGGCCTTGGAGCCCAGTCCTTCGCCGCCGACCGCGCCGGCCATGGCCGAGTAGCCGACGAGGGTGATGACGGTGGTGGTGACACCGGCGACCAGGGACGGCAGGGCCTGCGGGAGGAGCACCTTGCCGACCAGGGTGGGGATCCCGCCGCCCATGGACTCGACGGCCTCGATCAGGCCGTGGTCCACCTCGCGGACGGCCGTCTCGACGAGGCGCGCGAAGAAGGGGATGGCGCCGATGGCGAGCGGGACGATCATGGCGGTGGGGCCGATGAAGGTGCCGACGACCGCGGTGGTGACCGGGATCAGGAAGATCAGCAGGATGATGAACGGCAGCGAGCGGCCTATGTTCACGATCACGCCGAGGACCTTGTTGAGCGGCTGGTTCTGCAGGAGGCCGCCCTTGTCGGTGAGGACCAGCAGGATGCCGATGGGCAGGCCGCCGAGCACGGTCACCAGGGTGGACCACAGCACCATGTAGAGGGTGTCGTAGGTGCCCTGGGTGAGCAGGGGCTGCATTTCGGACCAGGTCACTTGGCACCATCCTTGACGAGCTGGGCGAGCTCGGCGTCGGCGTCTTCGGGGTCGTCGACCACGTCGACCTGGAGGCCCTGCTCGCGCAGGAAGCCGACCGGGACGACGTTCTCCTCGTAGCCGCCGGGCAGTTCGATGCGCATGCGGCCGATCTGGCGGCCCGCGACGGTGTCCATCGCGGCGCCGAGGATCGAGATGTCGATGTTGTACGTGCGCGAGAGCTGCGAGATGACCGGCTGGGCGGCGGCGTCGCCGTGGAAGGTCACGTCGACGACCGTGCGGCCGGGGCCGGTGGCGGAGCCGGTGACCGGGAAGAGCTCGCCGGCGAGCTCGGAGCCGGGGGTCGCGAGGAGTTCGGCGACGGTTCCGGACTCGATGATCCTGCCGCTCTTCATCAGCGCGGCGGAGTCGCAGACGGTCTTGACCACGTCCATCTCGTGCGTGATGAGCAGGACGGTGAGGCCGAGCTGCTGGTTGAGGTCGCGCAGCAGCTTGAGGATGGAGCGGGTGGTCTCGGGGTCCAGGGCGCTGGTGGCCTCGTCGGACAGCAGCACCTTGGGGTCGCCGGCCAGGGCGCGGGCGATGCCGACGCGCTGCTTCTGGCCGCCGGAGAGCTGGGTCGGGTAGGCCTTGGCCTTGTCGGCGAGGCCGACCAGGTCGAGGAGTTCGAGGGCCTTGCGGGAGCGCTCGCGGCCGGAGACGCCGAGGATCTCCAGGGGCAGCTCGACGTTGGCCTGGACGGTGCGCGAGGACAGCAGGTTGAAGTGCTGGAAGACCATGCCGATGCGGCTGCGGGCCTCGCGGAGCTCCTTGCCGGCGCGGCGGCCGCGGCCGGCGAGGGCGGTGAGGTCGACGCCGTCGACCGTCACGGTGCCGGTGGTGGGGCGCTCCAGCAGGTTGACGCAGCGGATCAGGGAGGATTTGCCTGCGCCGCTCTGGCCGATGACTCCGTAGACCTCGCCCTCACGGACGTGGAGATCGACGCCGTCCAGGGCGGTGACCTCGCGGCCACGGGACTGGTAGACCTTCGTGAGGCCCGATGTGGTGATCACAGGATTTCCGTCGCTGTCGAGTGCACGGCGCAGCGGGGTGCCGGGCACGGGGCAAACAATCTGGGGACGCGATACGGGACGAACCGTCAGAAAACGATGACGTCGACACGTGCGCGGGGCATGGACGAGCCGTGCTGTTCATCAGGGGACGAAGCACGGGCGCGACTGGTCTCGCTTCGGGGCGCGAGGCTCAGGAGGGGGCCCTCAGAAGGCGCACATTCGACACATACAACGAGCACCGGGCGTCATCGTCGCCTCGGTCGCAAGGGTGCGGCTGCTCGTCGTGGTCATGGGCCCCAGTAAACCAGACCTATCCCCTGACCGATCAACGGCGTCCGAATAGCGGACGCTATGCGACCGCATACCGGACTCCACCCCTCGCGGCCACCCCTCCGCACCGAGGCCGCCCAGCCGCGCTGACCTGCACCGACAGGGGTACCGAGGCCCGTGCGGCCCGCCCCCTGCGGCGTGCGGCGACGGGGCCCGCTGTGGTCAAGACCACGGTCGGGGCACAGGGGTGCGCGCATCGGGTCTTTCGGCCCGTAATACCCTCGCTGCATGCTCGACGCCCTGACGGTCGCCATCGGCGTGGCCGCACTCGCCCTCGCCGCCTGGTGCGGCCACGCCGCATGGCGGGACCAGCCGACCAAGGACTGGCACTTCATCGGTATGGCCGTCGTGACCGTGCTGGTCCTGGCGCAGCTGGTGATCGGCCTGGTCAAGCTGGCCCAGGGCGAGAAGCCCGACGAGGGCACGGTGATCTTCGTGGCCTACCTGGTGGGCGCGTTCGCCGCGGTACCGGCGGCCGGGATGCTCTCGCTGACCGAGCGGACCAAGTGGGGATCGATCACGGTGGCCGCGGGCGCCGTCGTGCTCGCCGTCCTCGAAGTACGGCTCTACGACATCTGGGGAACCGCCGGTGCCTGACTCCGACACGACGAACGCCACCGGCGCCGCCACCCCGGCCACCGCCGACGGGCGCAAGCGGCTGGTCTCCGGGCCCGGTCTGCTGCTGGTGTGGCTGTACGGGGTGATGGTGGTGGGCGCGGTCTCCCGCTCGGCCTTCCAGATCTCCACCGAGTTCGACCGCGCGCCGCTCGCGTACGCGCTGTCCGCCGTGGCCGCGCTGGCCTACGCGTTCATCACGTACTCGCTGGTGCGCGGCGGCGAAACGGCCCGCAAGGCGGCGCTGATCTGCTGCGCCGCCGAGCTGGCGGGCGTGCTGGCCGTGGGGACCTGGACCCTGGTGCGACCCGAGTCCTTCCCCGACACGACCGTGTGGTCCCAGTTCGGGATGGGCTACCTGTTCATCCCGGTGATCCTGCCGATCACCGGGATGCTCTGGCTGCGCAAGCGCGGGGAAGCGGCTACGCGCTGACCGTGAAGTCGGTCGGGTCCTTGGCTTCCTTCTCCAGGATCACCAGCTGGACGCCGTCGGACGCCGTGCGGCCGCCGACCCTGACGTATCCGGCCTTGCGGTAGAGGCGCAGGTTCGACTCGCTCTTGTGCCCGGTGTGCAGGCGGAAGCGGGTGGTGTTGCCGGGGCTCGCCAGGGCCTCCTCGACCGCGCGCAGCAGGCGCGCCCCGAGACCGTGACCCTGCAGACGCGGATGCACGCACAGCTTGGCGATCTTGCCGGTGCCGTCCTCGTCCACACTGCCGCGCACGGTCCCGACGATCTCGTCGCCGAGCCGGGCCACCAGGACGGTGCCCGTCGCCAGTTCGCCCTTGAGGGAGTCCAGGGACTGGGTGAGCGGCTGGATGAGGTAGTTGCCGTAGAGCTCCGCCTCCCGCTGGAAGGCCAGGTACTGCAGTTTGAAGATCTGCTCAGCGTCCTCGGCAGCCGCCGCCGAAATGGTCACGCTCATGCCCATGTGCGCATGCCTCCAGCTCACCTGGTAGCCCGTTGGTCTACCGCTCCTTTCCCCGCAGGCCAGGAGCCGCAACCTCTGCAGCCAGCATTCTGCGCAGACATCCCAGGCAACGGGAACGCACGGGCCCCAAACTTCCTTGTGAGATACCCAACTCTCCTGCGATTTCACGGTAAGTGAGGTCTCTGGGCGAAAGAAGTGCCTTCATCAGCTCGGGACAGCGTCCCGGCAACCGGGCGACCGCCGATCGGAGGGCCCGGTTCTCCTCGCCGTTCAGGAGGGCCCCTTCCGGCTCGGCCCCGGCGGCCGCCCCGGCCGGTGTGCTCGTGTCCGTAGCGTGCCCGCGGTGGCCGTCCGCGGTGTGCGGGCGGTGGTCGTACGGGATCTCCCGGCGCGCCCGGCGCCGGGCCCGGCGGGCCTCCGCCCGGACCGCCCGGCGCAGCCACCGCGCCGACTCGGCGGGCTCGGCCGGATCGGGGGCGTGGCGGCCGCTCTCCAGCAGCCTGACCCAGACGGCTTGTTCCAGGTCGGCCGCGTCCACTCCGGCACCCGGGGCCTCCGCCGCCGCCTCGGCGGAGAGCAGCGGGCCCAGCTTGTCGAGGTAATCAGCCTTCAACAGGTCCATGCCGGGCGGGACGAGCGGGCCGGGCCGGACGGTTTCCCCACCGGGCCCGGCCCACTCGTACGGGAAGCGGCGCTCAGCGGTTGACGGCGCTCAGCGGTTGGCGGGGCGTCGGCCCGGCCGGAAGGCCTCCGCCGCGAGCAGTCCGGTGTCCGGGTTGTCGGTGAAGATCCCGTCGATGCCCTGTTCGAAGTAGGTCCGGAAGGCGCCGAAGGCGTCCCCGTACGCGGCCGGGTCGGTGCCCCTGCGGTACTCGGCCGGCAGGAAGCTGTTCTCGTTGCGCGCGGTATAGGGGTGCAGCAGCAGTCCGCGGGCGTGGGCGTCCTTCACCAGGGTGGTCGGCGTGCCGAGCCTGCCGTCCGCGTCGCGCGGCAGGATCAGGTCCATGGTCGGGCCGATCCCCTGGGCGAAGCCGGAGATCCACTTCAGGCCCTCGGGCTTGACCAGGTCCGCGACCGTACGCGGGTCCTTGGCCAGTTCGAAGTCCCACGGACGGGTATTGCCCGCGGAGAGCAGCACCACGCGGGGCGCGGAGACCAGCCGGGCCAGGCGCTGGATGCTGGAGGGCTCGAAGGACTGGAGGAAGACGGCGGCGCCCCACCCGTCGCGCCCGTAGCGGCGCAGGAGCTTGGCGAGGGGCTCCTCCAGGCCGAGGCCGAGGCCCCGGAAGTAGCTGGGGTGCTTGGTCTCGACGTGCAGCCACACCCGCCTGCCGCGCCGCTTGCCCTCGCGGTCGGCCCAGCGGAGCACCTCTTCGAAGGTGGGCACGGCCCACTGGCCGTCGTAGAGCGTGTTGCGCTGGCGGACGGCCGGGATACGTTCCTTCGCGCGCAGGGTCCGCAGTTCGGCCAGGGTGAAGTCCTCGGTGAACCAGCCGGTGACGGCGACCCCGTCGACGGACTTGGTGGTGCGCCGGGAGGCGAATTCGAGGTGCTCGGCGACGTCCGTGGTCCCGCCGATCTCGTTCTCGTGGCGGCACACCAGATGGCCGTCGCGGGTCGGGACCAGGTCCTGCTCGACCACGTCGGCGCCCAGGTCCAGGGCGAGCTGGTAGGAGCCGATCGTGTGCTCCGGCCGGTAGCCGCTGGCTCCGCGATGGCCGATGACCGTCGGGTGGGGGAGGTCCCGGTAGCCCCCTTCGCCGTGCCCGTCGCCGTACACCTGGCCGTCCGCCTCGTCCGCCGCGGCGGCGGAACCCGCCGCGAGTCCGGTGAATCCGGTCCCCGCCGCCAGGACGGCCGCCCCCAGGACCGTGCGCCGCGCTGCCCCACTCTGTGTCATGAGTGCCCACTCCTCGTCGTGAACGCCGTGTCGCGGCCCGCGATCGGCGTGCAGATGGTAGGCAAAAGGTGGTGGCCGAAGGGCGTGCGAAGAGGGCCCATCCGGGGAACTTGGCGCAAACGTGCGTCAACACTCTGTATCCGACACGTGAACCCGATGTGCGCTCGGACCTGACCCGCGAGTATCGTCCTCACCTGCGCTCCCGCCGTGTGGTGGGTGCGCGAACCGCTTTTCGATGCCGGAGGGCCCACGTTGTTCCGTACGAAGCTCATCAAAGCCACTGTCGGACCGGTCATGCGCATGATGTTCCGCACCCGCGTGGAGGGCATCGAGAACATCCCCGGCTCCGGCCCGGTGATTCTGGCGGGCAACCACCTCACCTTCATCGACTCCATGATCCTTCCGCTGGTGTGCGACCGTACGGTCCACTTCATCGGCAAGGACGAGTACGTCACGGGCAAGGGCGTCAAGGGCCGCGCCATGGCCTGGTTCTTCACCGGCTCCGGCATGATCCCCGTCGACCGTGACGGCGCCAACGGCGGAGTCGCGGCCCTGATGACCGGCCGCCGGATCCTCGAAGAGGGCAAGATCTTCGGCATCTACCCCGAGGGCACCCGCTCCCCCGACGGCCGGCTCTACCGCGGCCGCACCGGCATCGCCCGCCTGACCCTGATGACCGGGGCCCCCGTGGTGCCGTTCGCGGTGATCGGCACCGACAAGCTCCAGCCCGGCGGCGCCGGCATGCCGCGTCCGGGCCGGGTCACCGTCCGCTTCGGCGAGCCGATGGAGTTCTCCCGCTACGAGGGCATGGACCGCGACCGCTACGTGCTGCGCGCCGTCACCGACTCGGTGATGGCCGAGGTCATGCGCCTCTCGGGCCAGGAGTACGTCGACATGTACGCCACCAAGGCCAAGGCCGCCTGACCGGTCGGCCCGACCCGGGCCTACTGACGCTGGAGTGACCGGCTGACGCCCGCCGCCGTGGTGGTGGCGAGGATCCAGCCGGTCACGATCAGCAGGTACGACAGCCACTGGTGCCAGCCGCCCGGTGCGAAGGCCCCCTCCTGGCCGAAACCGACGATCGGCACCATGAGGTCGATCGTGTAGAAGACCGCGTTGAAGTCCGGCGCCTCCCCTGCCTTCAGGGCACGCGGCGGGTCGATCCCGTACGCGATCGACCCGGTCATCAGCAGGGCCGTCAGCCAGCCCGCCGCGCGCAGCGGCCGGAAGCCGTAGCCGACGGTGACGTCCTGGAGCAGCCCCCACAACCGGGCGGCCCGGGGCAGGGTGTGGCGGTGCCTGCGCAGCTTCGCGAGCTGGACGGTCCGGGCGGCCGCCTCGTCGCCCGCCGTGCGGTAGGCCGCCGCGAGCTGTTCGTAGGCGTACGTGAGGTACCCGGACTCCTCCCGCTCCAGGGCGGGCAGCCGCTGCTCGGCGGGGAGGTGCGGGGCGAGGGTGCGGTAGGTCAGGCCGTCGATGGCGATCCGCTCGGGCCAGGCCTGCGGGTCGACGTGGAGCAGGTCGACGGTGGACCGGCGCAGGTTCACATCGCCCCGGACGGGATCGCACCGGCGCAGCCACAGCTCACCGATGGTGCAGCTGGAGGCGCGCAGGGCGGTCCCGTCCGGGTTGGCGAGGTCGGCGCGGGTGAGGTAGGCCTGGCCGGGTATCCGGGAGCCGGTGAGGTTGACCATGCCGCGGGCCTTCAGCCGGTGTGCGCGCAGGTCGGTGCCGACGGTCAGGTTCTCGGCGTGCAGGGCGATCCCGCCGGGGGCGAGCAGGCGGGCGCGGTCGAGCTGGATCTGGCCGCCGACGGTGGCCCCGTTGAGGCGGAGCTGGCCGTGCACCGTCAGGTCGTTCGCGATGATGTCGGTGTCGACCTCGATGTGGTTGAGCTGGAGCGGGGGCTCATCCGCCTCCTCGCCCGCCGTGGGCCCGATCACGGCCCCCTGGAGGAAGAGGCCCCCGGATATCTTCGCGCCCTGCAGCCGTACGGGGCCGGCGATCCGGCAGCAGGAGAGCCGCAGGACCACTTCGACGCGCAGGGTCGAGGCGGTCAGGCCGGGCAGGGTGGAGTAGCCGAGGACCAGGGCGCGCAGCTGGGCCCCGTAGACCAGGGGCTTGCGCTCGAACCAGCAGTCGCGCATCCGGATGGGGTGGTCGATGACGGCGTAGCGCAGGTCGAGCTTGCCCACGATCTTGGCGCCCTTGATCTTGAGACCGGGGATCCGGCCCTGCACGGGGGGACAGGCGCCCAGCAGGATCGCCCGCAGCACCTCGGCGCGCAGGGTGCGCTCCGGTCCCCAGTCGGCTCCGTCGACGGAGCTGTCCTCGGGGGCGGCGCGGAAGTCGACCCCGTCGCCGCGCGGGAAGGCCTCCCAGACGCGGCGTTCCGCCGGGGTCAGATCGTTGATCTCCATCGCCGGGATGGTGTCCCGCGGTTCGACGAACTGTCAACTCCGGCCGGAACGCCATCCCTTCGGCGGGGGCGTCAGTGCTCGACGCCCTCCTGCAGCCGCTGGCCCTTCAGCAGGAACCAGGCGGCCACGGCGGTGGCCAGCAGCACGGCCGCGCCGACGCCGGAGGCGAGCCGCAGCCCGTCCACGAAGGCGTCCTGGGCGGCGCCCACCATCACCTGGGCGGTGTGCGGGTCCAGCGCCTTGGCGGCCTCGACGGCGCCGCCGAGGGATTCGTGCGCGGCGTCGGCGACCGGGCCCGCGACCGCGGCCGGGGCGGTGAAGCTCTGGTAGACGCCGGTGACGATGGAGCCGAGCAGGGCGATACCGAGGGCGGCGCCGAGTTCGTACGCCGTCTCGGAGACGGCGGAGGCCGAACCGGCCTGCTCCTTGGGGACGCTGGAGAGGATCACGTCGGCGGTGACGGTGAAGGAGAAGCCGGCACCGAGGCCGACGACGAGCAGGGCCGCGCCGAGCAGCGGGTAGCCGCTCTCCTTGTGGATCAGGGTGAGCACCGCGAGGGCCAGGCCGATGGCGCCGAGGCCGCCGGCCACGATGCTCCGTACCGAGTACCGGCGGGCGTAGCGGCCCGCGATCAGGCCGGTGACCACCGCGCCGATTGCGGCGGGCAGTTCCGCGAGGCCGGCCTCCAGCGGGTCGCGGCCCTGGACGAGCTGCAGGAACTGGGAGAGGAAGAAGACCAGTCCGGAGAGGCCGAACACGGTGAGCAGGTCGGCGAGGACCGCCCCGGAGAAGCCGCGGTGCTTGAAGAGCCGCATGTCGAGCAGCGGGGACGGCAGGCTGAACTGGCGGCGTACGAAGGCGTACAGGGCGCCCGCCCCGAGTATCGCGGTACCCGCGACCTCCCAGGTCACGCCGTGGGTGGCGACTTCCTTGACGGCGTAGACCACGCTGATGACGCCGACGAGGGAGAGGCCGACGCTGACGAGGTCCCAGGGACCGGCGACCGGGTTCCGGGATTCGGGAAGCAGCTTGATTCCGACGACGACTAGGGCGATCATCACGGGGAGGTTGATCAGGAAGACCGAGCCCCACCAGAAGTGCTGGAGGAGGGCTCCGCCGACGACCGGGCCGACGGCCGCACCGGCCGAGGCGGTGGCGCCCCAGATGCCGATGGCGAGGCTGCGCTCCTTCGGGTCGTGGAAGATGTTGCGGATCAGCGCGAGGGTGGACGGCATCAGGGTCGCACCGGCCACACCCAGCAGGGCACGGGCGACGATCATCATCTCGGGGCTGGTCGCGTAGGCGTTGAGCACGGACACGGCACCGAACGCGGCGGCGCCGGTGAGCAGCAGCTTCTTGCGGCCGATGCGGTCACCGAGGCTGCCCATGGAGACCAGGAGCCCGGCGATGACGAAGGAGTAGATGTCGCCGATCCACAGCAGCTGGGTGCCGGACGGCTTGAGGTCCTCGGAGAGTGCGGGGGTGGCGAGGCCGAGTACGGTCGCGTCGACGGCGACCAGCAGCACGGCGAGCACCAGCACGCCCAGGGCGAGCCAGCGGCCGCGGCTCCTGGCCTCCGTCCCGGTCGGGCTGTTCAGCTGCTGCGTGGTGCTCATTTCTCCACACTCCGTCTGGCGCCACCGAGCAACAGCTCGATGATCATGTACTGGAAGTCCTTGGCGGCGACCCGGCCGTCCATGACGGCCCATGCGCAGGTGCCGACGAGGCCGTAGAGGGCCTCGGTGAGCCATGCGGGGCTCAGGTCGATCCGGATGTCGCCCTCTTCCTGGCCGCGCCGGAAGAGGGCGCCGACGCGGGCGTCGAGCCGAGCCCATCCCTCGTTCACCTCGTCGCCCTCGAACAGCTGGTTCTCGGTGACGAGGAAGGCCAGCAGCTGGGCGTTGGGCTCGGACTCGGCGACGAGGCGCTTGAGGGCCTCGACCGCGGTGCCCTCGTCGAGACGGGCGTTGTCGAACGCCACTTCGAACTCGCGGATGCCGAGGTCTTCGAGGGCCCGTACGAGGGCGTCGCGTCCGGCGAAGTGCCGATGGAGGGTCGCGCGCCCGATTCCGGCGGCGCGGGCGACCTCGTCCATCGTGGCGGTCGACTTGCGGGAAAGCAGGGCGGCCGCATCGCGGAGCACCTGGTCACGATCCATGGCCATGAGACAAGCATACCCCGAATGAGACACTCATGTCTCATTCCGTCGAAAAATGAGCTGCCTGAGCGCAGCCGGAACGGAATCCTGCCGAGATGAAGCCCCTGCTGCTGATCGACGTCGACGGCCCGCTGAACCCCTACGCGGCCAAGGCGCAGCGCCGCCCCGAGGGGTACGCCACCCACCGCATGCGCCCGACGGGCTGGACCGGGGCCGAGCGGGCCGAGCCGCTGCGGGTCTGGCTGAATCCCGCCCACGGCGCGGAACTCCTCGCCCTCGCGGACACCTACGAGCTGGTCTGGGCCACCACGTGGAAGGACGAGGCCAACGACTGGATAGGCCCTCACCTGGGGCTGCCCGGGCTCCCGTTCATCGACTGGCCGGTGATGCACGGCCGGGCCCCGCGCGGCACGTTCTGGAAGACCCAGTACATCCTCGAATACGCGGGCGAGCGGCCCTTCGCCTGGATCGACGACGACATCACGGCGATGGACCGCGAGTACGTCGACCGGTGCCACCCGGCACGGACCCTGCTGATGCGCATCGACGAGCGGATCGGGCTGGTCCGCGCGGACTTCGACACGCTGGCCGCGTGGGCCGCGCCCTGACCGGGCGGGTCGGCGGGGCCGTCCGCCGGTACCCGGGCATGCCGCAGGGGCGGTGGGGGCCGACCGGCTCCCACCGCCCCTGCGGGCCTGCGGACTACTGCTTGTGGGCCGCCCAGGCGTGCTGGATGACGAGGTCGGCCTTCAGCTCGGTGAGCTGGGTGGCGACCGCCGACGGGGCGGTACCGCCGCGGCCGCTCCGCGAGGCCAGGGCGCCCCTGACGTTCAGGACGGTCCGGACCTCGGGGGTCAGGTGCTCCGAGATCTTCGCGAACTGGTCGTCCGTCAGCTGGTCGAGCTCGATGCCCTCGCCCTCGCAGACCTTGACGCACTCGCCGGCCACCTCGTGCGCCACCCGGAAGGGGACGCCCTGCTTGACCAGCCACTCCGCGATGTCGGTGGCGAGCGAGAAGCCCGCCGGGGCCAGCTCCTCCATCCGCTCCCGGTTCACGGTGAGGGTCGCCATCATGCCGGTGAAGGCGGGCAGCAGGACCTCAAGGGTGTCGCAGGAGTCGAAGACCGGCTCCTTGTCCTCCTGGAGGTCCCGGTTGTACGCCAGGGGCAGCGCCTTGAGCGTCGCGAGCAGGCCGGTCAGATTGCCGATGAGGCGGCCCGACTTGCCGCGCGCCAGCTCGGCGATGTCCGGGTTCTTCTTCTGCGGCATGATCGACGACCCGGTCGAGAAGGCGTCGTGCAGCGTCACGAAGGAGAACTCCTTCGTGTTCCAGATGATGATCTCCTCCGCGATCCGGGACAGGTTGATCCCGATCATCGCGGTGACGAAGGCGAACTCGGCGACGAAGTCGCGCGAGGCCGTGCCGTCGATCGAGTTGCCGACCGAGCCGCGCTCGAAGCCCAGGTCCGCGGCGACCTGCTCCGGGTCCAGCCCCAGCGAGGAGCCGGCCAGCGCGCCCGAGCCGTACGGGGAGACCGCGGTCCGGGTGTCCCACTGGCGCAGCCGCTCCGCGTCCCGGGACAGGGACTGCACATGGGCGAGCACATGATGGGCGAAGAGCACCGGCTGCGCGTGCTGGAGGTGGGTCCGGCCCGGCATGGCCACGTCGTGGTGGGTCTCGGCGAGGCCGACCAGCGCGTCCTGGAGGTCCGCGATCAGACCGCCGATGATCCGGCCGTGGTCGCGCAGGTACATCC
This sequence comes from Streptomyces spororaveus, assembly GCF_016755875.1. Classification (NCBI taxonomy): domain Bacteria; kingdom Bacillati; phylum Actinomycetota; class Actinomycetes; order Kitasatosporales; family Streptomycetaceae; genus Streptomyces; species Streptomyces spororaveus. Next base: position 6,719,668 of record NZ_BNED01000005.1, on the reverse strand, counting down.
GGAAGAGGGTCGCCACCTGGTCGTTGCGGGACCGGCCGGCGCGCAGCTTGCCGCCGAGCTCGGCGCCGAGCCGCTCCAGCAGACCGCGTTCCAGGGCGGTGTGCACGTCCTCGTCGGCGACGGTGCCGGTGAAGGAACCGTCGGCCACGTCGGCTTCGAGCCGGTCGAGTCCGGCGATCATGCGGTCGAGCTCTTCGGCCGTGAGCAGGCCGGCCTTGTGGAGCACGCGTGCGTGGGCGCGGGAGCCCGCGATGTCGTACGGCGCGAGGCGCCAGTCGAAGTGGACCGACGCCGACAGCAGGGCCAGCGCCTCCGAAGGACCGTCGGCGAACCGGCCGCCCCAGAGCCGGACGTCACCCTTGTTGCTGCTCACAGCTACTGCTCCTCAGGACTGCATGGCCTGTACGGCCTGTACGACATGCTTTCGGACAGGGAACCGCCTCCCCGCCGCGGAGGAAACGGGGAGGCGGTCACGTACTGCTGATCGGTCAGGCGAGGTCGCGGCGGGCCGCGATCTTCGAGGAGAGACCGAAGATCTCGATGAAGCCCTGCGCCTTGGACTGGTCGAAGGTGTCGCCCGAGTCGTAGGTCGCGAGGTTGAAGTCGTACAGCGACTCGTCCGACTTCCGGCCGGTGACGACGGCGCGGCCGCCGTGCAGGGTCATCCGGATGTCGCCGGTGACGTGCTGGTTGGCCTCGTTGATGAAGCCGTCCAGGGCGCGCTTGAGCGGGGAGAACCACAGGCCGTCGTAGACCATCTCGCCCCAGCGCTGCTCGACCTGCCGCTTGTAGCGGGCCAGCTCGCGCTCGACGGTGACGTTCTCCAGCTCCTGGTGGGCCGTGATCAGCGCGATCGCGCCCGGGGCCTCGTACACCTCACGGGACTTGATGCCCACGAGACGGTCCTCGACGATGTCGATCCGGCCGATGCCCTGGGCTCCGGCGCGGTCGTTGAGCTGCTGGATGGCCTGCAGCACGGAGACGGGCTTGCCGTCGATGGCGACCGGGACGCCCTCCTTGAAGGAGATGACGACCTCGTCGGCCTCACGCGGCAGAGCCGGGTTCGAGGTGTACTCGTAGATGTCCTCGATCGGGGCGTTCCAGATGTCCTCCAGGAAGCCCGTCTCGACGGCGCGCCCGAAGACGTTCTGGTCGATGGAGTACGGGGACTTCTTGGTGGTCGCGATCGGGAGCTGCTTCTCCTCGCAGAAGGCGATCGCCTTGTCGCGGGTCATCGCGTAGTCACGGACCGGGGCGATGCACTTGAGGTCCGGGGCGAGAGCGACGATGCCGGCCTCGAAGCGGACCTGGTCGTTGCCCTTGCCGGTGCAGCCGTGGGCGACGGTCGTGGCGCCGTGCTTCTTGGCGGCGGCGACCAGGTGCTTGACGATGGCCGGCCGGGAGAGCGCCGAGACCAGCGGGTACCGGTCCATGTAGAGGGCGTTCGCCTTGATCGCCGGGAGGCAGTACTCGTTGGCGAACTCGTCGGAGGCGTCGGCGACCTCGGCCTCGACCGCACCGCAGTCGAGCGCGCGCTTGCGGATGACGTCCAGGTCCTCGCCGCCCTGGCCGACGTCCACGGCAACGGCGATGACCTCGGCGCCCGTCTCCTCGGCGATCCAGCCGATGGCGACGGAGGTGTCCAGGCCGCCCGAGTAGGCGAGTACGACGCGCTCGGTCACGGGTTTCTCCTTACGGTGCATTCAACGACAGGCATAAGTATGCACTACTCCGTATGTTTCGTCAATCGCGTCGTGGGCGCACCGCCACCGGCGCCCACGCGCCGGGCCTGACCTGCGGCTATATCGGAGGCGAGCGGGCGGCCGCGGTGCCTACGATCGACCTCGACGACCACAGGGGGGCCACATGAGCGCCGGATCGCGCGACGGAAGAGGGACGGAACGCGCATACGCGCGGCTGCTGACGGGCGCGGCGCCGGACGGGGCCGGATTCTCGCTCCCCCGAGGCGCGGCGGCCGAGTGGATCGGCTTCGACCACGCGGTCCGGCGGATCCACCACCGGTCGTACGTGACCCCCGCCGACGTGTCGGCGGCGTGGCGGCTGTGCCATCGCGACGGCCGGATCCGCGAGGCGGCGCTGCGCGAGCCCGGGCCGGTGCCCGAACTCGTCGCGATCCGCTGTGCGGACTGGGTGCCCGCCGTACGGGAGCGGGCCCGGGGGCTGCTGGCCGCGGCCCTGGCCGCCGACCCCGCGGGCACGCTGCGCAGGCTGACCCCGCTCGTGCTGCGGCTGGGTCGGCGCGAACAGGGCGCGTGGGCGCTGGAGCGGTTCCAGGCCGTACTGGGCGCCACCGCCGGGCTCCTCGGGGAGCTGCGCGGGAGCCCGGACCTGCCGACCCGGCGGTTCGCCGCGCGGCTGACCGTCGACGCCGGGCTGCTGGACGCGAGGGAGCTGGCCCTGCTGGCCGCCGGCGAGCTCGACCCGGCGGCGGCCCGGCTGTGGACGGACGCCGCGCTGGCCGCCATGGCCGCCGGCGGACCCGACGACGGGGCCGTCGACACGCTGCTCGGCGCGCACGGGGCGATGGTCCGCGCCGCCGGGGTCACCGCCCTGCGCCGGGCCGGGCGGACCGCCGAGGCCGCCGACCACCTCGCCGACCGCTCGGGGACGGTGCGGGCCTGTGCCCGCTGGCTGGTCCGCCAGGGCGGTGGCGACCCGTACCCGCTGTACCGCGAGGCGCTGGCCGGCCCCGGCCGCCCGAGCCCGTACGCGGTGACCGGCTTCGCCGAGTGCGCCCGCCGCCCGGACGCGCCGGTGCTGCGCGCGCTGCTGGAGCACCCCGACGGCCAGGTGCGGGCCGCGGCCGTCGCCGGGCTGCGCCTGCTGGACACCACGGACATCGAGCTGCTGCGGCCGCTGCTGGACGACCCGGTGCCCGCGGTGGCCCGCGAGGTGGGCCGGAGCCTGAGCGGCTCCGCCCCGCTGCTCCCCGTCGACTGGCTGACGGCCCGCATCGCGCCCGACCGGCCGCCGCACACCCGCCGGGCGGCCTACCGGCTGCTGTTCGCCCGGGGCGGAGTGGCCGGACTGCGCGCCTCCACCGAGCTCCTGACGGACCGTGACCCGGCCCTGCGGGCCATCGCGGAGCAGCGCGTCCAGAGCATGTGGTCCCCGTACGGCACGCCGGACCTGCCGGTGCGCGACCCGGAGGTCGGCACCCTCCTGGACCGGTGCACGCACCTGTTCAGCGACCACGTGATGCGTCGGATGCGCTCAAGACTGGGCCTTCCGAACCGGCCGGACCCCTCGGACGGATACTGATCCCATGGGAAAACTCCACGAACGCATAGACGGCCGGCTGCGCAAGTTCATCGAGGAGCAGCCGGTCTTCTTCACCGCGACCGCCCCGCTCACGGGTGACGGTCACATCAACCTCTCCCCCAAGGGCCGCGCCGGCACCCTCGTCGTCATCGACGAGCAGACCCTGGCCTACCTCGACTTCGGGGGCAGCGGCGCCGAGACCATCGCCCATGTCCGGGAGAACGGCCGGATCACCCTGATGTGGTGCGCGTTCTCCGGGCCGCCCAACATCGTGCGCATCCACGGCGAGGGCGAGGCGGTCTTCCGCGACGACCCGCGCTGGGCCGAGCTGATCGCGCTGTTCGGCGAGGCCGACGGACCCGCGGCGCGGGCGGTCATCCTCGTCCGCGCCCGCCGGATCGCCGATGTCTGCGGGTACGCCGTCCCCTTCATGGAGTACCAGGGCGAGCGCACCCTCCACGCGGAGTACTTCGGCCGCAAGACGGACGAGGAGTTCGCCGAGTACTGCGAGAAGAAGGAGTTCATCGAGACGAGCGTCGACGGCCTGCCTGCGCTGCCTCTGCCCCTTCCGCCCCGTACCGTCTGACATGTGCTGCGTACCGCTGTAGTCACTGTCGTCACTGTCGTCGCCGCCCTGCTCCCCCGGGGACCCGCGCCCCTGCCCGACCGTCTCGCCGACACCGGCGGCGGAAGTCAGCTGATCACCGCCGTCGCACCCGTGTCCGGATCCACGACCGGCCAGGTGATCTGGTGGGAGCGGTGGGCGGGGCGCTGGCACCGGGCCGGGAGCGCGCCCGCCCGCTTCGGGGCGAACGGTCTGACCGAGGGCACGACCCGGACCCAGGGCACGAACACGACGCCCACGGGCCTCTACGCACTCCCCTACGCCTTCGGGATCCGGCGGGCACCGGCCGGCACGGACCACCTCTACCGGCGGGTGAACCGCGACTCCTGGTGGTGCCAGGACAACGCGTCCGCCCACTACAACCGCTGGGTGGAGCCGCTGCCCGCGGACTGCGCGCCGGGCGAGGCCGAGCACCTGGTGACGTACGAGAAGCAGTACGCGCACGCGCTGGTGATCGCCTTCAACTACGACCGGCCCGTACGCGGCCGGGGCGCCGGGATCTTCCTGCACGTCAACGGCAAGGGCGCGACGGCCGGTTGCGTGTCCGTGCCCGAGCGGGCCATGCGGGCGATCCTGCGCTGGGCGGACCCGCGCCGCCGTCCGCACATCGCGATCGGTACGCAGGAGGGGCCGCTCGCCGTCACCCGCTACTAGGCCGGGCCCCGGGCTCGTCCTCGTCGGCGGCCCGGTACTCGTACGCGTCCTCCCACCAGACCTTGTCGTCCAGCCACTCGTCGTCCTCGTCGTCGTCGTGCTCCGCTTCCACGACGACCCGGTCCGCGCCTTGCCACCGGTAGTAGTCCGCGATGCTCCGCAGGACGAGGAGTCGCCGCTGTTCGTCCAGCGCCGCGAAGGCCGGGTGCGGCTGGGCGCGGGCGAGGTCGCCCAGCGGGTCGCCGCACTCCGTCCGTTCCCGGACCACCCTGCCCGCCTTCTCGGCGGACGCCAGTGCGGCCAGGCCCAGGGCCGCCACCGCGGCGCAGGCCCATTCCCGTACGCCGTGCGGGCGCTCGGCCAGCAGCAGCACGCCCGCGATGCTCCAGAAGAACATCACCAGGACGATGCCCACACAGCCGCAGCAGGCCAGCAGCCTGTTCCCCTCGCCGTCCGGCATCCGCGGGAGAGCGGGCAGCAGGGCGTCCCGTTCGCCGGCGTACGCGCCGCGCCGCGCCGCGTACTCCTCGTCGCACCGGTCGATCCAGCCGATCGACACGGGCTCGGGATCGTGCCGGCGTACGGCCTCCAGCAGGGCGGCGGGCAGCGGGTGCGCGGGCGTCCGGCCGGGGTCGCGGCCCTCCTCGGTCAGGAACGCCGCCCCCTCCCCGTCGATCCGGAGGTACCCGGCGAGGACGAGTTCGGCGGCCGCCGACGCCGTCGCCTCGTTCCGCAGCAGGGCGGCGTGGTAGGGCTCCAGCCGGACGGAGGCGACGAGCCGGAGCGTCTCGCGCCGGACCAGCGTCCGGCGCCGCCACCGCAGGGCGACGGGCCCGTAGACGGCGACGGTGACGACGGACACCGAGAGCGCGAGGACGAGTTGGAGCACGCCCCGAGGCTATGCCGCGGGCGCCGGGGCCCGCACCGGAATTCCGGCGCGCCCCGGACGCCCCCCGCGCTCAGCCCTCCTTCTGCGCCAGCCGCAGCAGGTGGTCGGCGAGGGCCTGGCCGCCCGCCGGGTCCCGGCTGATCAGCATCAGGGTGTCGTCGCCCGCGATCGTGCCGAGGATCGCGCGGAGTTCGGCCTGGTCGATCGCCGAGGCGAGGAACTGGGCCGCCCCCGGCGGGGTGCGCAGGACCACGAGGTTCGCGGAGGCCTCCGCCGAGATCAGCAGTTCCCCGGAGAGGCGCCGCATGCGCTCCTCCTTCGCGGACTCGCCGAGCGGTGCCTGCGGGGTGCGGAAGCCGCCCTCGCTGGGTACCGCGTAGATCAGCTCGCCCCCGGTGTTGCGGATCTTCACCGCGCCCAGCTCGTCGAGGTCGCGCGAGAGCGTCGCCTGGGTGACGCTCAGCCCGTCGTCGGCGAGCAGCTTGGCCAGCTGGCTCTGGGAGCGGACCGGCTGCCGGTTGAGGATGTCCACGATCCGGCGGTGACGCGCGGTGCGGGTCTGCGGGACGGCCTGGCCGCCTTGCTCGTTGTCCTGCGCCTGACTCATCGTCGTCTCATTCTCCGGATCCGTCCCCGCCTGCTGCGTCAAGGATGCCGGGCAGGGCCCGGACGAACGCGTCCGCCTCGGCCTCGGTGAGTACGTACGGGGGCATGAGCCGTACGACGTCGGGGGCGGGCGCGTTGACCAGGAAGCCGGCATCCTGAGCCGCCTGCTGCACCCGGGCTGCGAGCGGCTCGGTGAGCACGATACCCAGCAGCAGTCCCGAGCCCCGTACGTGGGAGACCAGGGCGTGGCCCGTGCCCTCGACGCCGGAGCGCAGCCGCTCGCCCCGGTCCTTGACCTGGTCGAGCAGCCCGCCCGTGGCGATCGTGTCGATGACGGCGAGGCCGGCCGCGCAGGCGACCGGGTTCCCGCCGAAGGTGGTGCCGTGCTGGCCCGGCCGGAGCAGGTCGGCGACGGGGCCGAAGGCGACCACCGCGCCGATGGGCAGACCGCCGCCCAGCCCCTTGGCGAGGGTGACGATGTCGGGTTCGACGTCCTCGTGGGCCTGGTGCTCGAACCACTGGCCGCACCGGCCGATGCCGGTCTGGACCTCGTCGAGGACGAGCAGGGTGCCGGTGGCGCGGGTGATCTCGCGGGCGGCCGTCAGGTATCCGGCGGGGGGTACGACCACGCCGTTCTCGCCCTGGATCGGCTCGATGACGACGAGGGCGGTCTCCTCGGTGACGGCGGCCCGCAGGGCCTCGACGTCACCGTAGGGGACGTGCGTGACGTCGCCCGGCAGCGGCCGGAAGGGCTCCTGCTTCTTCGGCTGGCCGGTGAGCGCGAGGGCGCCCATGGTCCGGCCGTGGAAGCCGCCGTCGGTGGCGACCATGTGGGTCCGCCCGGTCAGCCGGCCGATCTTGAAGGCGGCCTCGATGGACTCGGCGCCCGAGTTGCAGAAGAAGACCTTGCCGGGGCGGCCGAAGAGCTGGAGCAGCCGCTCGCCGAGCGCGACGACCGGCTCGGAGATGTAGAGGTTGGAGACGTGGCCGAGGGTGGAGATCTGCTCGGTCACGGCCGCCACGATCGCCGGGTGGGCGTGCCCGAGGGCGTTGACCGCGATGCCGCCGACGAAGTCGGTGTACTGCTTCCCGTCGGCGTCCCACACCTGGGCGCCCTCACCGCGTACGAGCGCGACCGCGGGGGTGCCGTAGTTGTCGGTCAGCGCCCCCTGCCAGCGTGCGCCGTACTCCTGGTTGCCGGTGCCCTTCGTCATCGCGTTCCCCCTGACTGGTGGTCGGGCACGACCATCGTGCCGATGCCGGAGTCGGTGAAGATCTCCAGCAGGATCGAGTGCTGGACCCGCCCGTCGAGCACGCGGGCGGTGTTCACGCCGTTGCGCACGGCGTGCAGGCAGCCCTCCATCTTGGGCACCATGCCGCTGGACAGCTCGGGCAGCAGCTTCTCCAGCTCGCTGACGGTGAGCTTGCTGATGACCTCGTCGCTGTGCGGCCAGTCCGCGTACAGGCCTTCGACGTCGGTGAGGACCATCAGCGTCTCGGCGCCCAGGGCGGCGGCGAGCGCCGCGGCCGCCGTGTCGGCGTTGACGTTGTAGACGTGGTGGTCGTCGGCGCTGCCCGCGATGGAGGAGATGACCGGGATCCGGCCGTCCTCCAGGAGGGCCTCGATGGCGCCGGTGTCGATGGAGGTGATCTCCCCGACCCGGCCGATGTCGATGACCTCGCCGTCGATCTCCGGGCTGTGCTTGCTCGCGATGATCGTGCGGGCGTCCTCGCCGGTCATGCCGACGGCGAGCGGCCCGTGCTGGTTGAGCAGACCGACCAGCTCGCGCTGGACGTGGCCCGCCAGGACCATCCGTACGACGTCCATGGCCTCCGGGGTCGTGACGCGCAGCCCCGCCTTGAACTCGCTGACCAGGCCCTGCTTGTCGAGCTGGGCGTTGATCTGGGGGCCGCCGCCGTGCACGACGACCGGCTTCAGCCCGGCCTGGCGCAGGAAGACCACGTCCTGGGCGAAGGCGGCCTTGAGGTCCTCGTCGATCATGGCGTTGCCGCCGAACTTGATGACGACGACCTTGCCGTTGTGGCGGGTGAGCCACGGCAGGGCCTCGATGAGGATCTGCGCCTTGGGCAGGGCGGTGTGCTTGCGGGCGGTGCCGCCGGAGGTGCCGGGCTGGCCGGTCTTCTCGTCGCTCATGAGGAGTAGGCGCTGTTCTCGTGGACGTACTCGGCGGTCAGGTCGTTGCCCCAGATCACGGCGGACTCGCTGCCGTTGCACAGGTCGGCGGTGATGCGGACCTCGCGGTCCTTCATGGACACCAGGTCGCGGTCGTCGCCGACCGATCCGTTCCGGCAGACCCAGACGTCGTTGATGGCGACGTTGAGCCGGTCCGGGTCGAAGGCGGCCTGGGTGGTGCCGATCGCGGAGAGCACCCGGCCCCAGTTCGGGTCCTCGCCGTGGATGGCGCACTTGAGCAGGTTGTTCCGGGCGATGGACCGGCCGACCTCGACCGCGTCGTCCTCGGTGAGCGCGCCGATGACCTCGATGCGGATGTCCTTGCTGGCGCCCTCGGCGTCGCCGATGAGCTGGCGGGCCAGGTCGTCGCAGACCTTGCGCACGGCCTCGGCGAAGTCCTCGTACGCGGGCACCTGGCCGGAGGCGCCGGAGGCGAGCAGCAGCACCGTGTCGTTGGTGGACATGCAGCCGTCGGAGTCGACCCGGTCGAAGGTGGTGCGGGTGGCGGCGCGCAGCGCCTTGTCGAGGGTGGCGCTGTCCAGGTCGGCGTCGGTGGTGATGACGACGAGCATGGTGGCCAGGCCCGGGGCGAGCATGCCCGCACCCTTGGCCATGCCTCCGACGGTCCAGCCGCCCTGCGAGACGGTGGCCGTCTTGTGCACGGAGTCGGTGGTCTTGATGGCGATGGCGGCGGCCTCGCCGCCGTCCGCGGACAGGGCCGCGGCGGCCGTCTCGATGCCGGGGAGCAGCTTGTCCATGGGGAGCAGGACGCCGATCAGCCCGGTGGAGGCGACCGCGATCTCTCCGGCGTTGAAGTCGCCGCCGGGACCGTGTTCGTTGAGGGTGGCGGCGACCTTCTCCGCGGTGGCGTGGGTGTCCTGGAAGCCCTTGGGGCCGGTGCAGGCGTTGGCGCCGCCGGAGTTCAGTACGACCGCGCTGACGGCGGAGCCCCGCAGGACCTGCTCGGTCCAGTGCACGGGGGCGGCCTTGACGCGGTTGGAGGTGAAGACGCCCGCGGCGGCCAGACTCGGCCCGTGGTTGACCACGAGGGCCAGGTCGGGGTTGCCGTTGGCCTTGATCCCGGCGGCGATGCCCGCCGCCGTGAATCCCTGTGCTGCCGTGACGCTCACGGTGCGACTCCGATCGTGGAAAGACCCAGGCTCTCGTGAAGCCCGAGGGCGATGTTCATGCTCTGCACCGCGCCGCCGGCGGTGCCCTTGGTGAGGTTGTCGATGGCGCTGACGGCGATGATCCGCCCGGCGGACTCGTCGAAGGCGACCTGGACGTGGACGGCGTTGGAACCGTGGACGGACTTGGTGGACGGCATCCGGCCCTCGGGCAGCAGGTGGACGAAGGGCTCGTCGGCGTACGCCTTCTCGTACGCGGCGCGCAGCGCTTCGGCGGTGGTGCCGGGGAGCGCCTTGGCCGAGCACGTGGCGAGGATGCCGCGCGCCATGGGGACGAGGGTCGGTGTGAAGGAGACGGAGACGCGCTCGCCCGCGAGCGGGCTGAGGTTCTGGACCATCTCGGGTGTGTGGCGGTGCCCGCCGCCCACGCCGTACGGGGTCACGGTGCCCATCACCTCGGCGCCGAGCAGGTGCGGCTTGAGGGCCTTGCCCGCGCCGGAGGTGCCGGTGGCGGCGACGATCACGGCCTCGGGCTCGGCGAACTTCGCCTGGTAGGCGGGGAAGAGCGCGAGGGAGACGGCGGTGGGGAAGCAGCCGGGGACCGCGATGCGCTTGGTCCCTTCCAGCGCCTCGCGGGCGCCGGGCAGTTCGGGGAGCCCGTAGGGCCAGGTCCCGGCGTGCGGGGCACCGTAGAAGGCGTCCCAGTCGGCGGAGTCCTTGAGCCGGTGGTCGGCGCCCATGTCGACGACGAGGACGTCCTCGCCGAGCTGGGCGGCGACGGCGGCGGACTGGCCGTGCGGGAGGGCGAGGAAGACGACGTCGTGGCCGGCGAGGACCTCGGGGGTGGTCGCCTCCAGGGTGCGTCCCGCGAGCGGCACGAGGTGCGGTTGCAGGGAGCCGAGGGGCTGTCCGGCGTTGGAGTTGCCGGTGAGGGCGCCGATCTCCACCTCGGGGTGCGAGAGCAGGAGGCGCAGGACTTCACCGCCCGCGTACCCGCTCGCTCCGGCCACCGCTGCACGTACCACCATCGGACCCTCCTCATCGATGGCATGACTATACGTACTAGCGCACGTTTATGCAATGCTTCGATCCCGGGAGGGCCTCAGCGGAGGATCCGGCACGCGGCGCCTCCAGGAGGATGTCTAGCAGGAAAGACCCGGCCCCGGCGGCGATTCCGCCAGTAGCGTGGGCCGCGACCGGCCCGGGCGCCGTGAGCCCCCGGCCCGGGCGGCGGGGCGTCCCCTAGGGGGTGCCGGATGCCGCCCCGTCGGCGAGCCGGTGCCTGACCCATACGTTCGGCTCCACATAGACCGCATAGCCCTGCTCCGGCTCGCACCGCACGGGCACCAGGGCGCCCGGTACGCGCACGGGCCCGGCGGCGTCGAAGGGCAGGCCGGTCCACTCGCGCCACTGGCCGAGCGAGCCGGTGATCGTCATCGACAGCGGCGCCACCGAGTCGACGACCCCGCCCGCGCGGACGTGGACGCGCAGCCACGGGTCGTACGGGAGGCCGTCCCCCCGGGTCCGGTACGCGTACTCGTGGATCGGAGTGTCCGGCTCGGCCGGCTTTCCGCTGGGCCGGACCGGCGCCACCACCTCGGCGAAGCCCCGGGCCCGGGCGTTGTCCCGCATCGCGGCCAGCATGAGCCCGGAGAGCCCCTCGCCCTGCCGGTCGCGCGCCACGGTGATCTCGATCGCGCTCACCGTGTCGGGCCGCACCCCGCGGCGCAGGTCGGAGAAGGCCCACATGAGCACGCCGTCCCAGCCCTGCGCGGGCAGCACCCCGTCGCGGCCGGCCGTGTGCAGGGCGAAGGGCACGCTGTAGCCGCGGGCGACCACCGCGTCCCCGTCCGTGGCGACGAGGACGTAGTCCGCGAGCTCGGCCGTCATCCGCGGGTACAGCAGCCGGGCGAGGGCGTCATGGGTGGCGAAGTCGGGCCAGGGGTCGTCCATGTCCCCCAGCCGGTCCGCCAGTTCGGGACGCCCGGCGAGCGTGCTGATGCGTATCTCGGTCATTCCCGCAGGTTAAGGGGGTGTCCCGATCCTCTCGACCGGTTTACGCCGGGGCCTGCAGACAGAGGTGCCACTGGCCGGACCAGCCCGTGAGGGTCATCGTGGACAACGGCCGGACGTCCACGTTCCAGTAGGTCAGCGGGGGCGCCTTCAGGGCGTACACCAGGGCCGCCCGGACCACCGAGGGCTCCGCCACCGCCACGATCGCGCCCCCGTCGTCGGCCGGCCGGGTGTCGAGCCAGCCGCCGATCCGGGAGATGAAGGCGAGCAGGGACTCGCCCCCGTGCGGCGCGGACCGCGGATCACTGAGCCACAGGTCCACCGCCCCGGGCTCGTGGGCGGTCACCTCGGCCAGGGTCAGCCCCCGCCAGCGGCCCATGTCGCACTCGCGCAGCGCGGGCTGCGCCAGGGGCGCGTACCCGAGGGCCTCGCCCGTGGCACGGCTGCGGGGGGTCGGCGAGCAGTAGCGCAGCTCGGCCGCGCCCAGGGGTACGAGGCCCTGCGCGGCGGACTCCACCGACCGCCAGCCGGCTCCGTCCAGCGGGCGGTCGTCGTCGAAGCGCTCGGCGAGCAGCGAGGAACTACGGGCTGCGGCGACGAGCGAAACCCGAACATGCATGCGGCGATGGTGATCCGCATACCGCACCGGGTCAAGCGTCCGGACCGATGCCGTCCGCCAGGCCGGTCCGCAGCCGCTGCACCGCCTCGACCAGTTCGCCGGGGCCGGAGACCCCGGCGAAGCTCAGCCGGACGTGCGGGCCCGGCGGCTCCGCGCAGAAGTACGGGCGGCCGGGAGCCACCGCCACCCCGGCGCGCAGCGCGGCCGCGGCGAAGGCCGCGTCGTCGCCGCCCCCGGTCGGCCGGACCCACAACTGGTAGCCGCCGTACGGCAGATACGGCAGCTCCAGTTCGGGCAGCTCGCGGCGCAGGGCGCCCGCGAGCACGTCCCGCCGGTGGCGCAGTTCGGCGGCCACCGTCCGCAGGTGGCGCGGCCAGGCGGGCGCGCCGACCAGTTCCAGGGCGGCCTCCTGGAGCGGCCGGGACACGAAGAAGGTGTCCACGATCTGGATGGCGCGCAGCCGCTCGACCACCGGGCCCCGGGCGGCCAGGGCGCCGACCCGGAGGCTGGGCGAGGTGGCCTTGGTGAGCGAGCGGACGTGTACCACGACCCCGTCCGCGTCCTCGGCGGCCAGGGTCGCGGGCAGCGGACCCGCGCCCTCGTGGGCCAGGGCCCGGGCGTAGTCGTCCTCGACCACGAAGGCCCCGGCGGCCCGCGCGATGCGCAGCACCTCGGCCCGGCGCCCCGGAGCCAGGACCGCTCCGGTCGGGTTCTGGAACAGCGGCTGGCATACGAACACGCGCGCGCCGGTGGCCTCGAAGGCGGCGGCCAGCAGCTCCGGCCGGACCCCCTCGGCGTCCACCGGGACGGGCACGGGCCGGCACCCGGAGGCCCGGGCGATGGCCAGCAGCCCGGGGTAGGTCGGGGACTCCACCAGGATCGGCGCCCCGGGCGGGGCGAGCGCCCGCAGGGCGGTGGCCAGCGCGCTCTGCCCGCCCGCGGTGACCAGTACGTCGGCGGCGACGACCGCGCCGCCGATCTCCCGGGCGAACCAGTCGCGCAGCTCGGGCAGTCCCTCCAGAGGGGGCCGCCCCCAGGCTCCGGGCCGTCGCCCGGCCCGGGCCAGCGCGGCCGCCATGGCCCGCTCGGGCTGCAGGGAGTGGTGCAGGTAGCCGGAGTTGAGCTCGATCACCCCGGTCGGGGGCGCGGCCAGCGAGCCCAGCACTCCGGTGGCGTCGACGGAGCGCGGGACGATCTCCCCGGCCCCCTCGGCACTGAGGGCGACCTCCTGCCAGGAGGTGTCCCCGGGCGCGGCGGCCGCCGTACGCGGTGCGGCGCGGAAGACCCCCGCGCCGGGCCGGGTGACGACGAGGCCTTCGGCGGCGAGCTGCGCGAGGGCCCGGGAGACGGTGACGGGGCTGACCCGGTAGCGCTCGACGAGAGCCCGGCTCGACGGCAGCTTTCCACCTATTGAGTAGCGGTTGATTTCCGACCTCAGGGATTCGGCCAGTTCCGCCACACTGCTACGCTCGTACATGACAGCACAGAATAGCGCTACTCTCCCGGCCACGATAGCGGTCAAGAATCCGGTACGCCGGGGCACCGCGCTCGCCCTGCTCGGCGTCGTCGCCTTCTCGCTGACGTTCCCCGCCACCGCATGGGGACTGGAGAGCTTCGGCCCGTGGTCGCTGGTGGCGCTGCGCAGCGTTCTCGCCGCCGCCATCGCCGGGGCCTTCCTGCTGGCCCGGCGGGTCCCGCTGCCCGCCCGTGAGCACTGGGCCGGGCTCGCGGTGGTCGCCGCCGGGGTGGTCGTCGGCTTCCCGATGCTCACCACCCTCGCGCTGACGACCTCCACGACCTCGCACGCCGCCGTGGTGGTCGGCCTCCTGCCGCTCACCACCGCCGCGCTGTCCGCGCTGCGCACCGGAGCCCGGCCCTCGCGCGCCTTCTGGGCCGCCGCCCTCGCCGGGGCCGCGGTCGTGATCGCATTCGTCGTATGCGACGGCACGCTCGCGCAGAGCGGCGGCGCCCTCTCGGCGGGCGACGCGTACCTGTTCGGCGCCCTGCTGGTGTGCGCCGCCGGGTACACCGAGGGCGGCCGCCTCGCCCGGACGCTGCCCGGCTGGCAGGTGATCGGCTGGGCGCTCGTCCTGTGCCTGCCGCTGAGCCTGGCCGGCTCCGTGGCCGGTCTGGCGTACGAGCCGGTGCACCTCGGCGCCCACGGGCTCGCCGGGCTGATCTGGGCGGCGGCCGACTCCACCTTCCTCGGCCTGTACGTCTGGTACCGGGGCATGGCCGAGATCGGGGCGCCGCGGGCCAGCCAGCTCCAGCTCGCCCAGCCGCTGCTGACCCTCGTCTGGTCGGTGGCCCTGCTGGGTGAGCACCTCACCCCCGCCGCACCGGCCGCCGCCTGTGCGGTCCTCGTCTGCATCGCGGTGACCCAACGGGTCAAATAGCCGCATGACGACCTAAACTGCAAGCACCGGATCGGACCGCCACCGAGGAGGTCAGTTATGCGCGCGACCGAGGGCGACCAGCTGGTGCAGCACGGCAGGATCGTAGGACAGCACGACAAGGTGGGCGAGATCACCCAGGTCCTGGGCGAGAACGGAACCCCCCCGTACCGGGTCCGCTTCCAGGACGGACACGAGGCACTGATGGCTCCCGGACCCGACTGCACGGTCCGCCACCCCTCAGAGCCCACTCACTGAATCAGCGCCGGGACGCCGCCGTGCCGTAGTGGTCGGCGACCACCCGGGCCATCGCACCGTTGGGATCCGCGGCCACCTGCTTCGCCGAGAAGTAGACGTGGCCGCGGACCTCCGGGTAGCCGGCCGCGAACCGCAGGTGCTTCGACAGCTCGCCCGGATCGCGCCAGGCCTCGGTCGGGCTGTCCGCGTCGCAGCGGTACAGGGCCTCCCCCACGTACAGGTCCACGCCCGTGCCGGCGACGGTCCGCGCCCACCAGGGCACGATGTCGGCGTAGTCGGCGGTCGGGTGCCCGATGTGCCAGTACGCCTGCGGCACGATGTAGTCGATCCAGCCCTCCCGGACCCACTTGCGGGTGTCCGCGTACAGGTCGTCGTAGGTCCCGAGGCCCGCACGCGTCGGCGAACCGGCCGGGTCCCGGTCGGAGTTGCGCCACACGGCGAACGGGCTGATCCCGAAGCGCGGCGCCGGCCGGAGCGCGCGCAGCCGCGCCGACATCTCACGGACCAGGGTGTCGGTGTTGGCGCGGCGCCAGGCGGCGCGCGAGCTGAAGCCCTCTCCGTACTCCTCGAAGGCCTCGTCGTCGTCGAAGTACTCCCCCTCCACCGGGTAGGGGTAGAAGTAGTCGTCCCAGTGCACCGCGTCCAGCGCGTAACGGGAGACGGCGTCGAACATGGCGTCCTGGACGAAGCGCCGGACCTCGGGCAGACCGGGGTTGTAGTAGAGCTTGCCGCCGTACTCCACCGTCCAGCCGGGGTTGCGGCGCGCCGGGTGGGTGGCCGCCAGCCGGTCCAGGTCGGTGTGGTTGGCCACCCGGTACGGGTTGAACCAGGCGTGCAGCTCCAGCCCGCGGGCGTGCGCCTCCTTGACGGCCGTGCCCAGCGGGTCCCAGCCGGGATCGACCCCCTGCTCCCCGGTCAGCCACTGCGACCAGGGCTCCAGCTTCGAGGGCCAGAACGCGTCCGCCGCCGGCCGGACCTGGAGGACCACCGCGCCCAGGCGCCGCTCGACCGCGGTGTCGAGGAGTTCGAGCAGCTCCGCGCGCTGCCGCGTCGCGGAGAGGCCGCTCTCGGAGGGCCAGTCCACGTTCGACACGGAGGCGATCCACATCCCGCGGAAGTCGGCGGCGCCGGCCCGCCCCCGGGGGGTCCTCGCGGAAGTCCGCGGCGCCGCGGCCGCCGGGCCGGTCGTGGCGGCGGCGATCACCCCCACGGCCCCGGCCAGCAGTGCCCGTCGGCCCATGTACGTCATGTGACATCTCCACTTCGCTGAGTGACATTGCACGGTGTCCGCTCAGCATGCCCGCCCCGGCCCGCCGCCCCGCGCAAGGTCGGGAGTAACGTCGGGGGGCGTGGCGGGCGCCGGAATCGTACGGGGGACCCGCCGACGGATGAGCTGCGAAAGGCACGAAGTGACTGACCTCCCTTCCGACATCACACGGGTCGGCGTAGTGGGCTGTGGCCAGATGGGCGCGGGTATCGCCGAGGTGTGCGCCCGCAGTGGCCTTGAGGTCAAGGTCGCCGAGACCACCGGCGAAGCCCTGGAGATCGGCCGGACCCGGCTGCACAACTCGCTGACCAAGGCCGCCGAACGCGGCAAGATCAGCGAGGAGGAGCGGGACGCCACCCTGGCCCGCCTCACCTTCACCACCGACCTCGGCGAGTTCGCCGACCGCGACCTCGTCATCGAGGCGGTCGTCGAGAACGAGCAGGTCAAGACCGAGATCTTCCAGATCCTCGATCAGGTGATGACCCGCCCGGACGCCATCCTGGCCTCCAACACCTCCTCGATCCCGCTGGTGAAGCTGGCCGTCGCGACCTCGCGGCCGGACCAGGTCATCGGCATCCACTTCTTCAACCCGGCCCCCGTGCAGAAGCTCGTCGAGCTGATCCCGGCGCTGACCACGGGTGAGGAGACGGTCAAGCGGGCCGAGGCCCTGGTGCGGGACGTGCTGGGCAAGCACGCGGTCCGCGCCCAGGACCGGTCCGGGTTCGTCGTCAACGCGCTCCTCGTCCCGTACCTGCTCTCCGCCATCCGGATGTTCGAGTCGGGCATCGCCAGCCGCGAGGACATCGACAACGGCATGGAGCTGGGCTGCGCCCACCCGATGGGCCCGCTCAAGCTGTCCGACCTGATCGGCCTGGACACCATCGCGTCGATCGCCGACTCCATGTACGCCGAGTACAAGGAGCCGCTGTACGCCGCTCCCCCGCTGCTCCAGCGCATGGTCGACGCCGGCCGCCTGGGCCGCAAGACGGGCGCGGGCTTCTACCCGTACGGCTGATCCCTGCGGCTGGTCGCTACGGTCGGCCCAGCCGCAGATGGTGCAGCAGGAGCAGCCCGGCCGCCATGTTGGCGGCCGGGATCTCCCCGCGGGCGATCATGTCCGGTACGAGCTTGAGCGGCACCCACTCCCGGCGCGAGGACTCGAAATCGTCCTCGGGGTGCCCGATGTGGGTGGCCCCGTCCGCCCAGTAGAGATGGTGGCGGGCGTCGGTCAGCCCGTTGGACGGCTCGACGGTCATCAGGTGGTGGAGCGGGCCGGGCCGCCAGCCCGACTCCTCCTCCATCTCACGAGCCGCAGCGGCGGCGATGTCCTCACCGTCCTCGACCACCCCGGCGGGCAGTTCCCAGCCCCAGCTGTCGGTGATGAAGCGGTGCCGCCAGAGCAGCAGCACCTCGTCCGCCTCGTTGACGGCCGTGGCGACGGCGACCGGACGCAGCCGGATCACGAAGTGGTCCAGGTGCCGGCCGTCGGGGAGTTCCACATCGGCGAGATTCACGTCGAACCATCGGTTCTTGTACACGGTGTGCTCACTCAGGTTCATCCACTGCACGGCAGTGCCACCTTTCTTTCGAGTAGGTGGCAAACATGGCAGCAGCTGACCCGTCACAGCGGAACGCGCAGCGCCCCGTCGATCAGCCGCGCGGTCTCCTCCGCGCCCGTACAACCGCTGGTCAGAAGCTGTTCCCGGACCGCCCGCAACCGGTCGCGCAGCCGCAGCGACTCCATGCCCTTGGCCCGCTCGGCCATCTCGGCCGCGGACGCCGCGGCCCGGTCCGCCTCCCCCTGACGCAGCTGGATCTCGCACAGCATCGCCAGCCGGTGCACCCGGCCGCGGTCGTGCGCCGGGGTGCCCACGGCGGCGGTCGCCTGGACCCGCGCGGCCTCCAGATCACCCAGGCTGAGCAGCGCTTCGGCGACCTGGACGTTGACGAGCCCCGGCTGTACGTAGCCCGTCTCGTCCGGTTCGCTGCCCGGGCGGATCCGCTCGGCGGCCGCCTCCGCCCTGCGGATGCAGGCCAGGGCGGCCGGGGTGTCGCCGAGTTGGGCATAGGCCTTGGCCTGCATCGCGTACAGGTCGGCGGCCAGCGCCGGAGTGGTGTGCCGGCCGGCGGCGCGCAGCGCGGCCTCCGCGAAGGCCACGGCCTGTCGGTACTCCCGCAGGTGCAGGGACTGGTTGACGATCAGCGCGATGACGTACGCCCCGAGCCCCCGGTCCCCGCTCGCCTTGGCCAGGCGCAGGGCCTGGTGGAAGTAGCGCTGGGCCAGGCCGTGGGCGTCCGAGTCGTAGGCGCAGATCCCCGCCACCGCCACCAGGGACCCCGTGGCCCGGTGCAGCCGGCGGCCGAGGTCGTCGGGGTAGCTCCCGCGCAGCATGGGCGCGGTCTCACTGCCCAGGAAGCGGACGATCCGGTCCCGCGTGGCGAGACCGCCGGCCCGGCGGTACATCAGCTCGTAGTGGGCGCGGGCGGACTTGAGGATCTCGATGTGCTCGGGGCCGATCGGATGCGGGCCCTCGCGGGACACGTCGGCGTCCTCGGGCGGATTCTCCCATTCCCACACCGGGATGACGGCGGGCGTCCCGGTGACCGCCTCGGCGGCCAGCAACTGGGGCCGGGCCTGGACGTCCGCACGCCACAGGGCGGCGGCCCGGTCCACGAACCCGCTGAGCGGCGAGGCGTGCAGCGGAACGGGCCGGTCGGCCGCCCCGAGCCCGATGTCGTCCAGCCCGAGGGGACGCCGCAGCCGCCCTCCGAGCACCTCGCAGATCAGGTCGGGGACCTGGCCCCGGGGCCGCTGACCCTTCAACCACCGTGCCACGGCGGTGTGTTCGTAGCGCAGGGCGAGACCGCGGGTGCGGCCTGCCTGGTTCACGTACGCGGCGAGTCCGGCGTGGGACATGCCCGCCTCGGCGAGGAGGGCGTCGAGCAGGACATTGGGCTGCATGGGCCGCTCCAAGGGCTCGTCGGTCTCAGGCTAATGGGTGCGCGGTTCACACGGGGTGTGAACCGTGTACGCGCATAAATGCGATGCGCACTCTGCCGCACGGACCCGTCGAGGCGCTTCACTGAAGAGCCTCGCCAAGAGGTAGCTCGGGTCGTCGGCTCCCCCTCGTACAGTGCGACGACCCGTCACCGCGCCGCCCGTACTGCTGTCTGCCCGACACTCCATGGCAGGCGGGCGGCGCGTTCCGGCCCCGCCGGCGCCCGGTTGGTCGCCGCGCCCCGGCAGGGGCCGGGCCGAGAGCGCGCGCCGGGCTCATCCACCGGGCCCGGCGCGCGTGTCCGGGGCCGGCGGTCAGGACCGGTCGTCGCGGAGCACCAGCAGGGCGATGTCGTCGGTGAGCCGCCCGCCGGTGTGCCGGAGCAGAGCGGCGTGCACGCCCGCCACCAGCCGCGTGGGCGTGGCCGCCGCCTCCTCTGCGAGGACGCCCGCCAGATCGAAGAACCGGCCGGCCCGGTCGCGGGCGTCCTCGGCCCCGTCGGTGTACAGGAACAGCGTCTCCCCGGGCCGGAGTTCCCCGCAGTCGTGCGGCCACACGTCCGCGGGTACGGGCACCACCCCGAGCGGCGGCAAGGTCTCGCCCCCGGCCAGCGGCAGTACCTGCGTGGAACCGGGGGCCGCCTGGACACGGCCCTCGAACGCCGGACGGGCTGAAGAATTCAGCCCCGCCGGCGTTCGAGGCGCGGGGTCCGGGGCGGCGCCCCGGCTGCGCGCGGCGCAGTGTTCCGGAACCGGGGCCGAACGAAGCAGGTAGGGCCGGGGATGGCCGCAGTTCAGCGCCAGCAGGGTGCCGTCCCCGGCGATCTGCAGGAGCAGGACCGTCACGAACTCCTCCGCCGCCGCGGGCTCCGACTCGGCCCGGTCCCGGACATGGCGGCCCAGCGCCCGTTCCATCCGCCGCAGCACTCCGGCCAGCGACGGTTCGTCGTACGCCCCCTCGCGGAAGGCACCGAGCACGGCGGCGGCCGCGCCCAGCGCGGGCAGCCCATGGCCCCGTACGTCCCCGATCACCACCCGGATCCCGTACGCCGTCGGCACGGCCTCGTACAGGTCCCCGCCCACCGCCGCACCCCGGCTCGCCGAGAGCTGTGCCGCGGCCGCCGTCAGCCCGCCGATCCGCCCGGGCAGCGGTCGCAGCAGCGCCCGCTGCGCGGCGCCCGCGATCTCCTGCGAACGGCGCAGCTCGCCCAGCAGCCCGCGCCGGATGTGCAGCGCGCACCCGGTGGCCAGCAGCAGGAAGGCCGCGCAGGTGGCCAGGCTCGGGACCAGCCGCCCCGGCGTGGACAGCTCCCAGGACACCGCGGCGCCGGCCCAGGCCAGGACGCACACCCGGCGCACCAGGGGCATCTCCCCACGCGTGATCATCCGTAGGACTCCCCTCCGGCCGGATCGATTGTGTCGACCGACCGGCACCCCGGACACGGGCCACCGGAGTTCTCACCCGAACGAGTGAGGGGCACGTCCGGTGGTCCGGACGTGCCCCTCAGCCGGGTACGAAGCGGCTACGCGCCCCGGAGCACCGCCCCGGTCCGCTCGCCCGCCAGGGCCACCGCCGCGTCGCGCGCGGCCGTGGACTCCTCGGCGGTCAGCGTCCGGTCGGCCGCGCGGAAGCGCAGCGCGTAGGCCAGGGACTTCTTGCCCTCGCCGACCTGCTCACCGGTGAACACGTCGAACAGCCGCAGCGATTCGAGGAGTTCACCCGCGCCCTTGCGCAGCGCGGCCTCCACCGAGGACGCCGGGACCGACGCGTCGACGATCAGCGCCACGTCCTGGGTCGCCACCGGGAAGGAGGAGATCCGCGGCGCCTGGAGGGCCTCGCCGCCGGCCGCCGCGAGACGGTCCAGGTCGATCTCCATCGCGCTGGTGCGGGCCGGCAGGCCCATCGCCTTGACCACGCGCGGGTGCAGCTCACCGGCGTGGCCGATGACCTGCTCGACCCCGCCGAGGGTGACGACCAGCTCGGCGCAGCGGCCCGGGTGCCAGGGGCCGTACTGGCCCTGGCGGACCACCAGCTCGGTGCCGGCCTCGACGGCCAGCGCGCGGGCGGCCTGGACCGCGTCCGCCCAGTCGGCCGGACGGCCCTTGCCCCACCAGCCGGCCTGCTCGCGCGCGCCGGCCAGCACGACCGCGGCGTACCGCGGCTGCGCGGGCAGCGCCGCGTTCAGGGTGGCGATCTCCTCGTCCGTGGGACGCCGGTCGACGGGCAGCCGTACGGCGACACCCGGCTGTGCGGCGGCCCGGAAGACCGAGCCGGTCTCGAAGAGCGCGAGGTCGTGGCTGCCCCGGCTGTCGTTGCGGCGCAGCGCGCCGAGCAGACCCGGCAGCAGCGTGGTGCGCAGCGCCGGCTCCTCGTCGGAGATCGGGTTGACCAGCTTGACGACCTGGCGGGCCACGTCGTGCGCCGGGAGCTGGAGCTGGTCGAAGACGCCCTCGCCGATGAAGGGGTAGCTGAGCGCCTCGACGTAGCCCGCGCCGGCCAGCGCGCGGCCGACCCGGCGGTGCAGCTGCTGCCGGGCGGTCAGGCCGCGGCCGGAGGGCACCTGCGGGAGGGTCGACGGGAGGTTCCCGTAGCCCTCCAGCCGGATGACCTCTTCGGCGAGGTCGTTGGGCGCGGCGAGGTCGGGCCGCCACGACGGGACGGTGACGACGAGCTCGTCCTGGCCGTAGACGTCGCAGCCGATCTCCTGGAGGCGGCGTACGACGGTCTCGCGGCCGTACTCCATGCCCGCCACCCGGTCCGGGTGGTCCGCGGGCATGGCGATGGTACGGGGCGCGCCCGGGGCGAGGACCTCGGTGACGCCCGCTTCGGCGGTGCCGCCCGCGAGGAGCACGAGCAGGTCGACGGTCCGCTGCGCGGCCGCGGCCGCGGCCTGCGGGTCGACGCCCCGCTCGAAGCGCTTGGAGGCCTCGGAGGACAGCTTGAGGCGGCGGGCGGTGCGCGAGATCGACACGGAGTCGAAGTGCGCGGCCTCGATGACGACGTCCGTGGTCCCCGTGACCTGGCCGGTTTCGGCGTCGGTGACGGAGTCGGCGATCTCGGTGTTGGCGCCGCCCATGACACCGGCGAGACCGATCGGCCCGCTGTTGTCAGTGATCACCAGGTCCTCGGCGTCGAGCGTGCGCTTGACCCCGTCGAGGGTGGTGAACTTCTCGCCCTGCTCCGCGCGGCGGACCCCGATGGTGCCCTCGACGCTGGAGCGGTCGTAGGCGTGCAGCGGCTGGCCGAGCTCCAGCATCACGTAGTTGGTGATGTCCACGGCGAGCGAGATCGGGCGCATGCCCGCCTTCTGCAGGCGGCGGGTCAGCCAGATCGGGGAGCGCGCGTCGGGGTCGAGCCCGGTCACCGTGCGGGCGGTGAAGCGGTCGCAGCCGACCGGGTCGTCGACCTTGACCGGGTAGCCGTACGAGTTCGGCGCGGGCACGTCGAGCAGCGCCGGGTCGCGCAGCGGCAGGCCGTAGGCGGTGGCCGCCTCGCGGGCGACACCGCGCATGGACATGCAGTAGCCGCGGTCCGGGGTGATGTCGATGTCGAGGACCTCGTCGACGAGCTGGAGCAGCTCGATCGCGTCGCTGCCGACCTCGTGCTCGGGCGGCAGCACGATGATGCCGTGCGTGCCGTCGTCGCCCATGCCCAGCTCGTCGCCGGAGCAGATCATGCCGTGCGAGGTGCGGCCGTAGGTCTTGCGCGAGGCGATCGCGAAGTCACCGGGCAGCACCGCGCCCGGCAGCACCACGACGACCTTGTCGCCGACGGCGAAGTTCCGGGCACCGCAGACGATCTCCTGCGGCTCACCGGTGCCGTTGGCCTGACCGACGTCGACCGTGCAGAAGCGGATCGGCTTGCGGAAGCCCTCCAGCTCCTCGATGGTCAGCACCTGACCGACGACGAGCGGGCCCTTGAGGCCGCCGCCGAGCTGCTCGACGGTCTCGACCTCAAGGCCGGCGTCGACCAGCTTGGCCGCCACGTCACGGCCGGTTTCACCCGCGGGGAGATCGACGTACTCCCGCAGCCAGGAAAGCGGGACGCGCATCAGATCTCACTCCCGAACGGCCGGGTGAAGCGAACGTCACCCTCGACCATGTCTCGCATGTCTTCGACGTTGTGGCGGAACATCAGCATCCGTTCGATGCCGAACCCGAAGGCGAATCCGCTGTACTTCTCGGGGTCCACACCGCAGGCGACGAGCACCTTGGGGTTGACCATGCCGCAGCCGCCGAGCTCGATCCAGCCCTCGCTGGAGCAGGTACGGCACGGGCGGTCGGGGTTGCCCACCGACTCGCCGCGGCACACGTAGCACTGCATGTCCATCTCGGCGGACGGCTCGGTGAAGGGGAAGAAGTGCGGGCGCAGACGCGTGGTGGTGCCCTCGCCGAAGAGCTCCTGGACCATGTGGTCCATGGTGCCCTTGAGGTCCGCCATGGTCAGGCCCTCGTCCACGGCGAGCAGCTCGACCTGGTGGAAGACCGGGGTGTGCGTCGCGTCGAGCTCGTCGGTGCGGTACACGCGGCCCGGGCAGACGATGTAGACGGGGGGCTTGCGCTCCAGCAGCGAGCGCGCCTGCACCGGGGAGGTGTGGGTGCGCAGCACGACGCCCGACTCGTCGCCCTGGGTGCCCTCGGGCCCCTGGACGAAGAAGGTGTCCTGCATCTGGCGCGCCGGGTGGTCGGGCGTGAAGTTGAGGGCGTCGAAGTTGAACCACTCGGCCTCCACCTCCGGCCCCTCGGCGACCTCGTACCCCATGGCCGTGAAGATGTCCGCGATGCGGTCCATCAGCGTGGTCAGGGGGTGCCGGGCGCCGGCGGGGACGCGGTCGTAGGGCAGCGTGACGTCCACGGCCTCCTCGACCAGCACCCGCTCGTCGCGCTCGGCCTCGAGCGCGACCGTGCGGGCCCCGAAGGCCTTGTTCACGGCGCCGCGGGCCTGTCCCACGCGCTTGCCCGCCTCGGCCTTGGCCTGCGGGGGCAGCGCGCCGATCTCGCGGTTGGCGAGCGCCAGGGGCGAGCGGTCGCCCATGTGCGCGGTCTTCGCCTCACGCAGCGCGTCGAGGTCGCCGGCGGACGCGAAGGCGGCGAGCGCCTCGTCCCGCATGCGCTCGATCTCTTCCGGTTTCAGTGCCTCGACCTCGACAGGGTCGTACGACTTGTTCGGTGCCGACATCTCTTCCCGTACTTCCGATGGCTGGCTGGTGGGTCCCCGTACGGCACGATCAGAACGATCGACACAGAGACACAAGGGTGCCAAAGGACGAGTCTAAAGGCCGCTGGGGGTGAAGGAGCCCGTGGGCCGCCTGCCGGGACGCTCCGCAGGACTACTGCGTGAGGTACGCGGGGGCGCTCACGGGCAGGATAAATCGGAACTCGGCGCCGCCGCCGGGGCCGCGGCCGACCGTGATGGTCCCGCCGTGGGCCTCCACGATGCCCTTGACGATGTACAGGCCCAGGCCGGTGCCGCCGCGCTTGCTCCCCCGCCAGAAGCGGGTGAAGACGCGGCCCATCGACTCCTCGGGGATCCCGGGGCCTTCGTCGGTCACGGTGACGGCGGTTCCCTTCTCATGCGGCGACACCCCGATGGTGACCGTTCCCTCTCCGTGGCGCACCGCATTTTCCAGGAGGTTGCCGAGGATCTGGTCGATCTTGTCCGGATCGGCCCACAGATCGGGGAGCGGGCGGCTGACGCTCAGGAGGAACCGCTCGGGGTCCTGCCCGTTGGCGGTGAGCGCCTGCACGTGGCGGCCGACGGCGGTGGCGATGTCCACCGGCTGGCGGCGGACCTCCAGACGGCCGGAGTCGATGCGCGAGATGTCGAGGAGTTCGGCGATGAGGCGGGTGACGCGGTTGGCGTCGGCGTCGACCGTCTCCAGCATCAGCCGCTTCTGGTCGTCGGTGAACCGTTCCCACTTGGCGAGCAGGGTGGCCGTGAACCCCTTGACCGAGGTCAGGGGGGAGCGGAGCTCGTGGGCGACGGTGGCGATGAGCTCGGCGTGGCTGCGCTCGGTGCGCCGGCGGGCCTCGGTACCGCGGAGGGTGACCACGAGGCGGCGCAGCGGGCCGGTGGGGTGCGTACGGATGTAGCTGGCGGAGACCAGCACCTCGCGGCCGCCGGGGAGCAGCAGGTTCCGCTCGGGCTGTCCGCGGCGGGTGGCGAGGCCCCCGTACGGGTCGGTCAGCGCCCACCAGCGGCGCCCTTCGAGGTCCTCCAGCGGGAGCGCCCGCTCGATGCGCGTGCCGAGCGCCTGGGCGGGGTCGGTCGCGGTCATCCGGGCCGCGGCCCGGTTGAAGCAGATCACGTGCCCGGTGGCGTCGGCGACGACGAGCCCGTCGGGCAGGCAGTCGGGGTCGATCCCGAAGCTGAACCCCTCACCGGGGGCACCGCCGCCCAGGACCGCCCCGCGGGGCGCGCCCTGCGGCGGTACGCCGCGCAGCGCTTCGGAGGCCCGGGCGGGGGGCACGGCGTCATCCGCGGGCCCGCCCGTGCGGGCGCAGGGGGAGCCCGGCGCCGACGGACCGGCCGTCGTGTCGGTTCCCGGCAAGCTGTTCGTACCGACGGTCATGTCCCCGTACCCCACATCTCCGAGTAGCGCAGTGGGCCCCCCGGGCCGCCACATTACTAGCTGGGGGTCACAGAGCGGCACCCTCCGGGCGCCCGCTGTGCACGCGCGGACGCGTAGAGGCACACGGCGGCGGCCGTCGCGAGGTTCAGGCTCTCGGCCTTTCCGTGGATCGGGACCCGTACGACGGCGTCCGCCAGGGCCCTGGTCTCCTCCGGCAGGCCCCAGGCCTCATTGCCGAAGACCCAGGCGGAGGGCCCGCCCATGGTGCCCGCGTCCAGCTCGGCGTCGAGGTCGTCCTCGCCCGCGCCGTCGGCCGCCAGGATCCGTACGCCCGCCGCCCGGAGCCCCTCGACGGCCTGCTCGACCGGAACGCCGACGGCGACCGGGAGGTGGAAGAGGGAGCCGACGGAGGCCCGTACCGACTTGGGGTTGTAGAGGTCCACCGAGGCGTCGGTCAGCACCACCGCGTCGGCGCCGGCGGCGTCGGCGCAGCGCAGCACCGTACCGGCGTTGCCGGGGTCGCGGACGTGCGCGAGGACGGCGACGAGCTTCGGCCGGGCCCTCAGGATCTCCTCGAACGGGGAGTCCAGGAAGTGGCAGACGCCGACCAGGCCCTGCGGGGTGACCGTCTGGGAGACCTCGGCGAGCACCTCGTCGGAGGCGTAGTGCACACGGGCGCCCGCGTCCAGGGCGGCCTCGATGATCCCGGAGTAGCGCTCGGCGGCCTCGACGGTGGCGAACAGCTCGATCAGGGTCGACGCGCCCGTGGGACCGCGGTGCTCGACGGCCTCGCGGACGGCCTGCGGCCCCTCGGCGATGAAGCGGCGCTCCTTGGTGCGGAAGTTGCGCCGCGCCAGTCGCCTGGCGGCGGCCACCCGCGGGGATCGGGGGGAGATCAGCTCGTCGGGGTGACCCATGGTGTGTGCGGTTCTCTCTCGGGGTTCCGGGCGGGACGGGGCAGGGCGGAGCGGGGTGGTGCGGGCGGTACGGGCGGTGCGGGCGGGAAAGCACACGGACCCGCAGGCGAATGCCTGCGGGTCCGTGGGGGCCGGCCCTGGGTGAGCTGGGCCGGCTAGCCCTTAGGCAGCGGCCTTGGGGGCGTTCACATCGGCCGGAAGCGCCTTCTGCGCGACCTCGACGAGCGCGGCGAACGCGTTGGCGTCGTTGACGGCCAGCTCCGCGAGGATCTTGCGGTCCACCTCGATGTTGGCGGCCTTCAGACCCTGGATGAGGCGGTTGTACGTCATGCCGTTCTGGCGGGCAGCGGCGTTGATGCGCTGGATCCACAGCTGACGGAAGTCGCCCTTGCGCTTCTTGCGGTCGTTGAAGTTGTAGACCAGCGAGTGGGTGACCTGCTCCTTGGCCTTGCGGTACAGGCGCGAACGCTGACCGCGGTAGCCGGAGGCCGCCTCGAGGATCGCCCGGCGCTTCTTGTGGGCGTTTACTGCCCGCTTGACGCGTGCCACTTGTTAACTCCTTGTAGCGGGGCCGTGGGTGTCTTCACACGGCCCGAATTCGATGGGGTCCCGGTCCGACGTCCGCTCCCTGGCGGGAGCGGAGAACGTCAGATGCCGAGAAGCTTCTTGATCTTCGCGGCGTCGCCGGGAGCCATCTCCGCGTTACCGGTGAGGCGGCGGGTGACACGGGACGACTTGTGCTCGAGCAGGTGGCGCTTGCCGGCGCGCTCACGGAGCACCTTGCCGGAGCCGGTGACCTTGAAGCGCTTCTTGGTACCGCTGTGCGTCTTGTTCTTCGGCATGGCGCCGTTATCTCCTCGTCGGTGGCGCTCCCACCGGTCCGATGCGGGACCGGACTGACGGGAGCGTCATGCTTGTTTCGGTGATCCGAGACGGGCTGCCTCGGAATCAGGCCTCGGCGTTCGCCTCGTCGGCCGGCGCCTCTTCGGCAGCGGCCTCGGTGGCCTCGACAGAGGCGACCTCGGTGGTGTCATCGACCTCGACGGCGGCGTCCTCGGAAGGAGCCTCGTCATCGGTGTGGGCGACACCCTGGCGCTCCGCCTTGCGGGCGGCCTGCGCCTCGCGGGCTTCGGCCATCGCCTCGGTCTTCTTCTTGTGCGGACCGAGGACCATGATCATGTTTCGGCCGTCCTGCTTCGGGTTCGACTCGATGAACCCGAGGTCCTCGACGTCCGAAGCGAGACGCTGCAGCAGTCGGTAGCCGAGTTCCGGCCGGGACTGCTCGCGACCACGGAACATGATCGTGATCTTGACCTTGTCGCCCTGCTTGAGGAACCGAACGACGTGACCCTTCTTGGTGTCATAGTCGTGCGGGTCGATCTTCGGCCGGAGCTTCATTTCCTTGATGACCGTGTGCGCCTGGTTCTTGCGCGCCTCACGGGCCTTCATGGCCGACTCGTACTTGAACTTGCCGTAGTCCATGAGCTTGCAGACCGGCGGGCGTGCGGACGCCGCGACCTCGACCAGGTCGAGGTCGTACTCCTGCGCGAGCTCAAGCGCCTTGGCAAGCGGCACGATGCCGACCTGCTCGCCGCTGGGACCGACAAGCCGTACCTCGGGAACGCGAATCCGGTCGTTGATGCGGGGCTCGGTGCTGATGGATCCTCCTCGGTAGCACCACACGGCTGCCTGGCAGACAGCCGCTGACGTGTATTTCCGTCAGACCGACCGCAGCGGGAGAATGCAAAAAGCCCCGCCGGGCACAGGCAGGGGCTCCAAAACAACCGGAACACCGCCGCGTGCATACCGCGGGGCGTAAACTCGGGCAGCTTTCCATCGTCCGTACGGAACGATGGATGCCGCCTGACCGGGTGACCCGCCGCCCCGGAGGGCAGTCAGGTGGGAGAACGGAGCCTCCACTTGTGGGCCGGGCACAGAAGTGTCCGGCCGGTCGAAGTACATACTAGCACCCGCGCCGCAAGCCCGCCGCACGGCATATCGTGGGGCGCATGACTGACGCGACACCCCCCACCGAACCCACTGCCGACGGCGCCCCCGACTACGACACCATGACCCGCGACATCGCGGACGTGCCCGCCGTCGAGGTGATCACCACGGTGGCCGTGCACCTGCTGAGCGCCGCGGCGGTCAACCTGGGCCTGGACAAGCCGGACTCCGAGCACAAGGACCTCGACGAGGCCCGCAAGCTGATCACGGCCCTGGCCGGCCTGGTCACCGCGAGCGCCACCGAGATCAGCTCCTTCCACGCGGCCCCGCTGCGCGACGGTCTGAAGTCGCTCCAGCTGGCCTTCCGCGAGGCCTCGATCGTGCCGGACGAGCCGGGCCAGGGTCCGGGCGAGAAGTTCACGGGGCCCGTCTTCGGCTGAGCCGACCCGACCCGACCGTCCCGTGACAGCGGCCGGTGCGCTCCCCGCGGAGCGCACCGGCCGTCGTCATGTCCGGGGGCCGCACGCAGGGCCGTCCGGTCCCCCGCGGGCGCTCCTCTCGGTCAGCGGCTGAACAGCGGCTCGCCGGGCGGCGCCGGGGCGTCCGACGGCAGCAGCGCCAGGTCCAGGCCGCGGACCAGCCGGGCCCGCAGCGTGGTGTCCGCCGCCAGTGCCTCGGCCACGCGCCGGGCCGCGGCCGACGCCTGCGCGCCCTCGGCCAGCACGATCGCCAGGGTGCCGTCGGAGTCGGCGCCGCCCCGCCCGAGGTGGGCGCGCAGGACGGCCGGCTCGGCGGACACGGCGGCCCGTACGGCCTCCCGTACGGCGGGGTCGGCCAGCGGACCCGCGTCGGTGCGGCCCTCGGCGAGCGCGAGCAGCGCGGAGCCGGTCAGCTGGTAGGTGACGGGGCCGGCCAGGTCCAGGACCACGGTGTCGGCCTTCTCGTGCGCGGCGGCCGCCAGTGCCTGGTGCAGCGGGACGGCCACCGGCCGGGCCGCGGGGTCCCAGAGCGCGAGCGAGGCGATCGAGGTGAAGGCGGGCAGGGCCCGCCGGTCGCCCGCCCGCAGGGTCGGGACGGCCATGTCGCTGGTCTTCTCGCGCTTGAGGCCCGTCTCCGGGTCGGTCTCCACCTCGCCGAGGACGGCGACCACCGGGACCAGCAGGCGGGCGCCCTTGAGCGCGGCCAGCACCTCCGGCTCCTTCGCCCGGTCCTCGGACCAGGCGGCCAGGGCCGCGGTCAGCCGGGGATCCGCGGAGCCGTCGTCGTCGGAGAAGCCCGGGTCGGGAATGTTCTTGTTCGCCATGTTCGCCACAGTTACCCGACCCTACTGTGCCGGGTACGGGTCCTCGCCGCGGCCCCGGCCGCCCCGCCGCGGGCGCCGTGCCAGTACGGCGGCCAGGACGAGCAGCACCGCCCCGGCGACCGCCGCCGCCGGCGCCCCCAGCCGGGCGCCCCGCTCGGGCGGGCGGACCGGTTCGGGGCCGGGGCCGAAGTACGTGCTCCCGGCCGCGGCGGGCGCGGGCGCGGAACCCTCCGGGCGGATGTCGTCGGCGGCCTGGAGGGCGGCGACGGGATCGACCAGCCCGTGGCCCCGGGCGTCGTCACGGCCGCCGGCCGGGGAGTCGGAGGCGGTCGTCTCCAGCAGCTTCTTCACCTGGGCCGGGGTCAGGTCCGGGTGGGCGGCCAGGACGAGGGCCACGGCGCCGGAGACGAAGGCCGCCGCGGCGCTGGTGCCCCAGCCCTCGTAGTACGAGCGGTCGGGGTCGGCGATGACGACGTCGACGCCGGGTGCGCTGACGGTGGCGTACCAGTTGCGGGTGGAGAACTTGGCCTTCCTGCCGCGGCGGTCGACGGCGGTGACGGCGATGACCCCCGGGTAGGCGGCCGGGTAGGAGACGCGGTCGCCCGCCTCACCGCCGTTGCCCGCGGAGGCCACGACGACCACCCCCTTGGCGAGGGCGTACTGGACGGCCTCGTCCTCGCCCGCCTCGTGGTGGGCGGAGTCGCTGTCGTCGCCGAGGGACAGGTTGATCACGTCGGCCCCGTGGTCCGCGGCCCAGCGGATGCCGTCGGCGAGGGCCCCGCCCTTGCTGTCGCGGGCCTTGGCGCGGCCCGGGTCGCCCTCTTCGAGGATCACCCGGACGGGCAGGATCCGGGCCTGCGGCGCGACACCGAGGACACCCTGGCCACGGCTGGGGCCGTGGCCGTGTCCGGCGATGATGCTCGCCATGGCGGTCCCGTGGCGGGCCCAGGCGCGGTCGCCGGGACCGGCGCCCATGCCGATGAGGTCGGTACCGGCGAGGACCTGGCCGGAGAGGTCGGGATGGGATTCGTCGACGCCGGTGTCGAGGACGGCGACGGTCACGCCGTCGCCCCGGGTGGTCCCCCAGGCCTCCTCGGCGCGCAGGGCGAGCAGGCCCCACTGGCGGTCGCGGATGTTGTCGGCGGCGGCGGGGGACGCGGTGGCGGACACGAGGAGGGTGGCGGCGAGCAGGGCGGTGGCCGCCTGCCCGGAGGCCCGGCGGATCATCGGGCGGGCTCCGGGGTGGGTGCGGCGTGTGCTGTGGGTGTGGCGGGTGGTGCGGCGAGGCCGGTCAGGCCCCGGCCGACGCGGTCGGCGAGCGCCCGGGCCTCGTGGCCGAGGCCGGCCTGGGCGGCGGCTCCCGTGGCGTCCTTCTTCATCAGGTCCTCGGCGGGGCGGGGTGCGTCCAGGGGCCGGCCGTCGGCGAAGGCGGAGACGGCGTAGACGATGACGGGTGCCTCGGCGGGTACGGAGGTGGCCCAGGCGGCGCGCTGGGCGTCGGTGAACCCGTACGCGGGCGGGGCGGGGATCCGGCCCTTGAGGGCGGTCATGGCGGGGGCGTCCGCGGGGGTGAAGACCATGCCGACGGTGATCAGGGAACTGCGGGTGGCGTCGGTGTAGGTGGCGCGCAGCACGCGGGTGCAGCCGGTGGCGGCCAGCAGGGCCTGCCAGTCGGCGGCGAGGGCCGCCGGGCAGTCGGCGTCGGGGGCGAGCGCGGTCCGGGTCCACGTACGGTCGGAGCCGCCGGGGCCGGCGGAGGGGCCGGTCAGGACGGGCGGGAACAGGCTGTCGACGGGGGCGGCGCGCCACAGCGATCCGGCCTTGCGGTAGGCGGCGTCGGCGGGCAGGGGGCGGCTCGCGGCGCGGTGTTCGGCCCAGGTGGTGAGGGCGGCCCCGCCGACGAGGCCGCTGCCGAGGAGGACGCAGAGCGTGGCGGCGACGAGTCGGGCGGGGTGGCGCGGGGGCGCTTGCGCGTGCGGGGGCCGGGGGGTCTGTTCGGGCTCACCCAGGATCTCGGTCCGCGGTGTCGTCGTGGTCATCCGGCGGCTCCGCCCCCCGTTCCGTACGGCTGCCTGCCCGTACTCTACGGCGTCGCCGCCGCCCGGCACCCACGGGTGCCCGCACGACTCCCCAGCCCCGCCGGGGGCCGATCCGGCCTCGCCGGAGCCGGTCCGGCCCCGCCGGCGTGTGAGGCGCGGGGTCCGGGGCGGAGCCCCGATCCTTGAGCCGCACCGGCACAGCCGGCCGCACCACCCCCAGCCCCCTGAGGGAAGGGGCGGGTGGGCGACCTCTACCCACCGGTAGAGACCTCTGGCAAGCTGCCGCCCATGAACTCCCCCGCCGCCGACCGCGCCCGGTACGACCGGGCGACCGCGCACCTGGACGCGCCGCTGGCCGTCGTGGATCTCGACGCCTTCGACGCCAACGCCGACGATCTGGTCCGCCGCGCCGCCGGCAAGCCGGTCCGGGTCGCGAGCAAGTCGGTTCGGTGCCGGGCGCTGCTCGAACGGGTCCTCGCCCGCCCCGGGTTCGCCGGGATCATGTCGTTCACTCTCGCCGAGTCGCTCTGGCTGGCCCGCTCCGGGTTCGAGGACGTCCTCCTCGCCTATCCGTCCGCCGACCGGGCCGGCTTCGGCGAGCTGGCGAACGACGCCAAGCTGGCCGGCGCGGTCACGGTGCTGGTGGACGATCCCGCGCAGCTGGACCTGATCGACGCCGCCCGGGACGGCGGCGCCGAGGAGATCCGGGTCTGCCTGGAGCTGGACACGGCCCTGCGGCTGTTCGGCGGCCGGGTACGGATCGGGGCCCGCCGGTCCCCGCTGCGCGAGCCCGAGCAACTGGCCGGGCTGGCCCGGGCGGTGGCCGCCCGGCCCGGGTTCCGCGTCGTGGGGCTGATGGCGTACGAGGGGCACGTCGCCGGGGTCGGGGACTCGCTGGCGGGTCGCCCGCTGCGGTCGCGGACGATCCGGCTGATGCAGGGCGCCGCCCGCAAGGAGCTGGCCGCGCGCCGCGCCGAGGTGGTGCGGGCCGTGCGGGCCGTCGTACCGGATCTGGAGTTCGTCAACGGCGGCGGGACCGGCAGTGTGCAGCAGACGGCCGCCGAGGACGCGGTGACCGAGATCGCGGCGGGGTCCGGCCTGTACGTGCCCCGGCTGTTCGACAACTACACGTCGTTCAGCGGGCGTCCGGCGGCCCTGTTCGCCCAGCCCGTGGTGCGCAGGCCCGGGGTGGGGGTGGTGACGGTGCTCGGGGGCGGCTATCCGGCCTCCGGCGCGGCCGGGGCGGACCGGCTGCCGGTTCCGTACCTGCCCCAGGGGCTCCGCTACGACCCCCAGGAGGGCGCGGGCGAGGTGCAGACCCCGCTGCTGGGGAGCCCGGCCGACGATCTGCTGATCGGCGACCGGGTCTGGTTCCGGCACGCGAAGGCGGGCGAACTGTGCGAGCGGTTCGACACCCTGCACCTGATCGAGGGCGATCGGGTCACCGACAGCGTCCCGACCTACCGCGGCGAGGGTCGCACCTTTCTCTAGGGCCGATACCCCCTAGTACACGGAGTCGGCCTGGTCGGGGACGACGCTCCCGTCGGCCCGCAGGACCGGTGCCTTGGTGCCGTCGTGGTCGACGTAGCCGGTCGTCGCGCACGGGTAGGGGTCGGTCCTGCGCTTCTTGGGCTCGATGAACATGGGGTTGACGATCCAGCGGCCGTCGCCGTTGTCGTACGCCCGGCACATCAGTTCGTTCTTGTTGCGGTTCACGACGAGCCGTAGGGCGGTGGCGTCGCGCAGGAAGGAGATGTCGGTGTCGGAGTCGCCTGCCGCGAACACCTGGCGGCGGGCGGCGGGCTGTACCTGCTCGGCGGCCGCGCCGCGTACGCCGAAGACCTCTTTGTTGATCCAGCAGCGCTTGCCGTCGATGTAGGTGATCATCGTGTCGGCGCCGTCCTCGGTGGTTCCGCAGCCCTGGAGGTGGGCGGTGAACCTGCCGCCGTTCGTGGTGGTGTTGCGGATGCCTATGACGTGGTCGGCCCCGATGCCGGCGCTCCGGGCCCAGACCTCGACCACGGGCTGCGGGGAGGCGGAGCTGATCCACACGTCGAAGCCGGCCTTCCGGAGGCCCTTGATCAGGTCTGTCTGCTGGTCGTAGTAGCGGACCCAGCCGGTGGCGGTGGTCGTGGTGCCGACCCGCTGCGTGGCGCCGACGGGCGCGGCGAGGTTCTCGGTGCGGGCCGCGGCGGCGAAGCCGCGGATCTCGCGGGCGGTCCAGCCCTGCATCAGCTGGGGGAGCCAGGCGTACGAGGGTTCGGTCGTGCGGCGGTCCCAGCCGGCGAAGGCGGGGGCTCCGGTGCGGGTCGCGGCGGTGCCGTAGACGGCGTTGATCTCGTCGGCGCAGGCCGCACCCGCGGGGGTTCCGGTGGGCAGGGGCGCGCCGGGGCGGGCGAGGTCCGCGCAGGCGTCGGCCAGGGCCTTCGTGGCGGCGGGGGTGAGGTGGCGGCTGGTGGTGGACCAGTCCCCGGCGGCGGGCTGGCGGATCCGGCCGTTGCGCAGGAGCCAGAACATGGTGGCGTCGCCGACGTCGTTCTTGACGACGGTGTTGTCCCAGTCGAAGACGGCGACGGGCTTGGCGCGGCCGGGCCGGTGCGGGCGGCAGCTGCCGTAGTGGTCGATGAGCTCCTGGAGGCGGGCCCGGTTGTCCCCGTACCAGCCGGAGCCGATGGTGACCCGGGGACAGGGGGTGTGCGCCGCCTGGGCCGGCGGGGCCGTCAGGAAGGCGGATCCGGTGACCGCCACGAGGGCGAGGGGGGCCGCCCATGTTCTCCGCACGGTTGTGTGCATGCTGCTCCTTCGGGGGATCGGGACAGCCCGGAGGGACCGGCCGGGCACCTCGCGGGCCCGGCCGGCCGGAGTGCGGGGGCGGTGCGGCCTACAGGGGGGTCACGTACGCGCCGGAGATCCCGCCGTCGACGAGGAAGTCGGTGGCGTTGATGAAGGAGGAGTCGTCGCTGGCTAGGAAGGCGACGGCGGCGGCGATCTCGGTGGGCTCGGCGAAGCGGCCCAGCGGGATGTGGACGAGGCGGCGGGCGGCGCGCTCGGGGTCCTTGGCGAACAGCTCCTGCAGCAGCGGGGTGTTCACGGGCCCGGGGCACAGGGCGTTGACGCGGATGCCCTCGCGGGCGAACTGCACGCCGAGCTCGCGGGACATGGCCAGGACCCCGCCCTTGGAGGCGGTGTAGGAGATCTGGGAGGTGGCGGCGCCCATGATGGCGACGAAGGAGGCGGTGTTGATGATGGAGCCGCGGCCCTGGCGCTGCATGTAGGGCAGGGCGGCCTTGCAGCACAGGTAGACGGAGGTGAGGTTGACGTCCTGGACGCGCTTCCAGGCCTCCAGGCCGGTGGTGAGGATGGAGTCGTCGTCGGGGGGCGAGATGCCCGCGTTGTTGAAGGCGATGTCGACGGAGCCGTAGGTGTCGAAGGCGGTCTTGAAGAGGGCCTCGACCTCCTCGGGGCTGGTGACGTCGACCTTGACGAAGGTGCCGCCGACCTCTTCGGCCGCGGCCTTGCCCGCGGTCTCGTCGATGTCGCCGCACACGATGTTGGCGCCCTCGGAGGCCAGGCGGCGGGCGGTGGCGAGGCCGATGCCGCTGCCGGCTCCGGTGATGACGGCGGTACGGCCGACCAGGCGGCGGCAGATGATCTCTTCGTTCGACATGTGGTTCAGGCCTCCGTGCTGAT
The DNA here is from genome assembly GCF_016755875.1 of Streptomyces spororaveus. Lineage (NCBI taxonomy): Bacteria > Bacillati > Actinomycetota > Actinomycetes > Kitasatosporales > Streptomycetaceae > Streptomyces > Streptomyces spororaveus. The sequence continues at coordinate 6,684,275 of NZ_BNED01000005.1, read as the reverse complement.
GAAGACGTTCTTGGTCTCGGTGAAAGCGGTGAGGGCGTCGGGTCCGAGCTCGCGGCCGAGTCCGGACTGCTTGTAGCCGCCGAAGGGGGTCCAGTAGCGGACGCTGCTGTGCGAGTTGACGGACAGGTTGCCGGCGGCGACGGCGCGCGAGACGCGCAGCGCGCGGCCGATGTCGCGGGTCCAGAGGGAGCCGGAGAGGCCGTACTCGGTCGCGTTGGCCAGGCGTACGGCGTCCTCCTCGTCCTCGAAGGGCAGGACGACGGCGACCGGCCCGAAGACCTCCTCGGCGGCCACGGGCGCGGTGGGGGCGACGTCCGTGACGAGGGTGGGCGGGTACCAGAAGCCGGGGCCCTCGGGGGCGGTGCCGCGGATCGCGGTGAGGTCGTCGGTGACGAAGGACCGTACGCGGTCCAGTTGGGTCCGGGAGATCAGCGGGCCCATCTGCGTCTTCTCGTCGAGCGGGTCGCCCACGGTCACCGCCGCGATGCCGGGGGCGACGAGCTCCAGGAAGCGGTCGTAGGCGGAGCGCTGTACGAGGATGCGCGTGCGGGCGCAGCAGTCCTGGCCGGTGTTGTCGAGGAAGGCCATGGGGGCGGCGGCCGCCGCCGCTTCGAGGTCGGCGTCGGCGAAGACGATGTTGGGGCTCTTGCCGCCGAGTTCGAGGGTGACGCGCTTCACCCGGTCGGCGCACTTGGCCATGATCTGCTTGCCGACGCGGGTGGACCCGGTGAAGACGATCTTCGCGACGCCGGGGTGTTCGACGAGCGCGTCGCCGGCGGTGTCGCCGCGGCCGGGGAGCACCTGGAAGAGGTGTTCGGGGATCCCGGCTTCGAGTGCGAGTTCGGCGAGGCGCAGGGCGGTCAGCGGGGTGGTCTCGGCGGGCTTGAGGATGACGGCGTTGCCGGCGGCGAGGGCGGGGGCCAGGCCCCAGGCGGCGATCGGCATGGGGAAGTTCCACGGGGCGATCACGCCGATGACGCCGAGGGGTTCGAGGAAGGTGACGTCGATGCCGCCGGCGACGGGGATCTGGCGGCCGGAGAGCCGTTCCACTCCCCCGGCGGCGAAGTCGAGGAGGTCGCGTACGTTGCCGGCCTCCCAGCGGGCGTTGCCGATGGTGTGGCCGGCTTCGCGGACCTCCAGCCGGGCCAGTTCCTCGATGTGGCCGTCGACGACCGCGGCGAAGCGGCGCAGCAGCCGCGCCCGGTCGGCGGGGGCGGCCGCCGCCCAGGCGCGCTGGGCCGTGGCGGCCCGGGCGACGGCGGCGTCGACGTCGTCCCGTGTGGCGGCCGGGACGATGGCGACGGTTTCCTCGGTGGCCGGATTCAGCACTTCCAGCACATCGGACACGTGGTGCCTCACAGTTTCGTTCGGTGGCGTGCGGTGGCTACAGGCGTTCGAAGGAGCGGCGCAGCTCCCAGTCGGTCACCGCGGAGTCGTAGGCGTCGAGTTCCACGCGGGCCATGTTCCGGTAGTGCGCGACCACTTCGGGGCCGAACGCGGCCTTGGCGATCTCGCTGTTCTCCCAGAGTTCGGCGGCCTCGCGCAGGGTGGTGGGAACGTGCGCGAAGTCGGCCGTGTACGCGTTGCCCGCGCAGGCCTCGGGCAGTTCGAGGCGGTGCTCGATGCCGTAGAGCCCGGCCGCGACCAGGCCGGCGACGGCGAGGTAGGGGTTGACGTCGCCGCCGGGGAGGCGGTTCTCGAAGCGCATGGAGCGGCCGTGGCCGACGACCCGGAGAGCGCAGGTCCGGTTGTCCACGCCCCAGGCGACGGCGGTCGGCGCGAAGGATCCCGGCCGGAAACGCTTGTACGAATTGATGTTCGGGGCGTAGAGAAGGGAGAAGTCGCGCAGCGCGGCCAGCTGGCCGGCCAGGAAGTGCCGCATCACCGGTGACATTCCGCCTGGGCCGTCCCCGGCCATCGCGTTGCGTCCGTCGGCGTCGGCCAGTGAGAGGTGGATGTGACAGGAGTTGCCCTCGCGCTCGTCGAACTTGGCCATGAAGGTGAGCGAGACACCTTCCTGGGAGGCGATCTCCTTGGCTCCCGTCTTGTAGACGGAGTGCTGGTCGCAGGTGGTGAGCGCCTCGTCGTAGCGGAAGGCGATCTCGTGCTGGCCGAGGTTGCACTCCCCCTTGGCCGACTCGACGATCAGGCCCGCGGCCTGCATCTCGTTGCGGATCCGGCGCAGCAGGGGTTCGATGCGGCCGGTCCCGAGGACGGAGTAGTCGATGTTGTACTGGTTCGCCGGGGTCAGACCGCGGTAGCCCGCGTCCCAGGCCTGTTCGTAGGTGTCCTGGAAGACCATGAACTCCAGCTCGGTGCCGACCATGGCGGTGTACCCGGCCTCGGCGAGCCGCTCCAGCTGGCGGCGCAGGATCTGCCGGGGGGCGGCGACGACGGGCGAGCCGTCGTTCCAGGCGAGGTCGGCGAGGAGGAAGGCGCTGCCGGGGTTCCACGGGATGCGGCGCAGGGTGGCGAGGTCGGGGTGCATGGCGAAGTCGCCGTAGCCCCGGTCCCAGGAGGACATCTCATAGCCGTCGACGGTGTTCATGTCGGTATCGACGGCGAGGAGGTAGTTGCAGCCCTCGGTACCGTGCTCGAGGACCTCGTCGAGGAAGAACTGTGCGGCGAACCGCTTGCCCTGGAGCCGCCCCTGCATGTCGGGGAAGGCCAGGACGACTGTGTCGATCTCACCACTGGCGACGAGGGAGCGGAGCTCCTCGGGCGCGAGCCGCGGCTTGCGGTCTACCACTGGAATCTCTCCTTCGGTGAGCCGAGGAGGCCTAAGGTATTGAATAGAACCATTGCTTGGGAAGGGGAGGAACCGAGATGACCGACACGGCGAGCGAGGGCGACGCGATCGCGCGACTGAATCCCGTACTGCGTCAGGTGCGGGCGGGCAACGGTTTCGAGGAGGCCCTGGAGCAGATCCTCCAGGTGGTCCGGCTGGGTCTGGTGCCGGGCGGCGAACGGCTGCCGCCCGAGCGCGAGCTCGCGGAACGGATGGGGATCAGCCGGGTGACCCTGCGCGAGGTGCTCAAGGTGCTGCAGGACCAGGGGCTGGTGGAGGCCCGGCGCGGGCGGTACGGCGGAACGTTCGTGCTGCCCCGCCCCGACACCCCGGCCGGCGGCGCCGAGGAGGAACTGCGCCGGCGCGTCGCGGGGGTGGACATCGAGGACGCCCTGCGGTTCCGCGAGGTCCTGGAGGTGGGGGCGGCCGGACTGTGCGCCTCGCAGGGCCTGTCCGAGGAGGGCGCCGAACGGCTGCTCGGCGCGCTGGCCGCCACCCACGACGCCCCGCTCGCCGACTACCGCCGCCAGGACACGCTCTTCCACCTCACCCTGTGCGAACTGGCCGGCTCCGCCACCCTCACGGCCCAGTACGCGGCCGTGCGGGCCACCGTGAACGACCTGCTGGACTGCATCCCGCTGCTCGTACGGAACCTGGAGCACTCCCAGCAGCAGCACAGCACGCTGGTGGAGGCGGTGCTGGAGGGCGACGCGACCGGGGCCCGGGAGACCATGCGCGAGCACTGCTGCGGCACTGCGGCGCTGCTGCGGGGCTTCCTGACCTGAGCGGCACCGGGCCGCACCGGGCGGCGCCGGGGGCACTCCGAGAGGGTTTCGTAACGTCCGTTTAACGCAGAGGTCTTGCGCACTCCGCTCCTCTAAGGCAAAGGTACGCCCCACAACCATTGCCCTGAGGCAGGAGCGCACGATGGCCGACGACATCGAGGCACGGCTCGCCGCCGTACCCGCACCCACCACGTCCCCCGACGGCGGGGACAGCCCCGACGAGTACCTCGCGCGCCGGACCCTGCGCCGCGGCAGCGCCGGCTGGCTGCTCCTCACCGGCCTCGGCGTCGCCTACGTCGTCTCCGGGGACTTCTCCGGCTGGAACGTCGGCCTCGACAAGGGCGGTTTCGGCGGCCTCGCCATCGCCACCGTCCTCATGGGCGCGATGTACGCCTGTCTGGTCTTCTCGCTCGCCGAGCTGTCCACCATCCTGCCGACCGCGGGCGGCGGCTACGGCTTCGCCCGCCGGGCGCTCGGCCCGTGGGGCGGTTTCCTCACCGGCACCGCCATCCTCATCGAGTACATCCTGGCCCCGGCCGCGATCGTCATCTTCATCGGCGACTACGTCGAATCCCTCGGACTCTTCGGACTCACCTCCAGCTGGCCGGTCTACCTCGGCTGCTTCGTCATCTTCATCGGCGTCCACCTCTGGGGCGTCGGCGAGGCGCTCCGCTTCAGCCTCGTCGTGACCGCGATCGCCGTCACCGCGCTGCTGATCTTCGCCGTGGGCGCCTTCACCGAGTTCGACGCCTCCGGCCTGAACGACATCCCCGTCGACGCGAACGCCTTCGGCTCCAACTCCTGGCTGCCGCTGGGCGTGCTGGGCATCTGGGCGGCATTCCCCTTCGGCATGTGGTTCTTCCTCGGCGTGGAGGGCGTACCGCTGGCGGCCGAGGAAGCCAAGGACCCGGTCCGCTCCATGCCGAAGGCCCTCTCGATCTCCATGGGCATCCTCGCCCTGCTCGCCCTGATCACCTTCTTCGCCGCGACCGGCGCCCAGGGCGCCGACGCCGTCAAGGCCGCCGGCAACCCGCTGGTCGTGGCCCTGGAAGGGGACGGCGGCCCCACCGCACTGAGCCGCTTCGTGAACTACGCGGGCCTGGCGGGCCTGGTGGCCTCCTTCTTCTCCCTCATCTACGCGGGCTCGCGCCAGCTCTTCGCCCTCTCCCGGGCCGGCTACCTGCCCCGCTTCCTCTCGCTCACCTCGAAGCGCAAGGCCCCGTACCTGGGGCTGATCATCCCCGGAGCGATCGGCTTCGCCCTCGCCGCGGCCACCGGCGACGGAGCCCGCATGCTCAACATCGCGGTGTTCGGCGCCACCATCTCCTACGCCCTGATGGCCCTCTCGCACATCGTGCTGCGCCGCCGGGAGCCGGACCTGGAGCGCCCGTACCGCACCCCGGGCGGAATCCTGACCTCGTCGGTGGCCTTCCTGCTCGCCCTGTCGGCCCTGGTCGCCACCTTCCTGGTGGACAAGGACGCGGCGTTCATCGCCCTGGCCGTGTACGCCGTCGCCCTGGCCTACTTCGCGCTCTACAGTCGGCACCACCTGGTGGCCTCGGCCCCGGAAGAGGAGTTCGCGGCTCTCGCGGAAGCCGAGGCGGAACTGACCCGCGACTGAAAACCTGTTCCTGCCCTGCTCTGCCCTCGCTGGAGGTAACGAACGTGCCCAGGCCGCTCATCGGCATCACCACCTACGTCGAGGATTCCACCCGCTACGGCGTGTGGGACCTCCCGACATCCCTCGTACCGACCGGGTACTACGAACTCGTCCAGGCGGCGGGCGGCGCGGCCGTGCTGCTCCCGCCGGACGAACCCGGATCGGCGGCGGAGGTGCTGAGCCGGGTGGACGGCCTGGTCGTCGCGGGCGGCCCGGACCTGGACCCGGTGCACTACGGGGCCGCGCGCGACTCCCGTACGGGCGCCCCCGCGACGGTCCGCGACCACTGGGAGCTGGCCCTGATCGCCGCCGCACTCGACGCGGACATGCCCCTGCTCGGCATCTGCCGGGGCATGCAGGCGCTGAACGTGGCCCTGGGCGGCACGCTGATCCAGCACATCGACGGCCACTTCGAGACCCCGGGGGCCACCTCCTGGCACCCGGTCCGCCCGGTCCCCGGCACCCGGTACGCGGACCTGGTCCCCCAGGAGGCGCAGGTCCCGACCTACCACCACCAGGCCGTGGACCGGCTGGGCCGCGGTCTGGTCGTCTCGGCCCACGCCGTCGACGGCACGGTGGAGGCGATCGAACTGCCCGACCCGGAGCGGTGGGTGCTGGGGGTCCAGTGGCACCCGGAGCGGGACACGGACACCCGGGTGATGTCCGCCCTGGTCGAGGCGGCCGCCGTCCGCACCCCGGTACCGGTGGGCTGACAGACCGCCGGCCGCGGGTCCCGGGCACTATCCCCGGTGCCGGGCCCGCGGCCGGCCCCGCCCCCGTCCGGGCGCGGGCGCCCACGAATGGCCCCGGGGCGGTCGGGCGCGCACGCTGGATGGGTGAGCACCGAGGCACACCGCGCGGCGACGGGGCCGGTGGCCGGGTTCCTGGAGAACCCGGTCGTGGGCATGGCGCCGTGGATCATCTTCTCGCTGCTGGTCGGCCCCGGCCGGTTCGAGCTCGCCGTCGGGCTGGCCCTGGCCGCGGCGGTCGCCCTGATCGCCCTGGGCCACCTGGTCAACCGCGGCACCTCCTGGAAGCTGCTGGAACTGGCCGACGTGGTCTTCTTCGCGTCGATGGCCGTGATCGGCGCCCTGGCGAGCGAGGGGACCCTGAACTGGCTGGAGACCTACGCGGGCGAGGTCGCCAACATCGCGCTGGCGGTGATCGCCTTCGGTTCCATCGCCGTGCGGATGCCGTTCACCCTCCAGTACGCCCGCGAACAGGTCGATCCGTCCCTCTGGCACACCCGCGGCTTCCTGCGGACCAACTACATGATCACGGGGGCCTGGGGCATCGCCTTCCTGGCGGCGGCCGCCGCAGGAGCCTACGGGGACCTGGTCCTGCACAACCCGAACAACATCTGGACCGGCTGGATCATCCAGATCCTGGCGATCGTCGCCGCGGTGAAGTTCACCGTCTGGTACCCCGACGTCGCCCGCGCCAGAGGGGTCCGCGAGGCCGCCGGCCTGCCCCCCGAGCCCACGCCGTGGGCGGGCTTCCTGGTGCCGCTGGCGGGTCTGCTCGTACCGATCGGCATCGCCGTGCTGATCTTCGACAACATGTGGTGGCTGGGCGTCGCCCTGATCGTGGCGGGCTCGCTGCTGACGAAGACCCTCCGGTCCCAGGCACGCCAGGAGCCCGCCTGACGGCGGACTCCCGGGTACGGGCGGGCCGGGTCCCGCCCTCCCTCACTCGGCCCGTACGAAGACCACCGACCGCAGCTCCAGGCGCTCCGTGCCGTAACCCGTGTGCGGCCGCAGCGCGAACTCCCTGCCCGTGCAGTCCGGCTCCGAGAACACGATCGCCCGCTCGTCGGTCCGGTTGCGCGGCGAGTGCGCCGGCGAACTGGCCGAGGGGTCGGCCACCTCGGGCAGCGTGATGCACTGCTCGCTCGGCGGGTCCTCCAGCACGACCCGCAGCGGGTGGCCGTCGAGCCCGGTGACCGTGTACTGGAACTGTCCCTCCGCGGCCGAGGCCGAAGCCGGGATCGTGAGCAGCAGGGTGAGCGCGCCGAAGGCGGCGCCGGCGGCATGGCGAAGACGCATCTGGTTTCTCCTCGGGAGAGCGGCAAACGTGCAGGAGCCACCTTTCCGGCGGCGCCCACCCCGGTCACCGTCCGCACCGCGCCGAATCGATCCCTCCTCGCCCGAACGGACCAGGCCTAGATGCGCCGGTGGGTCAGGGACAGCAGGTCACGGGCCGGGCCCGCCGGGCGGGAGCCGGTCGGCCAGACGGCCCGCAGGGCCCGGTCGAGCGGTGCGCCCGACACCGGGACCGCCACCAGCCGCCCCGCGCCCAGCTCGTCCCCCACCGCCAGCTCCGACAGCACGCACGGCCCCGCACCGCTCAGCGCCGCCGCCTTCACCGCCGTGGTCGATGCCAGTTCCAGCAGCGGCGCGGCCAGCCCGCCGGCCGAGGCCAGCGCCGCGTCCAGGACCTGCCGCGTGCCCGACCCCCGCTCGCGCAGGATCAGCGGGGTGGAGGCCAGCTCCGGCGCCGCCACCCCCCGGGCGCGGCGCGCCCACGGGTGCCCCGGGGCCACCGCCACCACCAGGCGGTCCTGCGCGATCACCGCCGAGTCCAGTCCTTCGGGCACGGTCAGCCCCTCCACGAAGCCGAGGTCGGCCTCGTGCGCGAGGACCCGCTGGGCGACCACCGCCGAGTTCCCGGCGTGCAGGGACACGGCCGTGTCCGGGCGCTGCCCGCGCAGGGCGATCAGCCAGCCCGGCAGCAGGTACTCCGCGATGGTCATGCTCGCGGCCACCCGGAGCCGGGAGTCGCGCCGTCCGCGCAGCGCCTGCGCGCCCGCGTCGAAGGCCTCCGCCGCCTCCACCACCCGCCGGGCCCAGTCCGTGACGAGCGCGCCCTCGGCCGTCAGCGTCGACCCGCGCGGTGAACGGTCCACCAGGGCCACGCCGAGGCGGGTCTCCATCGCCCGGATCCGGCTGCTCGCGGCGGGCTGGGTGATGCCCAGCCGCCGGGCCGCGCCGCTCAGGCTGCCGACCCGCGCGACCGCGAGCAGCAGTTCCATCGCGCCCAGGTCAGGTACCCGGTGCGCCAGCGGAACCCACTCCTCATTACCCATAACATCAGTTTATGGCCTCATAGGGAGATGACCTCTGCCGCCCCGTCCACCCCGGCGCGAGGCTGGACCCATGGCCACCACCCTCGTGCGACCCCGCACCCACACCACCCCCGCAGCCCGGGCCCACAAGGCCCCCGCGCTGCGGCACCTCGGCCCCAACTGGTACGCCTGCGTCATGGGCACGGCGATCCTCGCCAACGCCGCCGCGACCCTCCCGTACCAGCTCCCCGGCCAGCGCGTGGCCTGCCAGCTCGTCTGGGCGCTGTCCGCCGCCCTCCTCGCCGTCCTGCTCACGGCCCGCGCCGGGCACTGGCTCTACCACCGCGACCAGGCCCGCGCCCATCTCCTCGACCCGGCCGTCGCCCCCTTCTACGGCTGCCTCGCGATGGCGATCCTGGCCGTGGGCGCCGGCACGCTCATCGTCGGCAAGGACCTCATCGGGACCGGCGCCGCCGTCGCCGTGGACACCGTGCTCTTCACCGCCGGTACCGCGATCGGCCTGGTCGTGGCCGTGGCCGTGCCCTACCTGATGGTCGTGCGCCACAAGGTCGAGCCCGCGATGGCCACACCCGTCTGGCTGCTCCCCCTGGTCGCGCCCATGGTCTCCGCCGCCGTCGGCCCGCTGCTGATACCCCACCTGCCCGCCGGCCAGCCCCGCGAGACCCTGCTGCTCGCCTGCTACGCCATGTTCGGCGTCAGCCTGCTCGCCACCCTGCTGATGCTCCCCCTGATCTTCGGCCGGCTGATCGTGGGCGGTCCCCTGCCGCTGGTCCTGACGCCCACCCTGTTCCTGGTCCTCGGCCCCCTCGGCCAGTCCACCACCGCCGTGAACCAGCTCGCCGACGTCGCCCCCGGGGCGATCGACGGCACCTACGCGGGCGCGCTGGACGCCTTCGCCATCGTCTACGGGGTCCCCGTGATGGGCTTCGCCCTGCTGTGGCTGGCCCTGGCCGCGGCCATGCTCGTCCGGGCCGCACGGGGCGGCATGGGCTTCGCGATGACCTGGTGGGCCCTGACCTTCCCCCTCGGCACCTGCGTCACCGGAGCCGCCGGGCTGGCCCACCACACCGGCCTGACCGCCTTCGCCTGGCTCGCCACCGCCTTCCTCCTGGCCCTGCTGACCGCCTGGCTCCTGGCCGCCGCCCACACCGTCCGGGGCGTACTGTCAGGCCGCCTGCCGGTTCGCTAGGCGCTGTGCCCTGGCCGGGTGGGTGGTTGCCGGGGGCGGTGGTTTCCGGGGTGCGGCCCCGGACCCCGCGCGGTTCGGCTCCAGCCAGCGGTGGTTTTCCGGAGCGCGGCCCCGGGCCCCGTGCGGTTCGGCTCCGGCCGGGGCGATGGTTACCCGGGCGCGGCCCCGGGCCCCGCGCCTCAATCGCCGGCGGGGCTGGTGGTGTGGGGTGGTGCCCCGCCGGAGTGTCTCCTCGGCTCGCGCCTGCGGCCGTGTGGTGCTGTGTCGGCCTGGGTTGCGCGCTCGTCCTGCGGGGACACTCCGCCGTGTCCCCACCCCACGGAAGTGCTTCGACAGTGCCGGGCCCGACGCAGGGGGAGCGGGGACGGGCAGGGGTGTCCCCGCAGGACGAGCGCGCAACCCAGGCCGTACGGGCCGACCCCGCCGCAGGCGCGAGCCGAGGAGACACCCCTGCCCGGCCCCGCGGACCAACCCGCACCACACCCGGACCCCGCCCCGCCCGGGCAACGGCGCAAGCCGAAGCGGCCCCGCGGACCAGCCCGCACCGCACCCGGGGTCAGCCTGCCGCCCGCAGGGACTTCGCCAGGACCTCCGGCGCCTCGGCCAGCGAGGGCCCGTACCAGGTCAGGTGGCGCCCGCTGAGCAACGCCGCGGGCAGGCCCGGAAAGGCCTCCGGGCCGTCCTCGGGCGTGAAGCGGTACGGCTCGTCCGGCAGCACCACCAGATCGCAGCCGGCCGCCGCGAGTTCCTCCACCGGCACCCGGGGGTACCGCTCCGCGTGCCCGGCGTAGACGTTGCGCACGCCCAGCCTGGCCAGCAGGTCACCGGCGAACGTGTCCCGGCCCAGCACCATCCACGGCCGCCGCCAGATCGGCACGAAGGCCGTGAGCGCGCCGGCCGGCTCCACCCGGGCCCACGCCCGCTCCGCGTCCGTCAGCCACCCCGGCCTCGTCAGCCCCAGCGCCCCGACCAGCACCCGCTCCAACTCCCGCAGCGCCTGCGGCAGGTCGCGGACCTCGGTGACCAGCACCTCCACCCCGGCCGCGCGCAGCGCCGCCAGGTCGGGGGCCCGGTTCTCCTCCTCGTTGGCGATCACCAGGTCCGGCCGGAGCTCCGTGATCCGCCGTACGTCGGGGTTCTTCGTCCCCCCGATCCGCACCGCGTCCCCGAGATCCTCCGGGTGCGTGCACCAGTCGGTGACCCCGACCAGCCGCCCCGGTGCGCTCACGGCCACCGCCTCGGTCAGCGAAGGCACCAGCGAGACGACCCGCCGCACCCCGCTCAGTGTCCCGGTGACGGGGGCTCGGAGGTCGCGTGGATGTGTTCGCCCACCGCGACGACCAGGATCCGGGTGTCCTCGGTGACCGCCCGCCAGCGGTGGCGCACGCCGCCGGACAGGAAGAGCGCGTCCCCGCTCTCCAGCCGGTACGCCCGGCCCTCCGCCTCGACCTGGCAGGCGCCCTCGACCACGTACATCAGTTCGTCGTTGCGGTGCTGGTACTCGCGTCCGGCGTCCTGGTCCCCGGTGAACTCCATCGCGTGCAGCTGGTGGTGCCCGCGCACCAGGGGGCGTACGCCGGGGAACGGGGTGAGCCCGGAGGCGTCACCGGCCCGTACGAGGTCCACCGTGCGCGCGGTGTCGGAGGCGGCCAGCAGCTCGACGGCCGTCGTCTCCAGCGCGTCCGCGACCCGCTCCAGGGACCGCATGCTGGGCCGGGCCCGCTCGTTCTCTATCTGGCTCAGGAAGGGCACCGACAGTCCGCTGCGCGCCGACACGGCGGCCAGCGTGAGATGGAGGGCGCGGCGCCGCTTGCGCACGGCCACGCCCACCCGGAGCGGCTCCTTGCCGTCCTTGTCCTTGCTCTTGTCGTCCCTGTCGATCAGCTTGCCGTCCGTGCCATCGGTGCCGTCGGTGCCGTCCCTGTCGTTCATGTCGGGGCTGCCCTCCCCATGTCTGATGCACATCGGTGTGCTGTAAGCACCTTACGCAGCAACCGCCTCCGGTTTCGCGTGCACGGCTGTTCCCGTACCCGGGCGCTCACCCTCCGTCGCCGCCCCGGGTTGCGGCATCATCGACTCCGTGACGACACGACGCCTGATGCTCCTGGACACCGCCTCCCTCTACTACCGCGCCTACTTCGGTGTGCCGGACTCGGTGAAGGCCCCCGACGGCACCCCGGTCAACGCCGTGCGCGGACTGCTCGACTTCATCGGCCGGCTCGTCCAGGACCACCGGCCGGACGATCTGGTGGCGTGCATGGACGCCGACTGGCGGCCCCACTGGCGGGTGGAGCTGATCCCCTCCTACAAGGCGCACCGGGTCGCCGAGGAGACCGAGTCCGGCCCCGACGTGGAGGAGACCCCGGACACGCTCGCCCCGCAGGTTCCGATCATCGAGGCGGCGCTGGACGCCTTCGGCATCGCCCGGGTCGGCGTCGCCGGGTACGAGGCGGACGACGTGATCGGCACGCTCACCGCCCGCGCGAGCGGCCCGGTGGACATCGTCACCGGCGACCGGGACCTGTACCAGCTGGTGGACGACGCCCGGCAGCGGCGGGTGCTGTACCCGCTCAAGGGCGTGGGGACCCTGCAGCTGACCGACGAGGCGTGGCTCCGCGAGAAGTACGGGGTGGACGGGCCCGGTTACGCGGACCTGGCGCTGCTGCGCGGCGACCCGAGCGACGGCCTGCCGGGGGTGCCCGGCATCGGCGAGAAGACGGCCGCCAAACTCCTGGACGCCTACGGCACCCTGGCCGGGATCATCGCGGCGGTGGACGACCCGAAGTCGAAGCTGACCCCCACCCAGCGCAAGCGGCTGGACGAGTCCCGTCCCTATCTGGCGGTGGCCCCGAAGGTGGTCCAGGTCGCCTCGGACGTTCCGCTTCCGGAGTTCGACCCGGCGCTTCCGACTGCCTCGGCACAGCCCGAACTGGTGGACGCGCTAGCCCATCGGTGGGGTCTGGGGGGCGCAGTCGCCCGCCTGAGCAGTGTGCTGCGCCCATAAAGTGATAACTTAGGTAAGGCTAAGTTTCATGGAGTCAGGGAGTCACCGTGGCAGAAGGACGCGCCCGCACCGTCGGCACCGCCGTCGTCGTACGCACCGAGCGGCTGTCGCCGCACATGGTGCGACTCGTGCTGGGCGGTGAGGGTCTCCGGGAGTTCGGCGCAGGCGGGTACACCGACCATTACGTCAAGCTGCTGTTCGCGCCCGAGGGCGTCCGCTACCCCGCGCCGTGGGACCTGGACCGGATCCGCGCGGACTTCCCCCGCGCGCAGTGGCCGCGCCAGCGCGCGTACACGGTACGGAGCTGGGATCCCGCGCACCTGGAGCTGACCCTCGACTTCGTGGTCCACGGCGACGAGGGCCTCGCCGGCCCCTGGGCGGCGCGGGTGCAGCCGGGCGAGCTCGTACGCTTCCTCGGCCCGGGCGGCGCCTACGCCCCGGACCCGGCGGCCGGCTGGCACCTCCTGGTGGGCGACGAGAGCGCCCTGCCGGCGATCGCCGCCGCGATGGAGCGCATGCCGGCGGGCGCGCGGGTCCACGCCATCGTGGAGATCGACGGCCCGGCCGACGAACTGAAGGTCGCCACCCCCGACGGCATCGTCCCGACCTGGCTGCACCGCGGCGACCGCCCGGTGGGCGAGGCCCTGGTGGAGGCCGTCACCTCCATGGAGTTCCCCTCCACCGACGTCCACGCCTTCGTCCACGGCGAGGCCGGATTCGTCAAGGACCTGCGCCGCCACCTCCGCATGGAGCGCGGCATCGCGCGCGAGCGCCTGTCGATCTCGGGCTACTGGCGCCTGGGCGAGACGGACGAGGGCTGGCGCGCGATCAAGCGCGACTGGAACGCCACGGTCGAGGCCGAACAGGAACACCGCGCGGCCGCGTAAAGGTTTTTCCCCCAGCCCCACCGGCATCCCCTTCCAGCCCCGCAGGCATTTCGGTCCGGGGGCGGCGCCCCCGGCAACGGCGGCGCGCGCCCCGCGGCCCCCGGCAGGACAATGGCCCCATGCGTACGCTCCCCGCCCTCGGGGCAGCAGGGGCCGCGGTCCTCCTGGCCGCGGCGGCGGCGCTGCCGGCAACGGCCGCGCCCAGCCCTCCCCCGGCCCCGAAGCCCCAGATCTCGGACGCGGCCGTCGACAAGGCCGTCGCCCGCCTCGACCGCACGGTCGAGGACATGATGCGCCGCACCGGTGTCCCCGGTGTGGCCGTGGCCGTCGTCCACGACGACAAGGTCGTCCACATCAAGGGCTACGGGCTCCGCAGGACGGGCGAGAGCGCCACGGTCGGCCCCGACACCGTCTTCCAGATCGCCTCGCTGTCCAAGCCCGTCTCCTCCACGGTCGTGGCCGGCGCCCTGACCGACCCCCAGGAGTGGGACGAGCGCACCGCCCTGCCCGGGTTCTCCCTGAAGGACCCCTGGGTCACCGATCACGTCACCACCGCCGACCTGTTCTCCCACCGCAGCGGCCTCCCCGACCACGCCGGCGACCTCCTGGAAGACCTCGGCTACGACCAGTCGTACATCCTCGACCACCTGCGGCTGGAGCCGCTCAGCCCGTTCCGGGCGAGCTACGCCTACACCAACTTCGGGCTCACCGCGGCCGCCGAGGCCGTCGCCCGCGCCAAGGGCACGAGCTGGCAGAAGCTCAGCGCCGACACCCTCTTCAAGCCCGCCGGCATGACCCGTACGAGCACCGAGTTCTCCGCCTTCGTCAACGCCCCCGACCACGCCTCCACCCATGTCAGGAACGCCGACGGCACCTGGAGCCCCCGCTTCGTCCGCGACCCCGACGCCCAGGCCCCGGCCGGCGGGGTCAGCTCCACCGCCACCGACATGGCCCGCTGGCTGCGGCTGCAACTGGCCGGCGGCACCCTCGACGGGAAGCGGATCATCCCCGCCGAGACCCTCGCACGGACCCACCTGCCCGAGATCGTGTCCCAGCCGACCAACGCCATCGGCACCACCAGCTTCTACGGCCTCGGCTGGAACGTCGGCTACGACGGCGCCGGCCGCGTGCGCCTGAGCCACTCCGGTGCCTTCGAACTCGGAGCCAACACCAACGTCACCATGCTCCCGCTGGAACAGCTCGGCATCGTCGTCCTGACCAACGGCGCCCCGGTCGGCCTGCCCGACGCCGTGGCCCTGGACTTCTTCGACTACGCCGAGCACGGCAAGGTCTCCACCGACTGGCTCGCCCTGGCCGCCTCCGCCTACGCGGCGGCCCTCGCACCCCCGGGCGCGTCGACCACCGACTACGCCCGCCCGCCCACCGGGGCGCAGCCGGCCCAGGACAGCGCCGCGTACACCGGAACCTACGACAACCCCTACTACGGCAAGGCCACCGTGACCGCCGACGACAAGGGCGCGCTGACCCTGGCCCTCGGCCCCAAGCCCCTGCGCTTCCCGCTGACCCACTACGACGGGGACACCTTCAGCTTCATGACCGCGGGCGAGAACGCGGTCGGCCGCACCGGGGTGATCTTCGCCGACGGCACCCTGCGCATCGAGTACCTCGACGCCGACCACCTGGGCACCTTCACCCAGCAGTAGCCGCATAGCCTGTTCCCCGATGAGACGCAGAGCCCAGCCACCTCCCTCGCCCCTGCCCCAGCGCGCCGGCATCGACCCGGTCCGGCTGAGGCTCCCGCCCGACCCGGAAGGGACATGGCCGGATCTCGGCGACTACCTCGCGGCGCGCTACGCCGGCACCCGCGGCGCCGACTCCGTCGCCCGCCTGCTGGCCGCGGGGCGGGTGCTGGGCCCGGGCGGGCGAGTGCTGCGCGCGGAGGACCCGTACGAGCCGGGCGCCTACCTGTGGTTCCACCGGGACATGGAGCCGGAGCCCCGGGTGCCGTTCTCGATCTCCGTCGTCCACCGGGACGCGCACCTGCTGGTCGTGGACAAGCCGCACTTCCTGGCCACCACCCCGCGCGGCTCCCACATCACCGAGACCGCCCTGGCCCGGCTCCGCGCGGAGCTGGACCTGCCCGGCCTCAGCCCCGCGCACCGGCTGGACCGGCTGACGGCGGGACTGGTGATGTTCAGCATCCGGCCCGAGGACCGCGGCGCCTACCAGCTCCTCTTCCAGCGGCGCGAGGTGCACAAGGAGTACGAGGCCCTCGCGCCGTACGACGCGGAGCTCGCCCGCACCCTCCCGCGCACGGTGCGCAGCCGGATCGAGAAGGCCCGCGGGGTCATCGCGGCGGTCGAGGTGCCCGGCGGCGAGCCCAATGCCGAGAGCCTGATCGAATGCGCCGGCTCCCGGGGCGCCCTGGGCCGCTATCGGCTGACCCCGCGCACCGGCCGTACCCACCAGCTGCGCGTCCACATGAACGGCCTGGGCCTGCCCATCCTCGGCGACCCGGTGTATCCGCAGGTCACCGATCCAGCCCCGGACGACTACCGCAGGCCGCTGCAACTCCTGGCCCGGGTGCTCGAGTTCACCGACCCGGTGACCGCGCGCGTGCACCGGTTCGAGAGCGGCCGCACCCTCCAGGCCTGGGACGACCGGGCGGGCTGGGAGGCGGGGTCCGGACGCTAGGCCGTCTCCAGGCCGTCTTCAGGCCGGCTCCAGGCCGTCTCTGCGCCGGGAGGGCCGACGCCGGCGATCCGCAGCGCCGCGTCCGCGGTGGCCTCCGCGAAGGCCGTCACCGGCCGCGCCGGGTCCGTGCGGTGGATCAGCATGACGCCTTCGATGAGCCCGAAGACCAGGTCCCCCCGAAGCGTCAGCCCCGCCTTGTCCCCGGCCAGTTCGGCGCCGACGCGGGTCCCGGCGAGCAGCACCCGGTAGGCGTCCTTGAGTTCCCTGCGCATCCGGCGGAACGGCGCGAGGCGCGAACCGCCCAGCTCGGGCAGCAGGTAGAGCGCCCCCAGGTCGTACGGCCCGCCGCACAGCAGCAGTACGTCGGAGCGGCACAGCTCCCACAGCCGGCGTGCGGCGCACCGCCGGTCGTCCGCGAGCAGCTGCCGGGCGAGCACCAGCGAGGGGGCGACCGTGGACTCCAGCAGTTCGGCGAGGAGTTCCTCCTTGCCGCCGAAGTAGTGGTACATCGTGGCCTGGCGCATCCCGGCCCGTTCGGCGACGGCCCGCGTGGTGGTCGCCGCGTACCCCTGGACGGTGAACAACTCGGCCGCCGCGCAGAGGAGTTCCTCGCGCGGCGGCCGGCCGCTCTCCGGCCTCAGCCGGTCGGCACGGGGCCGGCCGACCCGTCTCGGAGCATCGTCCGTTCCCCCACTCATGGAATCGATCGTCGCACAGAGCACGCCGATTCGATCATGGCAAGAGATCAGATCAGGTCATCCCCGCTCTCGGAGGAAGCCCCAAAACCGCCTAGCCGACCGAGCTGTAGGCCACGACACCCCGAAGCAGCGCGTCCACGGCCTTGCGGGCATTGCGCGCCACCGTGCTCCCGCTGTCACCGGAGGCCGCCGGAGCCGCCGCCGCGACCTGCCCGAGCACGTCGATGACCTGCTTGCACCAGCGCACGAAGTCGCCGGCCGGCATCTCCGCCTCGCGCAGCACCTCGTCCAGGCTCTTGTCGGAGGCCCACTGGTACGCCGCCCAGGCGAAGCCGAGGTCCGGCTCGCGCTGGCCCACGCCCTCCGTCTGGTTGATGCGGTGCTCCTCCTCCAGCGCGTCGAGCCGGCTCCAGATGCGGATCATCTCGCCCAGTGCCTCCTTCGCCGCTCCACCGGGCACCTTCGGGGCGACGGCGTCGTCGGACTGCCGCGCCTCGAAGACCAGCGCCGAGACGCAGGCCGCCAGTTCGGCCGGGCTCAGGCCCTCCCATACCTTGGCGCGCAGGCATTCGGAGGCCAGCAGGTCCAGCTCCCCGTACAGCCGGGCGAGCCGCTTGCCGTGCACGGTGACCTCGTCCTCGCGCAGGTAGTCCAGCTCGGTCAGCAGGGCGTGGATCCGGTCGAAGGTGCGGGCGATGGTGTTCGTCCGGCCCTCGATCCGCCGCTCCAGCTGCTGGGTGTCCCGCTTGAGCCGGTGGTAGCGCTCCGCCCAGCGGGCGTGGTCCTCGCGCTCGTCGCAGCCGTGGCAGGGATGCGCCCGCAGCTCGGCGCGCAGCCGGGCGATCTCGCGGTCGTCGGCTGCCGCCGCCCGGCCGCGGGAGCGCCGCTCGGGTGTGATGTGCCCGGCCTTGGTGCGCAGCTGGGACGCCAGGTCCCGACGGGACTGCGGCGAGCGCGCGTTGAAGGTCTTGGGGATCCGCATCCGGTCGAGGGCCTCGACCGGGACCGGGAAGTCGATCGCGGCGAGCCGCTTGACCTGCCGTTCGGCGGTGAGCACCAGCGGGCGCGGGCCCTCGGCGTACTCGTGCCCGCGGTGCCCGTTGACCCGCCCGGCCGGCACGCCCGGGTCCAGGACCAGCGCGAGCCCGGCGAACTTGCCCGTCGGCACGTGGATGATGTCGCCCGGCTTGAGCTTCTCCAGCGAACTGGCCGCCTGTACCCGGCGCTGCGCCGCGCCCTGCTTGGCCAGGTCCGTCTCACGGTCCTTGAGGTCGCGGCGCAGCTGCGCGTACTCCTCGAAGTTGCCGAGGTGGCAGGTCATGCCCTCCTGGTAGCCCTCCAGGCCCTCCTCGTTGCGCTGCACCTGCCGGGAGATCCCGACGACCGAGCGGTCGGCCTGGAACTGCGCGAAGGAGGTCTCCAGGAGCTCGCGCGAGCGGTGCCGCCCGAACTGGCTGACCAGGTTCACGGCCATGTTGTAGGACGGCTTGAAGCTGGAACGCAGCGGATACGTACGGGTACCCGCGAGCCCGGCGAGCCCCGCCGGGTCCATGCCGCGCTGCCACAGCACCACCGCGTGGCCCTCGACGTCGATGCCGCGCCGCCCGGCCCGGCCGGTCAGCTGCGTGTACTCGCCGGGGGTGATGTCGGCGTGCTGCTCGCCGTTCCACTTGACCAGCTTCTCCAGGATCACCGTGCGCGCGGGCATGTTGATGCCCAGCGCCAGGGTCTCCGTGGCGAACACGGCCTTGACCAGGCCGCGTACGAAGAGCTCCTCCACGACCTCCTTGAAGGTGGGCAGCATGCCCGCGTGGTGCGCGGCGATGCCGCGCTCCAGCCCTTCGAGCCACTCGTAGTACCCCAGGACGTGCAGGTCCTCGGTGGGGATGGAGGCGGTCCGCGCCTCGACGAGCTCGCGGACCTTGAGCCGCGCGGATTCGTCGTTGAGCCTCAGGCCCGCGTACAGGCACTGCTGGACGGCGGCCTCGCAGCCGGCCCGGCTGAAGATGAAGTTGATGGCGGGCAGCAGCCCGTCGTTGTCGAGGCGGGCGATGACCTCGGGGCGGGACGGGGTCCAGATCCGGCCGCGGGAGCGCCGCTCGCGCTCGCGGTCGGCCTCGCGGACCATCTTGCCGCGCCGCCGGTCCTTCGGGCTGTAGGTGCGGCTGTTCTCCTCGCGCGCCATGCGCAGCAGGTCGGGGTTGACCTCGCGGCGCGCGGAGCCGCGGCCGCCGTGGTCGGACTCCTCCTCGAAGAGGTCGTAGATCCGGCGGCCGGCCATGACGTGCTGCCACAGCGGTACGGGCCGCTCCTCGGAGACGATCACCTCGGTGTCCCCGCGCACGGTGTCCAGCCAGTCGCCGAACTCCTCGGCGTTGGACACGGTGGCCGACAGGGAGACCAGGGTCACCGACTCGGGGAGGTGGATGATCACTTCCTCCCAGACGGCCCCGCGGAACCGGTCGGAGAGGTAGTGGACCTCGTCCATCACGACGTAGCCGAGGCCGAGCAGCGACCGGGAGCCCGCGTACAGCATGTTGCGGAGCACCTCGGTGGTCATCACGACCACCGGCGCCTCGGAGTTGACGCTGTTGTCGCCCGTCAGCAGGCCCACCTTGTCGGCGCCGTAGCGCTTGACGAGGTCGGCGTACTTCTGGTTCGACAGGGCCTTGATCGGCGTCGTGTAGAAGCACTTGCGGCCCTGCTGGAGGGCCAGGTGCACGGCGAACTCGCCGACGATGGTCTTGCCCGAGCCGGTCGGGGCGGCGACGAGGACGCCTTTGCCGGCCTCCAGCGCCTTGCAGGCCTCGACCTGATACGGGTCCAGGTCGAAGTCGTACATCTCGCGGAAGGGGGCCAGGGCAGAGGCCTCTTCGGCGGCGCGGATCCGGGCAGCGGCGTACCGCTCGGCGGGTGAGAGTTCTTCGGTCATCTTGCTGTCGAGCCTACCCGCCACCCCTGACAACAGTCGCGATCATTTAAGTGAGCAGCCGGACCGCCCGGGGAACGCATTCGGCGCTCACCGGCAGCACCCCCAGCGGCTCGCCGTCGGCGTACGCGCTCAGGCCCGCCGCCTCCAGGCTGATCTTCCTGGCCCGGTGGACGGTCACCTTCGGATGGTCGAGGTGGCGGCCCTTGTAGACCTGCGGGAACACCGTGAGCAGGGTGGTCCGGCTGCAGTCGCCGACCACCGTGACGTCGAAGAGCCCGTCGTCGGGGACGGCGTCCGCGCAGATGCGCATGCCGCCGCCGTAGGAGGATCCGTTGCCGACGGCGACCAGCGCGGCCTCGGTCTCGATCACCGGGCCGTCGTCCAGGGTGATCCGGTACGGGAACGGCCGGAAGGCGGCCAGCTCCGCGATCATCGCCAGGTCGTACTTGAACCGGCCGGCCGGCAGCCGCATCCGGTTGCCCCGGTCGTTGACCCGCGAGTCGAAGCCGGAGCACAGCACCGTCCCGAACCACTTCCCGCCGTCCGCGCCGCCCACCCGGCCCAGGTCGATCTCCCGGACCCGGCTCTCCTTGACGGCTTCGGCGGCCATCCGCCCGGCCCGGGCCGGCTCCCGTACGGCCAGCCCCATCGCCCGCGCGAAGTCGTTCCCGGTGCCCACTGCGACCACCCCGAGCGGTACCGGGGTGCCCGCGAGGGCCTGGAGCGCCAGGGAGACCATCCCGTCGCCGCCCACTGCGATCACCGCACCGGTGCCCTCGCGGACGGCGGCCGTCAGCCGGGCCAGCGCGTCCGGCGCGTCGGCGCCCACGACGGTCCGTACGGAGAATCCGGCCGCCCGGACGGCCGAAGCGGCCGGCTGCGCGGCGTGCGCGCCCCGGCCGCGTCCGGCTGTGGGATTGACGAAGAGGGTGACCTCATGGCTCATTCAGCGGAATGTACGTGACGTGTCCCCCCGGGGGCACCTCCCGGCGGAGCCGGGGGCCGGCCTGTCAGGTGGCGTCGTCGTACCCGTTGATCCGGTGGCGTCCGCCGTCGGCCTGTTCGGGCAGGGCCGCGGGAGCCGGGACGGATTCCAGCTCGCCTATCGGCGCCGGAGTGAGGTCCAGCTCGGAGGCCTCGTCGTCGCTCAGATCCGCGTCGGGGTCGTTGCGCCTGCGCCGGCGGTCGTTGAGGAGGCAGATGCCGACGGCGGCGAAGTAGAGGGCCACGATGGGCACGGCCAGCGCGAGCATCGTCGGCGGGTCACCGGTGGGGGTCGCGAAGGCGGCGAAGATCGCGATGCCGAGGACCATGCCCCGCCACCAGCCCGCCAGCCGCTTGCCGGTGAGCACACCGGTGAAGTTCAGCAGGATCAGCAGCAGCGGCAACTCGAAGGCCAGGCCGAACACGATCACCATGCGGGTGACCAGGTCGAGGTAGTCGTCGACCGGCAGCAGGTTGCGCGCGTGATCGGGGGTGAACTCCAGCATGATCGTCGCGGTCTGCGGGAGGATCTTGTACGCGATCACCGCGCCGGTCAGGAAGAGGGGCGCGCCGACCGCGACGAAGCTGCGCGCGTACTTCTTCTCGTGACTGTGCAGCCCGGGCGCGGCGAACGCCCACAGCTGGTAGAGCCACACCGGGGCGGACAGCACCACACCGGCCATCAGCGCGACCTTCAGGGCGATCGAGAACGCCGAGATCAGGCCGTTCACGGTCATGTCGGCGCAGGGTCGGCCGTTGCGCTGGGTCACCACACCGTCGGTGCAGCCGACGGAGTCCAGCATCGGCTTCAACAGGAAGTTGATGATCTCGCGGTAGAAGAACGCGGCGATGATCGTGATCACCACGATCGCCAGGACCGACTTCAGCAGGCGGTTTCGAAGCTCACGCAGGTGCTCGACGAGAGGCATGCGCCCTTCGGCGTCCTTCGCCTGTCGTTCTTTCTTCTCCTGCTTGCGGGCAGACTTGAGCAACCCACGTCCCTTGTCTCGTTGCAGATGACTGGCGTGTACGGCGGGTGTCAGCCCTGGGCGGTGCGGTTCGGCTCGCTCACCGGACGCGAGCTGCTGACGTCACCCGGAGCGGCCTGGATGGTACGCGGGGCGACGGGCTGCTGCGCGGACTGGTCCGTGGGCGCGGCGGCGGCGACGTCGTCGCTCTCGCCGTCCTTCTTCATGGCCTTGGCCTCGCTCTTGAGGATGCGGGCCGACTTGCCGAGGGAGCGGGCCATGTCGGGGAGCTTCTTCGCGCCGAACAGCAGGATGACCAGTCCGACGATGACGAGGATTTCCCAACCCCTGAAGTTGCCCATAGGTATCTTCCTTTTTCTCCGAGGTTCACGGCACGCCGGACGGGCGCCTAGGACTTGCTCTACCGAGGATCGTAACCCCAGGGGGTTAACGCCCGGCAATCCCCGGGGGTCCTCCCGCTTGCACCCTGGCAGGTCGGTAATGCCCCGGTCACGCACATTCGTCCCTTCGTCAGGGACGTACGCCGTGTCCCGCCCGGGCCAGATCGACCGCCGCCCGCTCAAGATCCGCCGACGCGTCGGTGATCCGGCGGCTGGCCTGCGCCACCTGGGAGGCCAGCCTGCGTACCTCCAGGTACACCCGCACCGCCAGTACGGCGAGCACGGCCAATCCGAGGAAACCCAGGGCAATTGCGAACATCGGCCACAGCATGGGGCGAGCCTAGGCCACCCGCCCCCTCAGATGCTGCGCAGGGTGCTCACGCCACCACCGGTGAGCAGCTCCACGATCCGCTCGCCGGCGGGCTTGCGTACCGCGGCACCGCATTCAGGACAGGTGAAGGAATAGAAAGTGGTCCGCCGGCTGCCGCCGATGGCCAGCCGCAGGGCGGCCGCGTCCAGCTCGAAGCGGGCACGGCAGTCGGGACAGGAAGCCTTGAAGGCGACGGGCCCGGACGTTGGCGACATCGACCGCGCTCCCCTCAGACCTGTTCCCCGTACCCCGCCAGTGCCTCCCGGGCGGCGCTGCGCGCGCTGTCCGCCAGCTCGGCCGGAGCGACGATCCGGCCCTCACGGCCCAGCCGCAGCGCCAGCCGGCGCAGCGAGGCCGGGTCCGGGCTGCGCAGGGTGATCCGCAGACCGCCCCCGGCCAGCTCCTCCGCACTGTCGTGCGGGTAGTACTCGGCGACCCAGCGCCCGCCCGGCCCGACCTCGACGACGACCTCCGGGTCCTCGGCGGCCGGCTGGACCAGGCCTTCGGACAGGTCGCGAGCCTCGATGGCGGGCGGTTCGGCCCGCTCGTCCAGCAGCCGGATCTCCGCGACCCGGTCGAGGCGGAAGGTGCGCCGCGCCTCCGAGAGGTGGCACCAGCCCTCCATGTACGTGTGTCCCACCGCGAAGAGCCGGATCGGGTCGACCTTGCGCTCGGTGAGCTCGTCCCGGGCGGGCGAGTAGTAGCGCAGCCACAGCCGCCGGCGTTCCGCGATGGCCCGGTCGACGTCCGCGAAGACCCCGCCCTCGGACTCGAAGGTCACCGACAGCCGGGAGCTGGCCCCGGCCACCTCGCCCGCGGCCGCCTCCAGCTTGGCCGTGGCCCGCAGCAGGGCGTCGCGGTCGCTCTCGCGCAGCCCGGGCAGGGTGGCCACGGCGCGCGCGGCCACCAGCAGCGCGGTCGCCTCGTCGGCGGCCAGCCGCAGCGGCTCGGCGGTGGACTCCCCCGACGCGTCGGGATTGCGCCACCAGATGCGCTCCCCGTCGGTGTCGATGTCGAGCAGGTCCCCGCCCCGGAAGCTCGTCCCGCACATGGGCAGCACGTCGAGGTCCGAGATCAGCTCGTCCTCGGTGATCCCGAAGGCGCGCGCGACGTCCGCGACGTGCGCACCGGGGCGCTCGCGCAGGTAGGTCACCAGGGACAGCATCCGGCGGGTCTGGTCGATGGCGTTGGCAGCCATGCTGGTACGTCTCCCCCTCAGGGCACGTCGGTGGATGTCGCTCGATCGAGCGGTGCGGCCGCGGATCGGCCGCCGGGCCCGCGGGCCCGGGGTCGGGCCCCTGGGTCGAACCCCGGTCAGGCCCCGGCGACGGCCCGCAGCCGGTCCACCACGTCCGCCCGCAGGTCCTCGGGGCCGACCACGACGACGTCGGGCCCGAACTCCACCAGCCAGGCGTCCAGCCCGTGCCCGTAGGGGATCTCCAGCTCGTCCCAGCCGTCCCCGCCCTCGCGCACCGCGGTGGCCTTGGCCCGCAGCGGGTAGCCCGCCCCGGTCCGCAGCCGGATCAGCGCGCTGCGGTCCGCGCTCTCCCCGGCCCAGCTCGCCACGGTCTCCCGTACGGTCACCACGTCCGGCACCTCGGCGGTGTACTTCGCGGCCCGGGAGCGGACCTTGCCGGTGATGCGGGAGAGCCGGAACACGCGCTCCGCCCCGCGGTCCCGGTCGTAACCGGCCAGGTACCAGTGGCCGCGCCAGCACTCCAGCGCCCAGGGCTCCACCTGACGGGCCTCGGGCCGGGCGGCGGTGGACTTGCGGTAGTCGAAGACCACCGGCCGGCGGTCCCGGCAGGCCAGCATCAGCGGTTCGAAGGCCGCCTCGTGGACCGGGATGCGCGGCTCGATCGCGCTGTGCTGACCCTCGTACGGGTCCTCGGCCTCGGGCATCCCGCCCGCGCGCAGCTTCTGCAGAGCCCCGCTGGCGGCCCCCGCCAGCCGCGCCTGCTGCCAGACCTTGGCCGCCAGCCCCAGGGCGGCGGCCTCCTCGGCGTCGAGGGAGACGGGAGGCAGCCGGTTGCTGTCCCGGCGGGCCAGGTAGCCCGTCTCACCGTCCAGGTTCTCCACCGTCTCGATGACGAGGCCGAGTTCACGCAGGTCGTCCTTGTCCCGCTCGAACATGCGGTTGAAGGACTCGTCGTTGCCGGCCTCCATGTAGGCCTCGATGGAACCGCGCAACTCCCGCTTGCTGAGCGGCCGTCGGGTCCCCAGCAGACACAGCGCCAGGTTCATCAGCCGCTCGGCCTTGGCAATCGCCATCGACGCCCTTCCGCCCTTCTCCGCCTGCACATCCGTCGGACCGTCACACGGGCTGCGGCCCGATGCGGACGGACCCGTTGACCGCTGACCGTACCGCCCCGGCGCGCCCGGGCAAAAAGCGAGGGGCCCCCGCCGGACGGCGGGGGCCCCTGCACCGATCGCGGATGTCCGGATCAGCCGACCTTGACCAGGTCGCAGACGAAGATCAGCGTCTCGCCCGGGGCGATCGCGCCGCCCGCGCCGCGGTCGCCGTAGGCGAGGTGGGCGGGGATGACCAGCTTGCGGCGGCCGCCGACCTTCATGCCCTGGACACCCTGGTCCCAGCCGGCGATGACCTGACCGATGCCGAGCTGGAACTGGAGCGCGGAACCGCGGTTCCAGGAGGCGTCGAACTCCTCGCCGGTGGAGAAGGCCACACCCACGTAGTGGACGGAGACCCGGTCACCCTTCTTGGCCTCGGCACCGTCGCCCAGCCAGATGTCCTCGATCTCGAGGTCCTTCGGGGGCTCGCCGCCGGGGAAGTCGATCTCGGGCTTCTGCAGGTCACTCACGGAACTTCTCCTCATACGTACGAAATGGTCAACCGGAACAGTCTTACATCACCGCGAGGATGTCGAGACTGAAGACGAGCGTCGACTTGGCCGGGATGGTGCCCTGCTCCTTGTCCCCGAAGGCCTGGTCCGGCGGGATGACCAGCAGGATGCGACTGCCGGCCTTCTTGCCGACCAGTCCGTCCTTCAGACCCTTGACCGAAAGCTCACTCAGCGGCCAGGTGACCGTCTGGTCACTGGTGTAGGTGCTCTCGAAGGACTTGTCGTCCTTCCAGGTCTTGCCGTTGAACTTGACCACGACGCTGTCGGTGTCCTTGACCACCGGGCCGTCACCCTCCAGGACGTAGTTCGAGACCACCTTGGTGGGCTCGGCCGTGTCCTTCGGGACGGTCACGGAGACTTCCTTGCCGTCCGCGTTCGTGCCGACCTTGGGCAGGTCCTTGTTCTCCTGGGCGACTTCCTTGCCCGCGGCCGAGGCCGGGACGGTCGTGCCCTTGACGATGTCCACGACGAAGACCAGCGTCGCGTTCCCCTTGATCTTCGGGGGCGAGCCCTGGGCGCCGTAGCCGAGGTCAGGCGGGATCACCAGCTCGACACGGCTGCCGACCTTCTGACCCTCCAGGCCCTGGTCCCAGCCCTTGATGACGGCGCCGGCGCCGATCGTCAGGTCGAACGGCGCGGGCCGCCCGAAGCTCTTGTCGAACGCCTCGTTGCCGTCCCACACCTGGCCGAGGTAGTGGACCTGCGCGATGTCGTTCTTCTTGAGTACCTGCCCGGCGCCCTCGCTGATGGTCACCACCTTCAGATCCTTGGGCGGCGCGCCCTTCCCCTTCGACAGGGTGGGCGTCTCCCCGAAGGCGGCACCCTTGGTGATCGCGGGCGCCCCGTTCTTCATCTGGGCGGAGTCGGAGCCGCTGTCGTCGCCACACGCTGCGGTCGTCAGCAGCAGCAGGGGTACGACAAGCAGGCCGGCAAGTCGGCGCACGTGTTCCTCAGATCTCAGGCGGCAAAGCGGTCGCTCGCCACTCTAAGCCGTGGACAGGGCCCCGTACGAGAGACGTACGGGGCCCTGATGAGGAGTGCGATGTCACACTGCGGCCACTCTGCGGGTCCTACATCCCCGCGATCAGCTTCTCCACCCGGTCGTCCACCGACCGGAACGGGTCCTTGCACAGCACCGTCCGCTGCGCCTGGTCATTGAGCTTCAGGTGCACCCAGTCCACCGTGAAGTCCCGCCGCTGCTCCTGAGCCCGGCGGATGAAGTCCCCGCGCAACCGCGCCCGCGTCGTCTGCGGGGGCACCGACTTGCCCTCGAAGATCTTCAGGTCGTTGCAGATCCGCGCCGCCTGCCCCTTGCGCTCCAGCAGGTAGTACAGCCCGCGCCGACGGTGGATGTCGTGATACGCGAGGTCTATCTGAGCCACCCGCGGATTCGACATGGTCATGTTGTGCTTCGCCCGGTACCGCTCGATCAGCTGGTACTTCATGACCCAGTCGATCTCGGTCCCGATCCGCTCCAGGTCCTCCGCGTCGATCGCGTCCAGCGTGCGACCCCACAGTTCCAGCACCTGGTCCACCACACCGGTACGGATCCCCCGGCGCTCGGCGAAGTCCACCGCCTTGTCGTAGTACTCCCGCTGGATCTCCAGCGCCGAGGCCTCCCGGCCGCTCGCCAGACGCACCTTGCGCTGACCCGTGATGTCGTGACTGACCTCACGGATCGCCCGGATCGGGTTCTCCAGGGTCAGGTCCCGCATCACCGTGCCCGCCTCGATCATGCGCAGCACCAGATCGGTGGCCCCGACCTTGAGCAGCATGGTCGTCTCGGACATGTTCGAGTCGCCCACGATGACGTGCAGCCTGCGGTAGCGCTCGGCGTCCGCGTGCGGCTCGTCCCGGGTGTTGATGATCGGCCGCGAGCGGGTCGTGGCAGAGCTGACGCCCTCCCAGATGTGCTCGGCCCGCTGGCTCACGCAGTAGACCGCACCGCGCGGCGTCTGCAGCACCTTGCCGGCGCCGCAGATCAACTGCCGCGTGACAAGGAACGGAATGAGAATGTCCGCCAGGCGGGAGAATTCCCCGTGCCGGGCCACCAGGTAGTTCTCGTGGCAGCCGTACGAGTTGCCCGCCGAGTCGGTGTTGTTCTTGAAGAGATAGACGTCGCCCGCGATTCCCTCCTCGTGCAGGCGGCGTTCGGCGTCGACGAGCAGACCTTCGAGAATGCGCTCGCCTGCTTTGTCGTGAGTGACCAGCTCGGTCACGTTGTCGCATTCGGGAGTTGCATATTCCGGATGCGAACCCACGTCGAGGTACAGGCGGGCGCCGTTCCGCAGGAAGACATTGCTGCTGCGGCCCCATGACACAACACGGCGGAAGAGGTAGCGCGCCACTTCGTCAGGAGACAGTCGGCGCTGTCCCCTGAACGTGCACGTGACGCCGTACTCGTTCTCCAGCCCGAAAATGCGGCGGTCCATGACTGAACATTACGCCTTCTGCCCTCTTCTGAAACCGGGTTCGGGAGCGCCGTTTCGATCAGTTCCCGTCAGCGGGCCGATCGGCGCCCCGATCTCGGCCCGATCGGCCCATCCCGCACACCCGCCGATCAGGACGCCGACGCCGCCTGGGACCGCACGTCACGCGCATCCTCCGACACACCGTCGGACGAACCCGCCACCGCGCGACTGCGCCCGCCGGTTGCCAGCGCCCGCTGAGTGACCATCAGAACCACCAGCGCCGATCCGCCCGCCACGCTCGCCACACCGAAGCCCGCCGCCGTACCGCCCAGCTCCACCGCCGGCCCCGCCGCCGCCGTACCGATCGCCGCACCCACCCCGAAGAACGTCACCAGCCACGAGAACGCCTCCGTCACCGTGCCCGCCGGGGCATGCCGGTCCACGACGATGAACGCACACGCCAGCGCCGGCGCCAGGAACACACCCGACAGCGCCGACAGCCCCGTCATCGCCACCGCACCCGGAACCAGCATCAACGGCAGATAGCAGACCGCCAGCAGACCCACCAGCAGCCGCAGCCGCCGCTCCGGCGCACCCGCCCACTGCCGCGCACCGTAGAACACCCCACCGATCAGCGCGCCCAGCCCCAGCGCCGCCATCAGCCAGCCGTAGACCGCCTGGCCGCCGTGGTCGTCCGCGTACGCCACACCCGCCACCGTGATCGAACCCAGCGCCATCCCCACGAAGAAGAACGCGCCCAGCAGCGCCAGCAGCCCCCGCGAACGCAGCGCCCCCAGCCAGTGCGCCTCCCGCGGCTCCGAACGCCACTTCCGCGACGGCTCGCTCACCACCACGGACAGCGCGCCCAGCACACCGATCGCGTTCAGCGCCAGCAGCGCCCCCGCCGGCGACCACATCGCCACGAACAGCGTCACCAGCAGCGGACCCACGGTGAACATGACCTCCTGGGCCACCGCGTCCATCGCGTACGCCGCGTGCACCTTCTCCTCACGGCCGCCCAGCACACCCGGCCACAGCGCCCGCAGCCCGCCCTCCAGCGGCGGCGTGAACAGCCCCGCCACCACCACCGCGGCGTACGCGGCCACCGCCGACCCCGTACCCGAGAGCGCCAGCCACACCATGCCCAGCGCGGACACCACCGCGGCCGGCAGCTGCACCCGCGGCTGCCCGAACAGGTCCACGGCCCGCCCCAGCAGCGGCTGGCCCACCGCATTCGCCAGCCCGTACGCGGCGGCCAGCGCCCCCGCCAGGCTGTAGCTGCCCCCCTCGGCACGCGTGAACAGCACGATCGCGATCGGCCCCGTGGCATTGGGCAGCCGGCCCACGAGCGTGCCCACCAGCAGCCTCGCGGCGTGCCGGGTCCTCAGCAGCTCCGCGTATCCCGCGGCCATGACCGCCCCCTTCTGCCCGGATCCAGCCGGGAGTACCAAGTAATACGTATAACGTGACTCGTCATACGTACCATGGCCGCAGTCCACCGGTCCACTCCACGGACCCCGCCACACCCCCCGACCTGCCGCTTCAGGAGCCCCCTGTGACGAGACCCACCAGCCGCGACGTGGCCACCGCCGCCGGGGTCTCCCAGGCCACCGTCTCCCTCGTCCTCGCCGACAAATGGCCCGGCCGCGTCTCCGAACGCACCGCCACCCACGTCCGCGAAACCGCCACCCGCCTCGGCTACCGCCCCAACCTCGCCGCCCGCAACCTCCGCCTCGGCACCACCCGCACCGCCCTCCTCGTCGTCCCCGCCCTCACCAACGAATTCTTCGCCCGCGTCTACACCGGCGCCGCCCGCGTCGCCGCCGAACACGGCTTCGGCGTCGTCCTCTACCCCTCCCCCGACGGCACCGGCCCCGCCCGCGACCCCTTCGCCTCCGCCCGCGCCGCCCTCGACGGAGTCATCGCCTCCTCCATGGCCGCCGACGCCCTCGACGCCATCGGCGGCGCCACCCTCCCCCTCGTCATGCTCGACAGCGACCCCGCCGCCACCACCGCCGCCCACGTCAACCTCGACATGGCCGACGGCATGCGCCAGATCACCGAACACCTCCTGCCCCTCGGCCACCGCCGCTTCCTCCACCTCGCCTCCGCCGTCGACTCCTGGACCTTCGACACCCGCGCCGAAGCCCTGCGCGCCCTCCTGGGCCCCCACGCCGAGCTGCGCACCGTACGGGCCCCCCTCACCGTCGACGGCGCCCGTACGGCCATGGAAACCGCCCTGGCGACCCCCCGGGACCGGCCCACCGCCGTCGTCTGCGACGACGACATCCTCGCCGCCGGCGCCTGCAAGGCCGCCCGCCGCCTCGGCCTGCGCGTCCCCGAGGACCTCTCCGTCACCGGCTTCGACGACCTCGCCCTCGCCACCGCCGTCGAACCCGAACTCACCACCGTCCACCTCCCCGCCGAACGCGTCGGCGAACAGGGCATGACCGCCCTCCTCACCGTCCTCGACGGCACCACCTGGACCGCCCCCGACATCCCCGTCCACCTCGTCGTCCGCGACTCCACGGGCCCGGCCCCGACGCCGTAGCCCCAACCGCAGCCGCAACCGCAACCGGCCGGACACGACGAAGCCCCGGCCCGCCGAAACGGCGAACCGGGGCTCCCACTGCACTGCGCCAACGCGCCCGCGCGGCTACTCGGCGTCGTCCTCCGGCGCCTCGTCGTTCGACACGGCATCGGCCTGCACCGCCGCCGTCACGTCCGCCTCCAGCAGCCGCGACAGCTGCCGGCCCCGGATCCGCTTGAACTTGCGCTGCTGCGCCCGCGTACGGTCCAGCACCGCGACCTCCAGCCGCTCCGCCGGAATCGTCTTGTCCGCGCCGTTGGCCTGGCTGGACAGCGCCTGCACCGCCAGCTTCAACGCCTCCGACAGAGTCATCCCGTCCTGGTGACGCTGATCCAGGAAGGTACTGATCTGCTCGGCATTGCCACCGACCGCGACCGAACCGTGCTCGTCCACGATCGACCCGTCGTGCGGCAGCCGGTAGATCTGGTCACCCGCGGCCGTCGCACCGACCTCCGCGACCACCAGCTCCACCTCGTACGGCTTCTCACCCGCCGAGGAGAAGATGGTGCCGAGCGTCTGCGCGTAGACGTTCGCCAGCCCACGGGCCGTCACATCGTCACGGTCGTAGGTGTATCCACGCAGATCCGCGTACCGCACACCACCGATCCGAAGGTTCTCGTACTCGTTGTACTTGCCGGCGGCCGCGAAGCCGATCCGGTCATAGATCTCGCTGAACTTGTGCAGCGCACGCGACGGATTCTCGCCGACGAACACGATGCCGTCGGCGTACTGCAGCACGACCAGGCTGCGACCGCGGGCGATGCCCTTGCGGGCGTATTCCGCCCGGTCGGCCATGGCCTGCTGGGGTGACACATAGAACGGAGTCGACACCGGCTGTCCGTCCCTTTCTTCTGGGCTCCTACGGGGCGACGGATGGTCAGAGCAGGGCGGCGCGCGGGCCGTCGGGCTGCTCCAGCCGACGGTTGGTGACCGTACGGGCGAGCTCCTGCGACTCGTCGTCGGTCAGCCTGCGGAACCCCTCGTCCGTGATGACGGTGACGATCGGGTAGATGTGGCGGTACAGGTCCGGCCCACCGGTCGCCGAGTCGTCGTCGGCGGCGTCGTACAGCGCCTGGACGACCAGCGTGGTGGCCTGCTCCTCCGTCAGATCGGGGCGGAAGAGCTTCTTCATGGAGCCCCGGGCGAAGATCGAACCGGAACCGGTGGCGGCGTAGCCGTGCTCCTCGGAGCGGCCGCCGGTCACGTCGTAGGAGAAGATCCGGCCCTTCTCCTTGGCCTCGTCGTACCCCGCGAACAGCGGCACGACGGCCAGGCCCTGCATGGCCATCCCCAGATTGCTCCGGATCATGGTGGAGAGCCGGTTGGCCTTGCCCTCCAGGGACAGGGTCGTCCCCTCCACCTTCTCGAAGTGCTCCAGCTCCAGCTGGAACAGCTTCACCATCTCCACGGCCAGGCCGGCCGTACCGGCGATACCGACGGCGGAGTACTCGTCGGCGGGGAACACCTTCTCGATGTCCCGCTGCGCGATCATGTTCCCCATGGTCGCCCGCCGGTCACCGGCGAGGACCACCCCGCCGGGGAAGGTGGCGGCGACGATGGTCGTCCCGTGCGGCGCCTCGATCACGCCTTCCGGCAGCTTGCGGTTGCCGGGCAGCATCTCGGGCGAGTGCGCGCCCAGGAAGTCCATGAAGGACGACGACCCCGGCGTCAGGAAGGCTGCCGGTAGACGCCCTGTGCTACGAGTGTTGGGTTCCACAGGTTTCCTTCCACGTAAGCGGCTGCACGCCTCATGACGTCCGGCCGATCCTTGAACTGCCCCAGGGCTGCGTTACAGCTGAAGCACAGTACGCCTCGGACCTTACCCGTCCGATGATCGTGATCCACATGTTCTGCCGGGCCTGCTCTGCAGATCACGCAGACACCACCTTGAGCCGCGATCATCTCGTCCCGCTGAGCCTCGGTGATGCCGTACTTGCGCTTGAAGTAACTCGCTCTGTTGCGTTGCGTCCGGCACGAACGGCAGTAACTGGACCATCCGTCCGAGGTGGTCTTGTTCGGCTCCCATTCGGAATGCGGCTTGACCTCCTAGCACTGAGGACACCGTTTATGGCCGGACGGTACGGCCACCTTCACCCGCACCGTCCGCCCTTTCGCCTCTTGGCGCGCCTTGTAGTACTCCGCCCAGCACGTGCGGCAGTACGCCTGTAAGCCGTCGGCCGTAGAACGGTTGCTCGCGTATTCCACCCGCGGCCTGTCCTGCCTGCATCGCGAACACCGCTTCGCACCCTCGGACAACTACCCCTCGCCCCCCACCTTCGATTCGAAGGTCAAATGGCCTTACTGGCCACCTTTCTGAACGAAGGATCGCACGAAGTCCTCGGCGTTCTCCTCGAGTACATCGTCAATCTCGTCAAGTACGGAGTCGACGTCGTCGGAGAGCTTTTCCTGGCGCTCCTTGAGGTCGGTCGATTCCTCGACCGCCGCCTCCTCGACCTCTTCGGTCGAGCGCGTCGCCTTCTGCTGTCCGCCGCCGGTGTCCTTGGTCGCCATGTCTACCTCACCCCGCTCGGTTCGCACGCTCATGTCGAGAGACCCCGGGATTCGGGATCTCTCAAGATCAGACCCTACGCCGGACCCTATAGGGAGGGTCCGCCATTCGTCCCCGTACTTTCACAGTCCGGTTCTCTTCATGATTCCCGGACCGAAGGCCTTTCAGCCGCGTTCACTGCCCCGAAAGCACCCGGACCAGGTCCTCCGCCGTGCGACAGCGGTCCAGGAGCTCCTTGACGTGGTTGCGGGTCCCCCGCAGGGGTTCCAGCGTCGGGACCCGCTGGAGCGAGTCCCGGCCGGGGAGATCGAAGATCACCGAGTCCCAGGACGCCGCGGCCACGTCGTCCGCGTACTGCTCCAGGCAGCGGCCGCGGAAGTACGCCCGGGTGTCCTCCGGAGGCTTGCTCTGAGCCCGCTCCACCGCCGGCTCTTCCACCAGGCGCTTCATCTTGCCGCGGGCCACCAGGCGGTTGTACAGGCCCTTCTCGGGCCGTACGTCCGAGTACTGGAGGTCCACCAGGTGCAGCCGTGCCGCGTCCCAGTTCAGTCCGTCCCGGCGCCGGTAGCCCTCCAGGATCTCCCGCTTGGCGATCCAGTCGAGCTCCCCCGACAGGCTCATCGGGTCGCTCTCCAGCCGGCCCAGCACGTCCTCCCAGCGGACCAGCACGTCCTTGGTCTGCTCGTCCGCGTCGGATCCGAAACGTTCGTCCACGTACTTCCGGGCCAGCTCGAAGTACTCCATCTGGAGTTGCACCGCGGTCAGTGTCCGGCCGCTGCGCAGCGTGATCAGGTGTTGCAGGTCCGGGTCGTGGGAGACCTGGTGCAGGGTGCGTACGGGCTGGTCGACGGCCAGGTCGACGTTGATGAACCCGTCTTCGATCATGGACAGGACAAGCGCTGTCGTGCCGAGTTTGAGGTAGGTGGAGATCTCGGAGAGGTTGGCGTCTCCGATGATCACGTGGAGCCGGCGGTACTTCTCGGCGTCGGAGTGCGGCTCGTCGCGGGTGTTGATGATGGGGCGCTTGAGGGTGGTCTCCAGGCCGACCTCGACCTCGAAGTAGTCCGCGCGCTGGCTGATCTGGAAGCCGTGTTCGCGGCCGTCCTGGCCGATGCCCACGCGTCCCGCGCCGGTCACGACCTGTCGCGAGACGAAGAAGGGGGTCAGGTGGCGCACGATCTCCGAGAAGGGGGTTTCCCGCTTCATCAGGTAGTTCTCGTGCGTGCCGTAGGAGGCGCCCTTGTTGTCGGTGTTGTTCTTGTAGAGGTGGATCGGCTGGGCGCCGGGGAGCTGGGCGGCGCGTACGGCCGCCTCGGCCATGATCCGTTCGCCGGCCTTGTCCCAGAGGACGGCGTCGAGCGGGTTGGTGATCTCGGGTGAGCTGTATTCGGGGTGTGCGTGGTCGACGTAGAGCCGTGCGCCGTTCGTGAGGATGACGTTGGCGAGGCCGATGTCCTCGTCGGTCAGCTGGCTGTTGTCGGCGGCCTCGCGGGCGAGGTCGAAGCCGCGGGCGTCCCGCAGCGGATTCTCCTCCTCGAAGTCCCAGCGGGCGCGTCGCGCCCGGTGCATCGCCGCCGCGTAGGCGTTGACGATCTGGGACGAGGTGAGCATGGCATTGGCGTTCGGGTGCCCCGGGACGGAGATCCCGTACTCCGTCTCGATCCCCATTACTCGCCGTACGGTCATGCGGCCCTCCTTGCCCGGCGGCGCTCCCCTTTCGGGAGCGGCGCTCAAGTACCGCTGGTGCTCCGGTGCGTGTGCCTGTGCGGTGCCCGTCCCCGCACTGCGCGTCCGGCGGTACGGAAGAGCCTAGAACCACTGCGCGCTCGTGGGGAGATCATTTCCGTCATTGGATCCGCCTGGTCACCGGCTGAAAAGCGGCCGGTATAGCGGTGGGGTAAAGCAGTCGGCTGCGGATGCCCGGGGTGGGCATCCGCAGCCGCCCCGCTTTGTCAGAGGTACTGACCGGTGTTCGCCACCGTGTCGATGGAGCGTCCGGTGTCCGCGCCTTGCTTTCCGGTGACGAGCGTGCGGATGAATACGATCCGCTCGCCCTTCTTTCCGGAGATGCGGGCCCAGTCGTCCGGGTTGGTGGTGTTGGGCAGGTCCTCGTTCTCCTTGAACTCGTCCACGCAGGCCTGGAGCAGGTGGGAGACCCGCAGGCCCTTCTGGTTGTGTTCGAGGAAGGCCTTGATCGCCATCTTCTTGGCCCGGTCGACGATGTTCTGGATCATCGCGCCGGAGTTGAAGTCCTTGAAGTAGAGGACTTCCTTGTCGCCGTTGGCGTACGTGACCTCGAGGAAGCGGTTCTCCTCGGTTTCGGCGTACATCTGCTCGACGACGGTCTGGATCATGCTGTGGACGGTGCCGTCCTTGGAGTCCTGGTGTTCGGACAGGTCGTCCGTGTGCAGGGGCAGCGAGGCCTTGAGGTACTTGGCGAAGATGTCCTTCGCGGCCTCGGCGTCCGGGCGCTCGATCTTGATCTTCACGTCGAGGCGTCCGGGGCGCAGGATGGCGGGGTCGATCATGTCCTCGCGGTTGGAGGCGCCGATGACGATGACGTTCTCCAGGCCTTCCACGCCGTCGATCTCGGCGAGCAGCTGGGGGACGATGGTGTTCTCCACGTCCGAGCTGACTCCGGATCCGCGGGTGCGGAAGAGGGATTCCATCTCGTCGAAGAAGACGATGACGGGGGTGCCCTCGCTCGCCTTCTCGCGGGCACGCTGGAAGACGAGGCGGATGTGCCGCTCGGTCTCGCCGACGTACTTGTTGAGGAGTTCGGGGCCCTTGATGTTCAGGAAGTAGGACTTTCCTGCGGGCTGGCCGGTCACCTCGGCGACCTTCTTGGCAAGGGAGTTGGCGACGGCCTTGGCGATGAGCGTCTTGCCGCAGCCGGGCGGGCCGTAGAGCAGGATGCCCTTCGGGGGCCGCAGTTCGTGTTCCTTGAAGAGGTCGGGGTAGAGGTACGGGAGCTCGACGGCGTCGCGGATCAGCTCGATCTGGTCGCCCAGGCCGCCGATCTTGTCGTAGTCGATATCGGGGACCTCTTCGAGGACGAGTTCCTCGACCTCGCTCTTGGGGACGACCTCGTAGACGTAGCCGGAGCGGGGTTCGAGCAGGAGGGCGTCGCCGGGGCGGATGGTGATGTCCAGGAGCGGCTCGGCGAGCCTCACCACCCTCTCCTCGTCGGTGTGCCCGACGACCAGGGCGCGCTCGCCGTCCTCGAGGATCTCCTTGAGGGTGACGATGTCCCCGGCCCGCTCGAATTCCATGGCCTCGACCACGTTGAGGGCCTCGTTGAGCATGACCTCCTGGCCGCGCCGGAGGTCTTCCGGGTCGACGCTGGGGCTGACGTTCACGCGGAGCTTTCGGCCTCCGGTGAAGATGTCGACGGTGCCGTCCTCGTTCGCCTGCAGGAAGACACCGAAACCGGCCGGCGGCTGTGCGAGCCGGTCGACTTCTTCCTTGAGGGCCACGATCTGGTCTCGGGCCTCACGGAGGGTATTCGCGAGTCGTTCGTTCTGTGCGGATACGCCGGCCAGATTTGTCTGGAGCTCGACGATCCGCTCTTCGAGAATCCTCGTGTGTCGCGGAGAGTCGGCGAGCTTTCGTCGCAGGACGGCGATTTCCTGCTCGAGATAGGCAACCTGGCCGGCGGGGTCCTCGGACCCTCGCGCGGGCCGGATGCCGCGGTTGATGTCGTCGTCGTGGGCTGCCACGGTCCTCACCTCCTCCAAGGGGAGCTGGACGCTTCCTGACCCTACCTGGGCTGGTGGTGATTGAAACCCCTAGATCACAAAGACGGTAGAGGTGTGTCCGATCTTCACCCTTGCGTACTCCCTCACGCCAAGGAAATACCCACCCATCAAACTCGGGAAGCAGCCGGTTGTAAGGTCGAACTGTTCAACACCCGTCAGGGCTCGCGCGACTTGCTGCGGGTCGTGACCGGGATGGATCACTCAGCGCAGGGAACGGCAGGAGATATGACCGTGCAGCAGGAGGCTCCGACGGGCGGCGGCGGCGATGCCGGCGAGCCGCTTGAGGTCTGGATCGATCAGGACCTGTGCACCGGGGACGGCATCTGCGTGCAGTACGCGCCTGAGGTGTTCGAGCTGGACATCGATGGTCTGGCGTATGTGAAGAGCCCGGAGGACGAGCTGCTGCAGGACGCGGGGGCTACCACTCCGGTTCCGCTGACGCTGCTCCAGGACGTGGTCGACTCGGCGAAGGAATGTCCGGGGGACTGCATTCACGTAAGGCGCGTTTCGGACAGGGTGGAAGTCTTCGGTCCCGACGCCGAGTGACGTTTCAAACACTCCCGGCGGCCGAGTCCGTCAGCTCCTGGCGGAATTTTCCGTCGCGCCAGCGCCACTTGGCGAGCTGTTTCGTGTCGGGGCTGTAGCGGGGTACGTCGGGTGAGGAGTAGCCGACGAGGGTGGCCGTGACGAGGCCGTCGCGCACGGTGAGATCGGTGACGGTCTGTCGTCTCGCGGTGTCGAGCAGGGTGGCGACCACGCGGGGGCGGGCGGCTTCGGTGCGGTCCTGGGTGAGTACGTAGAGGGCGTGGGGCGGGGTGCCGGAGCCGGCGTCGCAGCGGACGGCGGCCACGGTCTCGGGGCGGCCGTCGCCGTCGAGGTCGCCCTGGGCGCCGGCGGTGACCGTCTGGGGGGCGCCCTTGCAGTCGAGGGGGTAGGTGGCCCCGGCCGGGTCGGGTGCGGTGGCCTGGGGGCCCTTCGCGGGGGGTTCTCCGGCGCTGGCGGTGGTGCCGGTGGCCGGGGTGCCGGTGGCGGGCTGTACGAGTCCTGCGGCGGCTATGACGGCGGCCATGGCGGTGGCCGTGGCGAGCCAGTGGACGGGCCTGGTGCGGCTGTGCTCCAGGGTGTGCGGGAGCGGGGCCGTCTCGGCGTGGCTGTGCGGCACGCGGGGTGTCTCCTGTGCGAAGGGTGACGAGGAGCCAGCATCGTGCCACACCTCACAGGGTGGCGGTACGGCTGGGTCCGGGGCTGGTGCACGGGACAACGAAAAGGCGCTGTGGCGCAGTTCCCGGGTGGTTCGGGGAACTGCGCCACAGCGCCTTCGTGTTGGGTCTGCGGGGCCGTTACGCGGAGCGGTCGCTGCCGGGGCCGTCGTAGTCCTCGCCGTAGGCGCCCTTGGCGGGGCGGCGGCGGCGCATCGGGGGCTCGACGCCGTCCGCGAGGCGGCGGGCGGTGACGAGGAAGCCGGTGTGGCCGATCATCCGGTGGTCCGGGCGGACGGCGAGGCCTTCCACGTGCCAGTTGCGGATCATCGATTCCCAGGGCTGCGGCTCGGCGAAGCAGCCGATCTCGCGGATGGACTCGACGGTCTTGGACAGCTGGGTGGTGGTGGCCACGTAGCAGCAGAGGATGCCGCCGGGGACCAGGGCCTTCTTGACCGCCTCGAGGCACTCCCAGGGGGCGAGCATGTCGAGGATGACGCGGTCGACGTCGGTCTCGTCCAGGTTGTCCTGGAGGTCGCCGACGGTCAGCTTCCACGCCGGGTGGGGTCCGCCGAAGTAGCGTTCGACGTTGGCGGTGGCGATCTCGGCGAAGTCCGCGCGGCGCTCGTAGCTGTGGAGCATGCCCTGGTCGCCGATGGCGCGCAGCAGGAAGCTGCTCAGGGAGCCGGAGCCCACTCCCGCTTCCACGACGCGTGCGCCGGGGAAGATGTCGGCGAAGGCCAGGATCTGGCCCGCGTCCTTGGGGTAGACCACGGCGGCGCCGCGGGGCATGGACAGGACATAGTCGGGGAGCAGGGGTCGCAGCGCGAGGTATGCGACGTTGCCCGTGGTGCGGACAACGCTGCCTTCGGGAGCACCGATCAGCTCGTCGTGCGGGAAGGAACCCTTGTGGGTGTGGAAATTCTTCCCTGCTTCGAGCGTGAACGTGTAGTGGCGGCCCTTGGGGTCGGTGAGCTGTACCTGGTCCCCGACCTCGAAGGGCCCGCGTCGGCGGGCGGCACCGGTCGGTTCGGACATGTGACCAGTGTATTGGCTTCAGGACTGGGGCCGTGCCATGGCCTTCACGAAGGCCTTTTCGACGTCGAGGGTGGACAGGACGCCGTAGATGGTGCCGGCGGCTTCGAGGACGAGGTACTCGGTGGCGGGGGTGGCGCGGAGGTGGTCGAGGAGTTCTTCTCCGGTGAGGTCTGCTGAAACCTTCATGCCGTCGGTGAGGTCCTGGGCGAGGGTGCTGACGGCGACCCAGGGGCGGCGGTGTTCGGGGACGGACGCGATGGCGGTCTCGCGGACGATGGCGGTGGGGTCGCCTTGTCCGTCGACGACGACGAGGGCGCGGGCGCCGGCTTCGTTGGCGCGGCGGAGGGCTTCGGAGAGGGGGGTGGCGTTCTCGACGGGGATGGCGCGCCGGGTGAGGGTGCGGGCGCGGAGTTCGGGGAGGTGTTCGCGCAGGCGGGCCATGCGGAGGCTGTTGCCGGCGCCGGTCCAGATGATGCCGGCGAGGATGGCGGCGAGGAGGGCGTCCATGACGGTGTTCATGCCGCCGATTTCCTCGGTGCGGTTGCCGAGTACTCCGGTGTGGGTGAGGAGGGGGAGGCCGAGGAGGACGGCGATGGCGAGGCCGCGGCCGACCCAGGCGGCGGCGACGGTGCCGGCCATCGGTTTGCCGGTGATGCCCCAGATGACGGCGCGGAGCATGCGGCCGCCGTCGAGGGGGAGGCCGGGGAGCAGGTTGAAGGCGGCGACGAGGAGGTTGGAGATCATCAGGCCGGCGAGGAGGACGCCGGGGACGGTGGCCGGGTCGACGGCTTTCATGCCGAGGTAGAAGGCTCCGGTGAGGAGGAGCGAGAGCAGGGGGCCGACGAAGGCGAGGACGAATTCGCGGCCGGGTGTCTCGGATTCCTTCTCGATCTCGGAGACTCCGCCGAAGAACTGGAGCTGGATGCGGCGCACGGGGAGCTTGAAGCGCAGGGCGGCGACGGTGTGCGCGAGTTCGTGGACCAGGACGGAGGCGTAGAAGGCCACGGCGAAGAAGAGGGAGACGAGGTAGCGGACGGGTCCGAGGTCGGGCAGGACCCGGTCGAGCTGGTCGCCGAAGACCCAGGTGATGAGTGCGGCGACGAGGAACCAGCTGGGCGAGACGTAGACGGGTACGCCGAAGGGGCGGCCCATGAGGAGTCCGCCGCCCGGTCCGGAGCGGCGGCCTGCGCGCTCGCCGGTTTCGTCGGTGTCTGCCACGGCTGTCCTTCGTTCGTTGCTGGTGTTTCCAGTGTGTTCTGTTCGTGTGCGCGATGGTGCGGTTGCGGGTTGTGATGCTCCGATCATGCAGTGCGAGGGGGCTTGTCGTCGATGGTATGCGCGTGCTGTCGGCGGTGGGTCGTAGGGTTTTGTCCATGACGACGAGCCCCGGTGCTGTGCCTGGCGCAGCCGATGCCGATGCGCGGGGCGCTGTGGCGCCCTCCTCGCTCTCCCCTTCGCGGGCGAGCGATTTCATGCAGTGCCCGCTGCTGTACCGGTTCCGGGTGATCGACAGGCTGCCGGAGAAGCCGAGTGCGGCGGCGACGCGGGGGACGCTGGTGCACGCGGTGCTGGAGCGGCTCTTCGATCATCCGGCGGCGGAGCGGACGGCGCCGCGGGCGAAGGCGCTGCTTCCGGGGCAGTGGGACCGGTTGCTGGAGGCGAAGCCGGAGCTGACGGAGCTGTTTCCGGAGGGTGACGAGGGGGCGGGGCTGGCGCGGTGGCTGACGGAGGCCGAGGCGCTGGTCGAGCGGTGGTTCACGCTGGAGGACCCGACGCGGCTGGAGCCGGTGGAGCGGGAGTTCTTCGTGGAGACGGAGCTGGAGTCGGGGCTGCGTCTGCGGGGGATCATCGACCGGGTGGACGTGGCGCCGACGGGTGAGGTGCGGATCGTCGACTACAAGACGGGGAAGGCGCCGCGGCCGGAGTACGCCGAGGGTGCGCTGTTCCAGATGAAGTTCTACGCGCTGGTGGTGTGGCGGCTGAAGCAGGTGGTGCCGCGGCGGCTGCAGCTGGTGTACCTGGGCAGTGGGGACGTGTTGACGTACGACCCGGTGGTCGCGGATCTGGAGCGGGTGGAGCGCAAGCTGCTCGCGTTGTGGGAGGCGATCCGGGAGGCGACGGAGACGGGTGAGTGGCGGCCGCGGCCGACGAAGCTGTGCGGTTGGTGTGATCATCGGGCGGTGTGTCCGGAGTTCGGCGGTACTCCCCCGCCGTATCCGCTGGTGGTGATCCCGCGGCCGGGGGCGGAGCTCCCGGCGGAGTCCTGATCTTGCCGTCAGGGCAGAATGGTCGGGCCCGCCGTAGCCGTCCGACGAATACGAGGTAGACCCCGTGGCGATCCGCGTCCTTCTGGTCGACGACCAGCCGCTGCTGCGCACCGGTTTCCGGATGATTCTGGAGGCGGAGGAGGATCTGGCGGTGGTCGGTGAGGCCGGGGACGGTCTGCAGGCGCTGGACCAGGTGCGGGCGCTGCAGCCCGATGTGGTGCTGATGGACATCCGGATGCCGCGGATGGACGGGGTGGAGGCGACCCGGCAGATCACCGGTCCGGAGCGGGACGGGCCGGCGAAGGTGCTGGTGCTGACGACGTTCGATCTGGACGAGTACGTGGTGGAGGCGCTGCGGGCGGGGGCGAGCGGGTTCTTGTTGAAGGACGCGCCGGCGGTCGAGCTGGTGCAGGCGATCCGGGTGGTCGCGGCGGGTGAGGCGATGCTGGCTCCGAGCATCACGCGGCGGCTGCTGGACAAGTACGCGGTGCATCTGCCGTCGGGTGAGGAGAGCCTGCCGAACACGCTGGGGACGTTGACCGAGCGTGAGGTCGAGGTGCTGAAGCTGGTGTCCCGGGGGCTGTCGAATGCCGAGATCGCGGCGGATCTGTTCGTGAGCGAGACGACGGTCAAGACGCATGTGGGGCACGTGCTGACGAAGCTGGGGCTGCGGGACCGGGTCCAGGCGGCGGTGTACGCGTACGAGAGCGGTCTGGTCCGTCCCGGGGCCCAGTGAGGCGGCGCGGGTACGCGAAAGGGGGCCTGCGCGTGTGCGCGGGCCCCCTTTGGCGTGGTGCCGGGCCCGCCGTGGGGCGGGCCCGGCTCCGGTGGCATCAGCCCTTGCTGATCTCCCAGAAGCGGAAGACGGTCGAGGCGTCGAGGGACCACTGCAGGCCGGAGACGTTCTGGCGGGTGACGGCGTACTGCTTGCCCTGCCAGAGCGGGATGAGCGGGAGCTCGTCGGCGACGATGTCCTGGAGGCGGTTGTAGTCCGTGTTGGCCGCGGTGCGGTCGGACTTCGCGGAGGTCGACGGGATGATGGTCCCGGTGATCTCCTTGTTGTCGTAGTTGTTGTTCAGGACGTTGTCCGGGCCGAAGAACGGCTGCGTGAAGTTGTCGGCGTCCGGGTAGTCGGGCACCCAGCCCTTGACGTACACGCCGTACTTGCCGGCCTGGATGTCCTTCTCGTACTGCTCGTACTCGACGGACTTGACGTCGGCGTCGAAGAGGCCGCTGTCGTTGAGCTGCTTGGCGATGACCTCGAACTGCTGGTCCGTGGAGGGGCCGTAGCGGGACGGGGTGGAGTACAGGGTCAGCTTGACCTTGCCGTTGATGCCGCCGGCCTTGAGGACGGCCTTGGCCTTGTCGAGCTGGGGGCTGCCGCCGTAGCGGTCGAAGAACGGGGTCGTGTGGCCGGCGATGCCGGTGGGCACGATGGAGTAGAGCGCGGTGGCGGTGCCCGCGTACACGTCGCGGACGAGGGCTTCGCGGTCGATGAGGTAGGCGATGGCCTTGCGCACGGGGAGCTTGCCGACGACGGGGTCGTTGACGTTGAACACCATGTGCTCGACCTCGGCGCCGGTGCCCTGGACGACGTCGACCTTGTTGTCGCCGGTCTTGCTGGAGGCGAGGGCGGCGATGTCCTTGGCGGCGAGGCCGCGGAACGCGAAGTCGACGTCGCCGCTCTCCAGGACGGTCTTGAGGCCGGCCTGGTCGCCGTTGAAGAACTTCAGCGTGACGCCGGTGTTCTTGGCCTTGGCCTTGCCGCTGTAGGACTCGTTGACGGAGAAGGAGGCGCTCTTCTCGCCGTAGGAGTCGAGCTTGTAGACGCCCGAGCCGACGGCCTTGTTGTCGGTGCGCAGCTTGTCGGCCGGGTACTCGGAGTGGTCGACGATGGAGCCGGCGCCCGAGGCGATCTTGCTGGGGAAGGTGGCGTCGGAGGTCTTGAGCTTGAAGACGACGGTCTTGTCGTCGGGGGCGTCGATGCTCGCGATGGAGGCGAGCATGACGGCCGGACCGTTCGCGTCGTTGATCTTCAGGGTGCGCTCGAAGGAGAACTTGACGTCCTTCGAGGTGAGGCTGTGGCCGTTGCTGAACTTCAGGCCGTCGCGCAGGGTGCACTTGTAGAGCTTGCTGTCGCCGCCCTCGAAGCCGCAGGACTGGGCGGCGTCGGGCTCGGGGGTGGTGCCGCCCTTGGGGAAGCTCAGCAGCGACTGGAAGACGTTGTTGAACAGCAGCCAGGAGCCCGGGTCGTAGCCGGACGCCGGGTCGGTGGACTTCACCTTGTCGGATATGCCCATGACCACGCCCTTGCCGCTGCCGGCATTGGAGCCATCGGTCGAACCGCAACCGCTGAGCAGCGCGGCGGCGGTGGCTGCGCCGAGCGGGGCCACCAGCCACTGGTTACGTCGATTCACGCGAACGTCCTTCACAGTCGAACTGTTTCGTTGGTCCGGCCCGCGACTTCCGCTGCCGGTCGTTGCCTTGCTCAGCCGCTTACGCCGCGGCCGAGCTCCCACAGCTGGAGGTCGGAGATGGCGTTGACCGACCACTCCACTCCGGTGATCCCGTCGCGTGCGGCGACGTACTGCTTGCCCTGCCACAGGGGCAGGACGGGCACGTCCTCGGCGACGATGTCCTGCATCTCCGTGATCGCGGGGACGGCGACGGTCCGGTCGACCGCCCGCCGGGATTCGGGGATGAGCCTGGTGCGCACCGCGCTGTTGGCGTACGGCGTGCCCAGGAAGTTGTCCTGCTCCAGGAACGGGGCGAGGAAGTTGTCGGCGTCCGGGTAGTCGGGGAACCAGCCGAGCCCGTAGGCGGCGTGGTCGCCCTTCTTCTGGGCGGGGCGGAAGTCCGCCCACTCGCTGCCCTGGACGGTGATGTCGAAGAGGCCGGTGGAGTTCAGCTGGGCCTTGAGGGCCTCGAACTCGGCGGCCGTGCCGTCGCCGTAGTGGTCGCTGGTGTAGTTCAGGGTCAGCTTGACCGGGGTCTTGATCCCGGCGTCCTTCAGCAGGGCGGCGGCCTTGGGCGTGTTGGCGTCGCCGTACTTGTTGTAGAAGGAGTTGACGTGGCCGGTCACGGTGGTGGGGACCAGCGAGTAGAGCGGCTGGGCGGCCTTGCCGTAGACCTTGGTGATGAGCTGGCCGCGGTCGACGGCGGCGGCGAG
This sequence comes from Streptomyces spororaveus, assembly GCF_016755875.1. Taxonomy (NCBI): domain Bacteria; kingdom Bacillati; phylum Actinomycetota; class Actinomycetes; order Kitasatosporales; family Streptomycetaceae; genus Streptomyces; species Streptomyces spororaveus. Next base: position 6,640,064 of record NZ_BNED01000005.1, on the reverse strand, counting down.
GGCCTGGCGTACGGCCTTGTCCTTGACGACCGGGGCGTCGGTGTTGAAGCCGATGTAGCGGATCTCCAGGCCGGGCATCGGGACCAGCTTGACGCCCTTGGGCGGCTGGGCGCTGAACTCGGTGATCTGGGCGGGCGACAGGGTGCGGGAGACCATGTGGATCTTCCCGTCGGTGAGTGCCTTGCCCATGGCCGGGGAGTCGGCGAAGGTGCGCAGTTCGACCTTGTCGTTCTGCAGCTTGATGTCGCCCTTGTAGTGCGGATTCTTGGTGAAGACGGCGCGGACCAGCCGGTTGCCCTTGACCTCTGCCTTCATCGTGTACGGGCCGGAGCCGTCCACGGCGAAGCCCTCGCGGAGCTTCTTGGCGTCGTAGTTCTTCTCGCTGACGATGCCGGCGGCGGGGGTGGAGAGCTTGAACGGGAAGGTCGCGTCCGGGGTCTTCAGGTGGAAGACGACGGTGTCGGTGCCGTTGACCTCGACGTTGTCGAGGGTGGAGAGCAGCGAGGAGGGGCCGTTCTCGTCCTTGATGGCGCGGACGCGGTCGATGGAGAACTTGACGTCCTTGGCGGTGAGGGGCTCACCGTCGGCGAACTTCAGACCGGGGCGCAGGGTGCAGCGGTAGCTCTCGTTGCCGGCGTCGGTGAAGCGGCAGGCGGAGGCCGCTTCGGGGACGGGCTGGCCGCCGCCGCGCGGGGTGTGCATCAGGGTCTGGACGGTCTGGCGCAGGATGTTCCAGGCGCCGGCGTCGTAGGCGTAGGCCGGGTCGAAGGGGGCGGGAGCGTAGTCGGCGGCCTCGAACCGATCGGTGGTTCCAACGACGATCGCTCCGGATCCTGCTCCTCCGCCGCTCGCGCTGCCGCAGGCGGCCAGCGCGGGGGTGAGCAGTCCGGCCGCGGCCGTCAGCACCATGGTCTTGCGGTTCATGCTGGAAGTACTCCCTGTAACCGGCACTTGTTCAAAGCGGCGTAGAGGGCACTTCGCGGCGGTCGCCCGTTCAGGGCGGAACGATCGGGCCGGTGTAGTGACGATCGGTCCACGCGGTCCCGGCACAGGGGTGTGCGCCGGGGACGGCTGAGGGTGCGGCGTAGTGCCCACATCGACATTAGTGGTCCGGGACGGGACGGCTGGAACTGACCGGACTTGGGGCGTAATCGCACCGTGATCGGAGCGAACTGCCTGTTCACGCGCAGGGTCGCGCAGATTCGGTCAGGGGCTGATCAATGTGGACACATTGGAAGCCGTGGAGCCCCCGGGGTAGGCCCGTGGGGGGTGCGGAGGGTGACCAAGGTCACCCTCCGCAACGGCCCTGGGGAGGGTGGAATTTCAGCCTCCGGGGCCCGACACGGAAGATCCTTCCGTCAGGGCGCGGTCGGACGGCGTTCCGTTCGGCACGGAGCGTGCTCGGAGCGTTTCGGTGCGTGGCAATGCATACCGATGTGAGTCAGTGCATGCCGATGTGTCCGCTTGGGTGGGGTGCAGTGGGGTGCGGGCCCGACCGGAAGGCGGGGTCGTCACTCTCAGTTCATCGGGGCGATGAGCGAACGCAGGAACGCCAGATCCACGTCCTCCAGCGAGCGGACGACCGTACGTCCCGGGGCGGGTTCGATCACGCCGACCGAGGGGATGGCCACGACCCGGCAGCCGGCCGCCTCGGCGGCCGCCACGCCGGTGCGGGTGTCCTCGATGACCGCGCACCGCGAGGGGTGCGCGCCCAGCGAGCGCGCGGCGAACAGGTACGGGTCGGGGTGCGGCTTGGTACGGGCCACCTCGTCACCGGCGACCGTCATCGTGAAGCGGTCGCGGCCGAGCGTGAGCAGGACCTGGTCGATGACCCGGCGGTGGGAGGCGGAGACGAGGGCGGTGGGCACGTTGTGCCGGGCCAGCTCGGTGAGCAGGCGCTCGGCACCGGGCATCAGCGGCACCCGGTCGGCGATGCGGGCCTCGAAGCGCTCGTTGAGCAGGACGCTCAGCTCGGCGAGCCCGATGGCGGCGCCGGTCGACTCGATCAGGAAGGCGGCGCTGCGGCTCATCGGACCGCCGACGACCACGTCCCGCCACGCGTCCTCCAGCCGGTGCCCGAGCTCCTGGAAGATCTCCGCCTCGATCTCCCACCAGAAGCCCTCGGTGTCCACCAGGGTGCCGTCCATGTCGAGCAGCACCGCCTGCAGGGCAGAACCGTCGGCCGTACGGGCGACGGGGGCGGGAACGGTGCTCGTCATGCGCATGCCTCTCAGAAGGGACGAGAAGGCCGGTCACCTCTTCCGGGGGCATACGAACCCTCGGAACAGGCGACCGGCCTGTATGGGACCGACAAGTGTACGTCGGCGGAGCTCAGCGTGCGTTGAAATACTTCGCTTCGGGGTGGTGAATCACGATCGCGTCGGTGGACTGCTCCGGGTGCAGCTGGAACTCCTCCGACAGGTGGACGCCGATGCGCTCCGGCTGCAGCAGGTCCGCGATCTTCGCGCGGTCCTCCAGGTCGGGGCAGGCTCCGTAGCCGAGGGAGAAGCGGGCGCCCCGGTACTTGAGGTCGAACATGTCCTCGACCTGCGCCGGGTCCTCGCCGCCGAATCCGAGCTCGGCGCGGACGCGGGCGTGCCAGTACTCGGCCATGGCCTCGGCGAGCTGGACCGAGAGGCCGTGCAGCTCCAGGTACTCGCGGTAGGAGTCCGACTCGAACAGCTTGGCCGTCGCCTCGCCGATCTTCGAGCCCACGGTGACCACCTGCAGGCCGACGACGTCGGTCTCGCCGGACTCCTCGGGACGGAAGAAGTCGGCGAGGCACAGGCGCCGGCCGCGGCGCTGGCGCGGGAAGGTGAAGCGGGTGCGTTCGTTGCCCTGCTCGTCCAGGATGATCAGGTCCTCGCCCTTGGAGACACAGGGGAAGTACCCGTAGACGACCGCGGCTTCGAGCAGGTTCTCGGTGTGCAGCTTGTCCAGGAGGCCGCGCAGGCGCGGACGGCCCTCGCTCTCGACGAGCTCCTCGTACGTGGCGCCGCCCGCGCGGGCCTGCTTGAGGCCCCACTGGCCCTTGAAGAGGGCGCCCTCGTCGAGCCAGGAGGCGTAGTCCTTGAGCGGGATGCCCTTGACGACGCGGGTGCCCCAGAACGGCGGGGTGGGGACCGGGTTGTCGACGGCCACGTCCGAGCGGCCGCCGGGCTCCTCCGCCTCCTCCACCGCGATGGCCGGCGTGTCGCGCTTGGCGACCCGGCGCTGCTTGAGCTCGGGCAGGGAGGCACCGGGGACACCGCGCTTGACGGCGATGAGGGCGTCCATCAGGCGCAGGCCCTCGAAGGCGTCGCGGGCGTAGCGGACCTCGCCCTCGTAGATCTCGTGGAGGTCCTGTTCGACGTAAGCGCGGGTGAGGGCGGCGCCGCCGAGGATCACCGGGTAGTCGGCGGCCAGCTTGCGCTGGTTCAGCTCCTCCAGGTTCTCCTTCATGATCACGGTCGACTTCACGAGGAGGCCGGACATGCCGATGACGTCGGCCTTGTGCTCCTGCGCGGCTTCGAGGATCGCGGAGACGGGCTGCTTGATGCCGATGTTGACGACGTTGTAGCCGTTGTTGGTGAGGATGATGTCGACGAGGTTCTTGCCGATGTCGTGGACGTCGCCGCGGACGGTGGCGAGCACGATCGTGCCCTTGCCCTCGTCGTCCGTCTTCTCCATGTGCGGTTCGAGGTAGGCGACGGCCGTCTTCATGACCTCGGCGGACTGGAGGACGAAGGGGAGCTGCATCTGGCCGGAGCCGAAGAGCTCGCCGACGACCTTCATGCCCTCCAGGAGGGTGTCGTTGACGATGTCGAGGGCCGGGCGGGTCTGCAGGGCCTCGTCGAGGTCGGTCTCCAGGCCGTTCTTCTCGCCGTCGATGATGCGGCGCTGCAGCCGCTCGTCCAGCGGCAGGGCGAGGAGTTCCTCGGCGCGGCCGGCCTTGAGCGACTTGGTGTTGACGCCCTCGAAGAGGGCCATCAGCTTCTGCAGCGGGTCGTAGTCGCCCTCGCGGCGGTCGTAGATGAGGTCGAGGGCGGTGGTGACCTGCTCCTCGTCGAAGCGGGCGATCGGGAGGATCTTGGAGGCGTGGACGATGGCGGAGTCCAGGCCGGCCTTGACGCACTCGTCGAGGAAGACCGAGTTCAGCAGGACGCGGGCGGCCGGGTTGAGGCCGAAGGAGATGTTGGACAGGCCGAGGGTGGTCTGGACGTCCGGGTGGAGCCGCTTGAGTTCGCGGATCGCCTCGATCGTGGCGATGCCGTCCTTACGGGACTCCTCCTGTCCGGTGCAGATCGTGAAGGTCAGGGTGTCGATGAGGATGTCCGACTCGCGGATCCCCCAGTTGCCCGTCAGGTCGTCGATGAGCCGTTCGGCGATGGCGACCTTGTGCTCGACGGTGCGGGCCTGGCCCTCCTCGTCGATGGTCAGCGCGATGAGCGCGGCGCCGTGCTCCTGGGCCAGACGGGTGACCTTGGCGAAGCGGGACTCGGGGCCGTCGCCGTCCTCGTAGTTCACGGAGTTGATGACCGCGCGGCCGCCGAGCTTCTCCAGGCCCGCCCGGATGACGGGGACCTCGGTGGAGTCCAGGACGATCGGCAGGGTGGAGGCGGTGGCGAAGCGGCCGGCGAGCTCCTCCATGTCGGCGACGCCGTCGCGGCCCACGTAGTCGACGCAGAGGTCGAGCATGTGCGCGCCCTCGCGGATCTGGTCGCGGGCCATCTCCACGCAGTCGTCCCAGCGAGCCTCCAGCATGGCCTCGCGGAACTTCTTGGAGCCGTTGGCGTTGGTGCGCTCGCCGATCGCCATGTACGAGGTGTCCTGGCGGAAGGGCACGGTCTGGTAGAGCGAGGCGGCGCCGGGCTCGGGCTGGGGGCTGCGCTCGGTGACCGCCGTGCCGCGGACCCGCTCGACGACCTGGCGCAGGTGCTCGGGGGTCGTGCCGCAGCAGCCGCCGACCAGGGAGAGCCCGTACTCGCGGACGAAGGTCTCCTGGGCGTCGGCCAGCTCGGGGGCGCTGAGCGGGTAGTGCGCGCCCTGCTTGGTCAGGACGGGCAGGCCGGCGTTGGGCATGCAGGAGAGCGGGATGCGGGCGTTGCGCGCGAGGTAGCGCAGGTGCTCGCTCATCTCGGCGGGGCCGGTGGCGCAGTTCAGGCCGATCATGTCGATGCCGAGGGGCTCCAGCGCGGTCAGGGCCGCGCCGATCTCGGAGCCGAGGAGCATCGTGCCGGTGGTCTCGACGGTGACGGAGCAGATCAGCGGGACGGTGACGCCGAGTGCCTCCATGGCCCGGCGGGCGCCGATGATGGAGGACTTCGTCTGCAGGAGGTCCTGGGTGGTCTCGACGAGCAGCGCGTCGGCGCCGCCGGAGAGCAGGCCCTCGGCGTTGACCTGGTAGGCGTCGCGGATCTGGGCGTAGGTGATGTGGCCGAGCGTGGGCAGCTTGGTGCCGGGGCCCATGGAGCCGAGGACCCAGCGCTGCTGTCCGGTGGAGGCGGTGAACTCGTCGGCGACCTCGCGGGCGATGCGGGCGCCGGCCTCCGACAGCTCGAAGTTGCGGTCGGCGATGTCGTACTCGGCGAGGGCCGCGTAGTTCGTGCCGAAGGTGTTGGTCTCGACGCAGTCCACGCCCACCGAGAAGTACGCCTCGTGGACGGAGCGCACGATGTCGGGGCGGGTGATGTTGAGGACCTCGTTGCAGCCTTCGAGCTGCTGGAAGTCCTCCATGGTGGGGTCCTGCGCCTGGAGCATCGTTCCCATGGCTCCGTCGGCGACGACCACGCGGGTCGCGAGCGCCTCCCGGAGGGCATCGGCCCGGGTCTGGGTGTCAGCGGGCGGGTTGGGCAACGAAGCCATGGTTGTGCTCCCTGGGATGCGACGGCTGTCGGCTTTGCACCCCCTCTGTGTCAAGGGTGCACGCGGCCAGGGTAACCGCGAGGCAGCCGCCCCGGTGTGGGTGTCCCACGTGGCGGACTGCATTCTGTGGCGGGGACTTTCCGGGGCGGGTGTCCCGGGCGTGGTACGGCGAACAGCTGTCCGACGGTGCGCGAGGTCGGCATCGACCGATACTGTTCAGCATTGTCGAACCGCGTCAAGATGGTCAGTAAATACCGAAGGTCTGCAGGAGGCTGCACGATGGCACGGAACATCCAGTCGCTCGAACGAGCCGCTGCGATGCTGCGACTCCTGGCCGGCGGCGAGCGCCGGCTGGGACTCTCGGACGTGGCGTCCTCGCTGGGCCTGGCCAAGGGCACGGCCCACGGCATCCTGCGCACCCTGCAGGCCGAGGGCTTCGTGGAGCAGGACCCGGCCTCCGGCCGGTACCAGCTGGGCGCGGAGCTGCTGCGCCTGGGCAACAGCTACCTCGACGTGCACGAGCTGCGCGCCCGCGCCCTGGTGTGGACGGACGACCTGGCCCGGGCGAGCGGCGAGAGCGTCTACGTGGGCGTGCTGCACCAGAGCGGGGTGCTCATCATGCACCACGTGTTCCGGCCGGACGACAGCCGTCAGGTGCTGGAGGTCGGGGCCATGCAGCCGCTGCACTCCACCGCGCTGGGCAAGGTGCTGTCGGCCTACGACCCCGTGGCGCACACCCAGGCGCACGAGGTCGAGCGCGAGGCGTTCACCCCCCGCACGGTCACGGACGGCACCGGCTTCGAGGAGATCCTGAGCCTGACCCGGGCCCGCGGCTGGGCCTCCGACGTCGAGGAGACCTGGGAGGGCGTCGCCTCGGTGGCGGCGCCGATCCACGACCGGCGCCGGATGCCGGTGGGCGCGGTGGCGGTCGCGGGTGCCGTGGAACGGGTCTGCGGCGAGTCCGGAGAACCCCGTGCGGCCCTCGTGGCGTCGGTGCGGGACTGTGCGCGTGCGGTTTCACGCGATCTCGGCGCAGGCCGGTTCTGAGCTTCCTTTAACAGGTCCTGGCCACACCCTGGCCCCTTTATGCCTGTTTTTCGCCACATCCCGGCCTTGAGATGGCTGGTTTTGGTTGATCGCACCTATGGGTAACGATCCGACACTTTGGCCTGGCCGACCCTTGACGCGTTCTTCACTTGGGCGGAAAACTGCCGTTCATCGGTCGGCATTGTCGAACACCTACCGGCAATACGCGCTAGGATGCGACAAGGCCACGGACCGGTGCAGCACTCACCGAGTGCGCGGAACCACCGGAGGGACCCGGTGTCCGCCCACCCCTGGACGTACAAAGGAGTCGCGGGTGTCCAGCTCCGACATCTTCATCGGCGAGACCATCGGTACCGCCCTGCTCACACTGCTCGGCGGTGGCGTCTGCGCCGCAGTGACTCTCAAGAGCTCCAAGGCCCGCAACGCGGGCTGGCTCGCGATCACGTTCGGCTGGGGTTTCGCCGTACTGATCGCCGCCTACGTCTCCGCGCCGCTCTCCGGTGCGCACCTCAACCCGGCGGTCACGGTCGGCATCGCCGTCAAGACCGGCGAGTGGGGTGACACCCCGGTCTACTTCGCGGGCCAGCTGCTGGGCGCGATGATCGGCGCGGTCCTGATGTGGATCACCTACTACGGGCAGTTCCGCGTCCACCTGGCCGACCCGGAGCACATCCGCGACGCCAAGCTCGGTCCCGAGGACCCGCACCCGCACGATGTGGCCGGTCCGGTGCTCGGCATCTTCTCCACGGGCCCCGAGATCCGTAACGTCGTACAGAACCTGGCGACCGAGATCATCGGTACCGCGGTCCTGATCCTGGCGATCCTGACCCAGGGCCTCCAGGACGGCGGCAAGGGCCTCGGTGTCATCGGCGTCCTGATCACCTCGTTCGTGGTCGTCGGCATCGGTCTCTCGCTCGGTGGCCCGACCGGCTACGCCATCAACCCGGTGCGCGACCTCGGTCCGCGTATCGTGCACGCCCTGCTGCCGCTGCCCAACAAGGGCGGCTCCGACTGGGGTTACTCCTGGATCCCGGTGGTCGGCCCGCTCGTCGGTGCCGCGCTCGCCGGCGGTCTCTACAACATCGCGTTCGCCTGATCAGCAGTACCGGCAAGATCGTAAGATCCGCACCGCCCTCCTGATTCCGCCTACTCACCAGACCTGCCAGGAGCAGCCAACATGACCACCAGCACCGGCCCCTTCATCGCCGCGATCGACCAGGGCACCACCTCCTCCCGCTGCATCGTCTTCGACCGCGACGGCCGCATCGTCGCCGTCGACCAGAAGGAGCACGAGCAGATCTTCCCGAAGCCGGGCTGGGTCGAGCACGACGCCACCGAGATCTGGACCAACGTCCAGGAGGTCGTCGCCGGCGCCATCGCCAAGGCCGAGATCACCGCCGCCGACGTCAAGGCGATCGGCATCACCAACCAGCGCGAGACCACCCTGCTGTGGGACCGCCACACCGGCGAGCCCGTCCACAACGCGCTGGTCTGGCAGGACACCCGCACCGACGCCCTGTGCAAGGAGCTCGGCCGCAACGTCGGCCAGGACCGCTTCCGCCGCGAGACCGGCCTGCCGCTGGCGAGCTACTTCGCCGGCCCGAAGGTCCGCTGGCTGCTCGACAACGTCGAGGGCCTGCGCGAGCGCGCCGAGGCCGGCGACATCCTCTTCGGCACCATGGACTCGTGGGTCATCTGGAACCTCACGGGCGGCGCCCAGGGCGGCGCGCACGTCACCGACGTCACCAACGCCTCGCGCACCATGCTCATGAACCTGCACACCCTCGCCTGGGACGAGAAGATCGCGGAGTCGATGGGCGTCCCGCTCAACGTGCTCCCCGAGATCAAGTCCTCCGCCGAGGTCTACGGCCACGTCAAGGACGGCGTCCTCGCCGGTGTCCCGGTCGCCTCGGCGCTCGGTGACCAGCAGGCCGCCCTCTTCGGCCAGACCTGTTTCGCCGAGGGCGAGGCGAAGTCCACCTACGGCACCGGAACGTTCATGCTGATGAACACCGGCGACAAGATCATCAACTCCTACAGCGGCCTGCTGACCACGGTCGGCTACCAGATCGGCGACCAGAAGCCGGTCTACGCCCTGGAGGGCTCCATCGCCGTCACCGGCTCGCTCGTCCAGTGGATGCGCGACCAGATGGGCCTGATCAAGTCCGCGGCCGAGATCGAGACGCTGGCCTCCTCGGTCGAGGACAACGGCGGCGCCTACTTCGTGCCGGCCTTCTCCGGCCTGTTCGCCCCGTACTGGCGCTCCGACGCCCGCGGTGTGATCGCCGGCCTCACCCGGTACGTCACCAAGGCGCACATCGCCCGTGCCGTCCTGGAGGCCACCGCCTGGCAGACCCGCGAGATCACCGACGCCATGACCAAGGACTCGGGCGTCGAGCTCGCCGCCCTCAAGGTCGACGGCGGCATGACCTCCAACAACCTGCTGATGCAGACGCTCTCGGACTTCCTGGACGCCCCCGTGGTGCGCCCGATGGTCGCCGAGACCACCTGCCTCGGCGCCGCCTACGCCGCCGGCCTGGCCGTCGGCTTCTGGCCCGACACCGACGCCCTGCGCGCCAACTGGCGCCGCGCGGCGGAGTGGACCCCGCGGATGCCCGCCGAGCAGCGGGACCGCGAGTACAAGAGCTGGCTCAAGGCCGTGGAGCGTTCCATGGGCTGGGTCGACGACGAAGACGCCAGCTGACCGCACTCAGCTGAGTCAATCGACGAGGAGCTAAGAGAGATATGAGCAGCCTGCAGAGCGTTCCCGCACTGGGCACGCACCCGACCGCCGGTGCCAACGTCAGCCGCGCCCAGACCCGTGAGCAGCTGTCGAAGGCCACGTACGACCTGCTGGTCATCGGTGGTGGAATCCTGGGCACCTCCGTGGCGTGGCACGCCGCGCAGTCGGGCCTGCGGGTTGCCATGGTGGACGCCGGCGACTTCGCCGGCGCCACCTCCTCGGCCTCCTCCAAGCTCGTCCACGGCGGTCTGCGCTACCTGCAGACCGGCGCGGTCAAGCTGGTCGCGGAGAACCACCACGAGCGGCGGGTGCTGGCCAAGGACGTGGCCCCGCACCTGGTCAACCCGCTCACCTTCTACCTGCCGGTCTACAAGGGCGGTCCGGTGGGTGCGGCCAAGCTGGGCGCGGGCGTCTTCGCCTACTCCGCCCTCTCGGCCTTCGGCGACGGCATGGGCAAGGTCATATCCCCGGCCCGTGCCGCCGCCGACAACCCGGGTCTGAAGACGGACAACCTCAAGGCCGTCGCGGTCTACTACGACCACCAGATGAACGACTCCCGCGTCGCCGTCATGACGGTCCGCGCGGCCGTCGAGTCGGGCGCGGTCGTCCTGAACCACGCCGAGGTCACCGGACTGCGCAAGACGCGCGGCCGGGTCACCGGCGCCGAGCTCAAGGACCGTCTCGACGGCACCGAGTTCGGGGTCGACGCGCGCGTCGTGCTCAACGCCACCGGCCCGTGGGTGGACCACCTGCGGCGCATGGAAGACAAGCACTCCATGCCGTCGATCCGCCTCTCCAAGGGCGCGCACATCGTCATGAAGCGCAAGTCGCCGTGGAAGGCCGCCATGGCCACCCCGATCGACAAGTACCGCATCACCTTCGCCCTCCCGTGGGAGGACCAGCTGCTGCTCGGCACCACCGACGAGGTGTACGAGGGCGACCCGGCGGACGTGCGCGCCACCGAGTCCGACATCGCGCAGATCCTGGACGAGGCGGCCTTCTCGGTGAAGGACGCGGACCTGGACCGCTCGCTGATGACGTACGCCTTCGCGGGCCTGCGGGTGCTGCCCGGCGGCCCCGGCGGCGTCGAGAAGGCCAAGCGCGAGACGGTCGTCTCCGAGGGCGCCGGCGGCATGCTGTCGGTGGCCGGCGGCAAGTGGACGACGTACCGTCACATCGGCCGTGTGGTCATGGACAAGCTGGCGAAGCTCCCGGGCAGCCCGCTGACCGAGGACATGGAGCCGGTGAAGTCGCTGGTGCGCCGGATCGCGCTGCCCGGTGTCGCCAACCCGAACGCGGTCGCGCACCGGCTGCTGGTGGACCGGGAGCCCGGTACGCGCATGGACCCGCTGACGGCCCGCCACCTGGCCTCCCACTACGGCTCGCTGGCCTTCGACATCGCGCGCATCGCGAACGAGGACCCGGCGCTGGCCGAGCGGATCCACCCGGACGGTCCGGAGATCTGGGCGCAGGTCGCCTACGCCCGTGACAACGAGTGGGCCGAGACGGTCGACGACGTGCTGCGCCGCCGTACGACGGTGACGGTCCGCGGCCTGGACGACGAGTCGGTCCGTGCCCGCGTCGAGGAGATGCTGGGCCGTAAGGCATAGCTCGTACGCAGGTGGGGAAGAGGGGCGGTTCCGAGGGGAACCGCCCCTCTGTCGTGGGCTGTGGCCGGTGCCTCGTCAAGGCTTAGGCTGACCCACGTACGCAAGGGAACTTCGGAAGGAGACCTGGGTGATCGAGCTTGAGGGCGTGCCCGAGCTGATCGACCCGGTCATGGTGGCCGCGTTCGAGGGCTGGAACGACGCGGGTGACGCGGCCTCCGGTGCGGTCGCACACCTGGACCGGGAGTGGAAGGGCGAGGTCTTCGCGGCACTCGACGCCGAGGATTACTACGACTTCCAGGTCAACCGGCCGACGGTGTGGCTGGACAACGGGGTACGGAAGATCACGTGGCCGACGACGCGGCTGTCGGTGGTCCGGATCGGCGGTGCCAAGCCACGGGACCTGGTGCTGGTCCGGGGCATCGAACCGTCCATGCGGTGGCGGTCGTTCTGCAACGAGATCCTCGGTTTCGCGCACGAGCTGGGCGTGGAGATGGTGGTCATCCTGGGCGCGCTGCTCGGGGACACCCCGCACACGCGGCCCGTGCCGGTGAGCGGGGTCACCTCGGACGCGGACCTGGCGCGGACGATGGACCTGGAGGAGACGAAGTACGAGGGCCCGACGGGCATCGTGGGCATCCTGCAGGAGGCCTGTACGCACGCGGGTGTCCCGGCGGTGTCCCTGTGGGCGGCGGTGCCGCACTACGTCTCCCAGCCGCCGAACCCGAAGGCGACGCTGGCCCTGCTGAACCGGCTGGAGGATCTGATCGACATCCGGATCCCGCTGGGCGAGCTGCCGGAGGACGCGCGGGCCTGGCAGCTGGGCGTGGACCAACTGGCCGCCGAGGACAGCGAGGTGGCGGAGTACGTCCAGACGCTGGAGGAGGCGCGGGACACGGCCGATCTGCCGGAGGCGTCGGGCGACGCGATCGCCCGGGAGTTCGAGCGGTACCTGCGGCGGCGGGACCCGGCGGCGGGCCCCTCGGCCGAGCCGGGCGACGGCTCGTACCTCCGCGACACGTCGAGCGGTCTGACGCGTCCGCCGAAGCGCAAGCCGGACACCGAACCGGGCCCGTCGGACGAGAGTCCGGAGCCGGACGAGAACGACACCCCGCCGCAGTCCTGACCGCGGGCCCCGCCGCCGCGCGGGGCCATCGCCCACCCGCCCTTCGACCGTTCCCCGGGCCCTGCCCGGGGTCCGGGGCGGAGGCCCGGGAACGGGCGATGCCCCCGGCCGGGGGCCGGGGGCATCGGCAGCAGGGTGCGGGGGTGGCTAGAGGGCCACGCCCAGGAGGGCGTCCACGGTCCGGGAGACCAGGCCCGGGGCCGTCTCGTCGTCGCCGTCGGTGGCGTTCTGGAGCTCCACCCAGCGGTCCACGGCCGCCAGCGCCGCAGGGGCGTCCAGGTCGTTCGCCAGGGCCTCGCGGACCTCCTCGACCAGCGCGTCGGCCGGGATGCCGTCCGGCCGGGACACGGCCGCACGCCAGCGCTCCAGCCGGGCCACGGCCTCGGCGAGGACCTCGTCCGTCCACTCCCAGTCGGCCCGGTAGTGGTGCGAGAGCAGCGCCAGGCGGATCGCCGCCGGGTCCACCCCGGCGCGCCGCAGCGCGGACACGAAGACGAGGTTGCCCTTCGACTTCGACATCTTCTCGCCGTGCAGCGCGACCATGCCCGCGTGCACGTACGCCTTGGCCATCGGGAACTCGCCCGTCAGCGCCTGCGCGTGCGACGCGCCCATCTCGTGGTGCGGGAACGCCAGGTCGGAGCCGCCGCCCTGGATGTCGAAGCCCATGCCCAGGTGGTCGAGGGCGATCGCCACGCACTCGATGTGCCAGCCGGGCCGGCCGCGGCCCAGCGAGCCGCCGTCCCAGCTCGGCTCGCCCGGACGTGCGGCCATCCACAGCATCGGGTCCAGCGGGTTCTTCTTCCCCGGCCGGTCGGGGTCGCCGCCCCGCTCCGCCGAGAGCAGCCGCATCGCCTCGGCGTCGAGGTTCGAGACCCCGCCGAAGTGCGGGTCGGCCTCGACGGAGAAGTAGGTGTCGCCGTCGAGCTCGTAGGCGGCACCGGCGTCCCGCAGCCGCTCGACGAGCGGCACGATGCCGGGTATGGCCTCGACGGCTCCGATGTAGTGCTGCGGGGGCAGCATCCGCAGGGCCGTCATGTCCTCGCGGAAGAGCGCGGTCTCGCGCTCCGCCAGCTCGGTCCAGTCCTGGTTGTCGCGCAGCGCCCGCTCCAGCAGTGGATCGTCCACGTCCGTCACGTTCTGGACGTAGATGACCTGCCGCTTGGTGTCGAGCCACACGCGCTGTACGAGGTCGAACGCGTTGTAGGTCGCCGCGTGACCGATGTGGGTCGCGTCGTACGGAGTGATGCCGCAGACGTAGATACGGGCGACGGGACCGGGGGCGAGGGTGATCGTCCCCTGGGTCGCGGTGTCGTGGATCTGGAGGTCGCGGCCCTTGCCAGGAAGGGCGGGGACCTCAGAAGCGGGCCAGGCATGCATGTGTCGAGCCTAACCGGACGGATGTTCCGGAAACGAACTGGACCTGCACTGTTGTCTTGATCGGCACTCTTGCGGTCTGGCCGGATCTGTGCGTATGGCCGGTGGCCGATTCAGACCGGTGGCCAGGGGATCGCCGGCCACTGCCCGGACGGCTCGGGATGGGTGCCCGTGCGCAGCAGGTGCTCCACCCGGGCCCGTACGGCGGCCAGCTCGACCGGCGTGATCAGTTCGGCCAGCCGGGTGGCGAGCGGGGCTCCGTCGGCCAGTCCGGCGGCCAGCGCGGCCAGCACCTCGCGCGCCTCGCCGGTCAGGGGCTCGCCCGCCCAGCCCCACAGCAGGGTGCGCAGCTTGTCCTCGGTGTGGAAGGTCACTCCGTGGTCGATGGCGTAGAGCCGTCCGTCCGGCGCGGGCAGCAGGTGGCCGCCCTTGCGGTCGCCGTTGTTGATCACGGCGTCGAGTACGGCGAGCCGGCGCAGCCGGGGGTCGTCGGCGTGCACGAGCAGCGCGGTGCGGCCCTCGCCGACCTCGGCGAGCGCGACGGCCTTCCAGCCCTCCCCCGCCTCCTCGCCGTCGACGAGCCCGAGGAGCGCGCCCAGCGGGGCTTCCTCGTCCGGCCGCTCCGCCTCGATCCACCGCTGGACCATGCCCTCGCCGTAGGGTCCGTCGCGCAGCACGGTGGCGGGGACCAGTCCCCACCCGGTGGCCTCGGAGATCAGGTAGGCGGCGACCTCCCGGCGGGCGAGGTTCCCGTCGGGGAAGTCCCACAGCGGCCGCTCGCCCTTGACCGGCTTGTATACGCAGTCGGCGCTCACGCCCCCGTACGTGACGCTGCACAGCAGGACGGCGTTGGACGCCTCCCGGATCCTGCCGATGACGGTGAGCTCGCCCTTGGCGAGCAGTTCCTCCAGCTCCCCCATGTCCGTCACACCTGGCGCCGGTAGCCGTTCTGGCGCGGGCACACGTGCCCCTCGGGGTCCAGCGGGAGGCTGCACAGCGGGCACGGCGGGCGGCCGGCGTTGACGACGTCCAGGGCCCGCTTGGCGAAGGCCCGGGCCTGGGCGCCGCTGAGGCGGACCCGCAGCATCGGCGGGCCGTTCTCCTCGTCCTGGAGCAGCCGCTCCTCGGCGTCGGCGAGGTCCTCGTCGGAGTCGGCGTCGAGTTCGACCAGCGCCTGGGCCTCGACGATCATGCGCTGCTCCTCGCCGTCCCAGGCCAGGGCCATGGTGCCGACGCGGAACTCCTCGTCGACCGGGACGTCCAGCGGCGCGGTGTCGGCGGCCTCGGCGGGGGCGACGGCCGGGACCGGGGCATTGCCGCCGGTCCGCCGTACGACCTCGTCCAGCAGCTCGTCCATCCGCTCGGCCAGCGCCGCTACCTGGGTCTTCTCCAGGGAAACGCTGGTGACGCGGGGGCCGGCGGAGGCCTGCAGGAAGAACGTACGGCGTCCCGGCAGACCGACCGTGCCGGCCACGAAGCGGTCCGGGGGGTCGTAGAGGAACACCTGACGGGGCACGTCCAGTCTCCAAGTCTCGGCGGCAGGGGCAGGTCTGCGCCCTTGTGTTGGCCCGTCCACCCTACTGCGCCGGGCGATCAAGCCGCGCCCGCGCCGCCTCCCACGACGGCGTTCCCGGCGTCTTCGGTGTCTTTGTCCGAGGCGACGGTCTCCGGTGCGGCCGGGCGCCGGACGAGCGAGCCGAAGTCGCCGGTGTCGCCGAGCCGGAACACGAACGGCCGGGTGGTGGTGTACCGGATGGCGGTCACCGAGCAGGGGTCGACGTGGATGCGCTGGAAGAGGTCCAGGTGCATGCCCAGGGCGTCCGCGACGAGGGACTTGATGATGTCGCCGTGCGAGCACATCAGGAAGACGGCGTCGCTGCCGTGTTCCTGCTCGACCCGCGCGTCCCAGTCGCGTACGGCGTCCACGGCGCGCGCCTGCATGGCGCGCATGGACTCGCCGCCGGGGAAGGCCGCGGCCGACGGGTGCTGCTGGACGATCTTCATCAGCGGTTCGTCGGAGAGCTCGGACAGCTTGCGGCCGGACCACTCGCCGTAGTGGCACTCCCCGATCCGCTCGTCGGTGTGAAGCTCCAGCTCCGGCCGGGCGGCGAGCAGGGGCGCGAGGGTCTCCCGGCAACGCTGCAGCGGGCTGGTGACGGCGGCGGCGAGCGGCACCCCCGCCAGTCGGCCGGGCAGCGCGGCGGCCTGCTCCGCGCCGCGCTCGTCGAGGCCCACTCCGGGGGTCCATCCGGCGAGCAGCCCGGCGGTGTTGGCGGTGGACCGCCCGTGTCGTACGAGGATCAGCGTGGCCATGGGGCCAGCGTATGCGCTGCCGCGGGTGTGCGTGCGGGCCGCGGGCAGGGAAGAATGCCCCGCGTGATTGTCGACTGCGCGATTTACCGGGACGGCCGCCGTACCGAGGGACCGGACGACTTCTCGGACGCCCTCGACGAGGCCCGGGCCGCCGGTGACGCCTTCCTGTGGGTCGGCATGCACGAGCCGACGGCGAAGGAATTCGACCACGTCAGCCAGGAGTTCGGCCTGCACCCGCTGGCGGTGGAGGACGCGCTGACCGCGCACCAGCGTCCGAAGCTGGAGGTGTACGACGATTCGCTGTTCGTCGTCCTCAAGCCGGTGCTCTACGACGAGGGCACGGACACGGTGACGGCGGGCGAGCTGATGGTCTTCATAGGGGACTCGTTCGTCGTCACGGTCCGGCACGGCGAGGGGGCCCCGCTGGCCGCCGTGCGCCACCGGCTGGAGCAGGAGCCGGACGTGCTGCGGCACGGCCCGACGGCGGTGCTGTACGCGGTGTCCGACGCGGTGGTCGACCACTACATCGAGGTGGCGGCCGAGCTCCAGGCGGACCTGGAAGAGCTGGAGGCCGAGGTCTTCGCCCCGAGCGCCTCGGACACCAAGAACACCGCCGCCCGGATCTACGGCTTCAAGCGGCAGGTGCTGGAGTTCCGGCGGGCGACGAGCCCGCTGCTCCAGCCGATGGACCGGCTCGCCTTCGGGGAGGTGCCCTTCGTCCACGATCACGCCCAGCCGTTCTTCCGTGACGTCGCGGACCACCTGACCAAGGCCAACGAGTACATCGAGGGCCTGGACCGGCTGCTGTCGGACGCCCTCGCCGCGCACCTCGCGCAGATGGGGCTGCGGCAGAACGACGACATGCGCAAGATCTCGGCCTGGGCGGCGATGGCGGCCGTGCCCACGATGGTGGCGGGGATCTACGGCATGAACTTCGAGCACATGCCGGAGCTCGGGCACGTCTGGGGCTATCCGGCGGTGCTGGTGGTGATGGCGGCCGCGTGTCTGGGCCTGCACCGGATGTTCAAGCGCCGGGGCTGGCTCTGAGTTCCCGCTCGCGGGGCGCGTGGGCGAACCCGGCGGCGGCCGGCGGCCCGCCGAGTGCGTCCAGGTGCTCCGGCAGCCGCAGGTTCACCATCCGGTGCCAGCCGCTGAACCGCTCGTACGCGTACATCGCGCGGATGCCGGCGGCGAGCGCGGCCGCCTTCGGGGCGGACCAGTGCAGCAGCCGTCCCATGTGGCCCATGACGGCGAGGCTCACGTCCCGGTAGACGGAGATCTCGGCGAGGGCGCTCTCACGGAGCACCCGCTGGATGGCCCGGCCGTGTCCGGCCCGGGCGAGGCGCAGCAGTTCCTCGTGGCAGTAGGCGAGGTGGTTGTCCTCGTCGTGGCTGATCATGTGGATCGCCTTGCCGACCTCGGGGTGGTCGCCGAAGTACCTGACCAGCATCTCCATCTGGTCGGCGGCGCGCTGTTCGGTGACGCGGCTGTGCGCGAGGTAGACGACGATGTCCTGCTCGGTCAGCGCCGCCTCGCGGCGCAGCTTCTCGTGCGCGAGGCCGATGCCGCGGCGCTCCAGCAGCATCGTGTAGTCGGTCTCCGGGGGTACCGGGACCGCGGGCAGCCCGCGCTTGCGGAGCAGGGCGTGGAAGATCCGGCCGTGCTTGTCCTCGTCGGCGCCGTGTCGGGTGATCTTGGGCGCGAGGTGGCGCATGCCGTCCGGCACCAGGGCCGCGATACGGGCGTTCTCCCAGCCGCCCTGGGTCTCCCCGCTGGCGGCGATGGAGCAGAACAGCTGGAAGGAGTCGTCGTTGTCGACGATCTCCTGGAACAGGCTGCGGGCAGAGAGCATGGGACGAGTCAAACGCCGGTGGGCGGGGCGGGCAACCGATGGGTCGCACGACTCGCCCGAATGAACGAAATCGGGGGTTGGGCCGCCGCGCGTAACCCGGCGGGCGTCCGCGGCGTTGTTCGCTGTGTCGGCCGTGGCGGGGAAGACCCCCCGAGCCCCCACCACGGCCGCAGAACCCCGGGCCGGCGCGGACCCCGCGCCGGCCTCCCGGATCAGGCGAGGCCCGCCAGCTCCATGGCCTCGGTGCCGGCGCGCAGCGCGGCGATCCGCTCGTCCAGCGTGAATCCGGCCGGGGCCAGCGTGAGGGTGGTGACCCCGGCCTCCGCGTAGGCCCGCATCCCGTCGGCGATCCGCGCGACCGGACCGAGCAGCGTCGTCGAGTCGATCAGCGAGTGCGGGACGGCCTCGGCCGCGCCGTTCTTGTCGCCGGCCAGGTACTTGTCCTGGATCTCGGCGGCTTCCTTCTCGTAGCCCATGCGCTGGGCCAGCTGGTTGTAGAAGTTCTGCTTCCGGCTGCCCATGCCGCCCACGTACAGGGCGGTGTACGGGCGGAACATGTCCGCGAGCGCGTTCACGTCCTCGCCGAGGGCCAGCGGCACGGTCGGACAGACGTCGAAGCCCTCCATCGTGAGCCCGGCCTTCTCGCGGCCCGCCCGGATGTGGGTGAGGGCGGTGGCCTCCAGGTGCTCGGCGGCCGGGAAGATCAGCAGGGCGCCGTCGGCGATCTCGCCGGTCTGCTCCAGGTTCTTCGGCCCGATGGCGGCGATGTAGAGCGGGATGTGCTCGCGCTCGGGGTGCACGGTCAGCTTCAGCGGCTTGCCCGGACCGCCCGGCAGCGGCAGGGTCCAGTGCTCGCCCTCGTAGGAGAGCCGCTCGCGGGTCATGGCCTTGCGGACGATCTCCACGTACTCGCGGGTGCGGGCCAGCGGCTTGTCGAACTTGACGCCGTACCAGCCCTCGGAGACCTGGGGGCCGGAGACGCCGAGGCCGAGCCGGAAGCGGCCCTTGGTCAGCGAGTCGAGGGTGGCCGCGGTCATGGCGGTCATCGCGGGCTGGCGGGCCGGGATCTGGAGGATCGCCGAACCCACGTCGATGCGCTCGGTCTGGGCGGCGACCCAGGCGAGCACGGTCGGGGCGTCGGAGCCGTAGGCCTCGGCGGCCCAGCAGACGTCGTAACCCAGGCGGTCGGCCTCCTGGGCGACGGCGAGGTTGTCGGCGTCCATGCCCGCGCCCCAGTAACCAAGATTGATGCCGAGCCGCATGTGTTCGTCCCCTTACCGGTTTACCGATCAGTAACGTTGGTGTGCGGGGACTGTAGCGCGCCAAGGTCCTCCGCGTCAGCGCCCCAGTAGTCTCAGCGGTCATGGAGCAGAGGCATCTCGGCCGCACCGGACTGCGCGTCTCCCGGATCGGCCTCGGCACCCTCACCTGGGGCCGCGACACCGGCGAGGAAGCCGCCGCCGAGCAGGTGAAGACGTTCTGGGAGGCGGGCGGCACGCTCGTCGACACCGCCGACGTGTACGGCGGCGGTGAGGCGGAGTACCTCCTCGGGCAGCTGGTGGGCGGGCTCGTGCCGCGCCGGGACCTGGTGATCGCGACCAAGGCGGGCAGCGTGCCGGACCCCGACCGGAGGTTCGACGGCTCGCGCGGGCACCTGCTCGCCGCCCTCGACGCCTCGCTGGACCGGCTGGGCACCGACTACGTCGACCTCTGGCAGGTGCACGCCTTCGACCCCGCGACCCCGCTGGAGGAGACCCTGCAGGCGCTGGACCTGGCGGTGAGCAGCGGCCGGGCCCGGTACGCGGGGCTGGCGGGCTTCTGCGGCTGGCAGCTGGCGAAGGCGGCGACCTGGCAGCTCGCCGCCCCCGGGGTGCGCACCCGGATCGCCTCGACGCAGATGGAGTACTCCCTGCTCCAGCGCGGGGTGGAGCGCGAGGTGCTGCCGGCCGCGCTGGACCTGGGGATCGGTCTGCTGCCCTCCTCGCCGCTGGGCCGCGGGGTGCTGACGGGCAAGTACCGGGACGGCACCCCGGCCGACTCCCGGGGCGCCTCGGAGTCCCTGGCCGCGCTGGTGGACCCGTACCTCGACGAGGCGGCGGGCCGGATCGTGGACGCGGTGGCGACGGCGGCCCAGGGGCTGGCCGTGACCCCGCTCCAGGTGGCCCTGGCGTGGATCCGGGACCGGCCGGGGGTGGTGGCGCCGATCGTGGGCGCGCGGACGTCCGCGCAGCTCGCGGCGGCACTGTCGGTGGAGGCCCTTAGTCTTCCGGAGGAGATCTGCCGGGCGCTGGACGATGTTTCGGCTCCGGTGCACCGCTACCCCGATCAGGACTGGAGCACGCTGTGAGTACGGACCGCCAAGCCGAGCCCGCTGCCGCCGAGGAACCGGCCGCCGAGGCCTCGCCGGCCGACGCGGACCAGAACCGACCCGACGAGGCACGGGCCGCGGAGCCGGAGGCCGGGCCGGAGGGCTCCGGGGCTGAAGCCGGGCCGGACGGCTCCGGGGCTGAAGCCGGGCCGGACGGCTCCGGGGCTGAAGCCGAGGCCGGCGCCGGCTCCGAGGACACCGTCGAGCCGGCCGCCGAGGCCCAGGCGGCGCCCGCCCTCAGCGAGGCCCAGGCGGAGTTGGCCGCCCAGAAGATCGAGCGGGAGCGGATCGCCCGGCGCAAGGCTGAGCGGGAGGCGCCCGTCGAGGCCGGGGCGAAGCTCAGCGGGAAGGCCGCCGACCTGCTGGCCGCCGTACGGGCCGTGGAGAGCGGTGCGAAGCCCGCCCAGTACTTCGACGAGGCTCCCGCCGCGCCCCGCAAGGCCCCCGCCGAGCCCCCGGCACCACGCCCCGCCGCCCCGGCGGCGGTGGCCGCGCCCTCCGCCGACGCCGTCGAGGGCGTACGGGCCGTACTGGCCCGCGGTGGCGCCCCCGAGGCACTGGCCGGCCCCGCCGCGGCGGCGCTGGGCGAGGACGCCGCCGGGCAGCTCGGCGAGAACCCGTGGCGGCTGCTGTCGCTCCCCGCCGTACGTCCGGCCCAGGCCGACGGCTTCGCCCGGGCCCTGCTCGGCGCCGAGGCGGGCCCCGGGGACGAGCGCCGCACCTCCGCCCTGGTGGGCTGGCTGCTGGCCCAGGCCGGGCTGAAGGGGCACACCGCGCTGGAGGCCCCGGTGCTGGAGAAGGCGCTCGCCCAGTACGGCGTACCGGATCCGGCCGGAGCGCTGGAACAGGCCATCGCCGAAGGCTCGGTGCTGGTCTTCCACGAGCCCCTGGGGCCGCCGGTCGGCGAGGACACCGCGAACGGCGAGGACGGCGAGGACGCCGAGCAGCCCGTACGTGTGCTGGTGGGCCTGGAGGGCGCCGCCATGGCCGAGGAGAGCCTGGCCGACGGCCTGGCCCGGCTCGCCGCCGGTGTCTTCGACGAGCCCGGGGACTGGGAGCGGGCCGCCGCCGCGGCGCCGAGCCCCTCCGCCGCCGAGCTGGTCCGCGCGGTCGCGGGCCACGGCCTGGTCACCCACACCGGTGGCGAGGCCGCCCGCGCCGAACCGGTCGCCCTGGCCGCGGCGGCCCGGGAGCTGGGTCTGCGGGCCTGCGTCGCCGCGCACGCCCCCGGCGGCGGCCGGGACGCGGTGACCGTGGCGGGGCTGCTGTCCGGGGCCGAGGGGCCCGGGCGGGACGCGGACGGGCAGTTCGCGCTGGACCTGCTGGTGGTGCTGGACGCGCCCCAGCTGGATGTGGAGACCGCGGCCGCGCTGGTGGAGTCCGTCCCGGACGGGGCCCGGCTGGTGCTCTCCGGGGACCCCGGCGTGCTCGGATCCGCCGGGGCCGGGCGGGTGTTCGCCGACCTGCTGGCGGCCCGCACCTGCCCGCAGCTGGTCTCCCGTACGCCCGACCCGGGTCCTCTCGGGGAGCTCGTCTCCGGGGTCGGCATCGGGGAGCTGAACCAGGTCGACGCCCCCGGCAAGGAGGTCGTCATCGTCCCGGTGAAGGACGCCGGGGAGGCCGTGCACCGGGCCGTGCAGCTGGTGGCGGAGTCGGTGCCGCGGGCCTTCGGGATCCCGGCGGACAGCGTGCAGGTGATCACCCCGGGCCACGGCGGCTCGGCGGGCACCCGGGCGCTGAACACCGCCCTGAAGGAGCGGCTGAACCCGGGTCCGGGCCGCTTCGGCGGCTTCGACCCCGGTGACCGGGTCGTGCACGTGCCGTCCGCCGGGCGGGCCCTGCCGGCCCGGGTGGTGTCGGCCGACGCCGAGGGCCTGCATCTGGACCGGGCGGGCGCGCGGATCGTCGTACCGAAGGACCTCGTCGAATCCCAGGTGCGGCACGGCTGGGCGGTGACGGCGCACCAGGCGGTGGGCACGCGCTGGCCGGCGGTGGTCGTCGTACTGCCGGGTGACGCGGCGCAGGCGCTCTCGCGGGACTGGGTCTACACGGCGTTCGGGCGGGGCGAGCGGCACCTGTCCGTGGTGCACGGGGTCGACCAGGCGCTGCCGCACGCGGTGGCCCAGGTACCGGCGAAGCCGCGTACGACCCGGCTGACGGGTCTCCTGACGGCCCTCGCGACGGCGGGCGCGCAGCCGGAGTGAACCGGCCGTGGCCCCCGGCCCGGAAGGGCGGGGGGCCACGGTGCCGGGCACTGCGGGGCCGGGGGCGGGCCGGGGTCAGGCCGGGGTCAGACCCGGCGCCGCGGCCTCCTCCTCGTCCTCGTCGAACTGGTCGGTCTCCTCGTCGAAGACGGAGCTGACGTCGAACCGGTGCAGCACGTCCTGCGGATCGATGTGCCCGAAGGGCGAGCCCAGCCACTCCCCCGGTTCCGGCACCTCCTCCGAGGCCGCGATCCAGAGCGTGGAGTCGCCCTCCTCCAGCCCGAAGTCCTTGTAGCGGGAGGCGATCTCGTCGGGCTCGTACTCTCCGAAGAGCACGCCCAGCGCGTCGGCGGTCCCGCCGTCCTGGACGAACTCGGCGTCCCGGTCGTGCGCGGCGACCCGCTCGGCCTGGGCGATCAGCCGGGCCGGTTCGACCACGGCGTAGTCGCGGCGGATGAGCACGCTGAAGGCGGCCGGCTCGGCGGGCCCGGTGTACGGGACGCCGTCCTCGGGCGTGGGGATCTCGAAGGGGGTGACCTCGTCGTAGCGGTCGTAGAGGAGTTCGTCGTACACCTCGGCCGCGGCGGCGAGTTCGTTGAACGCGGCGTAGACGTCCGGGTCCTCGTCCCCGATCCTGCGCTCGACCGCGGCGAGGTGGCGGTCGAGCGCGGCCTTGACCGCCTCGGCGGCGGCGCGTACCTCGGCAACAGTGGGCAGATCGGCATCAGACATAGAGCAGACGCTATCCGTAGCAGGGGTCTGCCCGCACAATAGATGCGATGCCGGAATACGAATTTGTCGACGTGTACGTGCCCCGCGGTGTCCCTCGCAAGGAGGCGACCCGCCTGTTGACCGATCATGCCGAGTACGGGAACTGGGAACTCGACCGGCTGAGCCTGTACCGGGACGGCAGCCGCCGTGTGCGACTGCGCCGCCGGATCATCCGTCAGGTCCGCGCGACCTGGTGACGCGGGCCCCGGGGGCGGGGCCCGCGCCGTGAGCATCCGTCAGGCGGCGTTGCGGGCGCGCCGGTAGAGGACGGAGCCGGCGAGCAGCAGGCCGCCCGCGAGCGGCAGCCCGGCGGTGAGGACGTCACCGGACCCGGTGGCGGCGAGGCCGCCGGGGTGCGCCGGAGTACCCGGGTTGCCGGGCGTACCGGGCCCACCCGGATTGCCGGGCGTACCGGGACCGCCCGGGTTGCCGGGGGTACCGGGGTTGCCCGGCGTACCGGGACCACCCGGGTTGCCGGGGGTACCCGGACCGCCAGGGTTGCCGGGGGTACCCGGACCACCCGGATTGCCGGGGGTACCGGGCCCGCCGGGGTTGCCGGGCGTACCGGGCCCGCCGGGGTGGCCGGGCGTACCGGGCCCACCCGGATTGCCGGGCGTACCGGGCCCACCCGGGTTGCCAGGGGTACCCGGACCACCCGGGTTGCCGGGGGTACCCGGCCCGCCCGGGTTGCCTGGACCACCGGGGTTGCCCGGGTGGTCGTCGCACGGTTCGTCGTGGCCCGGGTGCTCCGGCTTCGGGGGCTTCGGCGGCTTGGGCTTGGCCTGGCCCGATCCGTTCGCGCAGTGGTTGCCGAAGGCCGGGTTGAGGGCCCCCACCACCGAGATCGTGTTCCCGCAGACGTTCACCGGCGCGTCCACGGGCGCCTGCAGGTTGTTCCCGGACAGCAGGCCCGGAGAGTTCGTGGCATGCCCCGAGGCGCCGGAATCCGCGTGTGCGTAGCCCCCGCCCATCGCGAGGACACCCCCCGCGGCCGCCATGGTGATCAGGGTCTTCCTGGTGACCTGTGCCGGTCGTCGCATCTGTACTCGTCCCCTGGTGTGTACGTATCGGCCGTCGTCCGTTGTCCGACGGCCCGGCCGTCCTGGCTCCCCCGCCTGGAACGCCGGAAGTGAGAGAGATCCGGGCCTGAAAGCCCGGTGGCCCCGGAGCGCTGGGATGCGCTCCGGGGCCGAAGACTTCAGACGCGTCAGGCGTTGACGCAGGTGTTGCCGAAGGCCGGGTTCAGCAGGCCGATCACCGAGACCGTGTTGCCGCAGACGTTCACGGGAACGTGGACGGGGACCTGGAGCACGTTGCCGGACAGGACACCGGGCGAGCCGATGGCCGCACCCTGAGCACCCGCGTCGGCGGCAGCCAGACCCGCACCCGCGAGAACCAGGCCACCGGTGGCAGCCGCAGCGGCGACAACCTTCTTGATCATTGTTCCTCCTAGTAGGCAATTGCGGTCCCAGCCGCGGACCGCAACACCTGTAACGAGGAGGGATCACCGGGGCTACGAGCGTATGAGTGCATTCACTCTTCTCAGTGGAATGCGCACACCTTCTCGAATCTCAGGCGTTGTCGATGAACCGGTCGAGCACCCGCACGCCGAACTTCAGTCCGTCGACCGGCACCCGCTCGTCCACACCGTGGAACATCCCGGCGAAGTCCAGCTCCGGCGGCAGCTGCAGCGGCGCGAAGCCGAAGCAGCGGATGCCGAGGTCGTCGAAGGACTTGGCGTCCGTACCGCCCGAGAGCATGTACGGGACCGCCCGCGCGATCGGGTCCTCGGCCTTCAGGGCGCCCTGCATGGCGTCCACCAGCCTGCCGTCGAAGTCCGTCTCCAGCGCCTTGTCGCCGTGCACGTCCTCCCGCTTCACGCGCGGACCGAGGATCCGGTCCAGGTCGGCGAAGAACTCGTCCTCGTAGCCCGGCAGGAAACGGCCGTCGACATGGGCCGTCGCCTGGCCGGGGATGACGTTGACCTTGTAGCCGGCGCCGAGCATCGTCGGGGCGGCCGAGTTGCGCAGCGTCGCGCCGACCATCTTGGCGATGCCGCCGAGCTTGGCGAGCGTCGCGTCCATGTTGTCCGGGTCCAGGGGGGTCCCGAGCGCGTCGGAGAGCTCGTCCAGGAAGCTGCGTACCGTCTTGGTCACGCGGACCGGCCACTGGTGGCGGCCGAGCCGGCCCACGGCCTCGCACAGCTCCGTGATGGCGTTGTCGCTGTTGGTCATGGAACCGTGGCCCGCGGTGCCCTCCACCGTGAGCCGCATCCAGTGCATGCCCTTCTGGGCGGTCTCCACGAGGTAGAGCCGCAGGTTCTCGTTCACGGTGAAGGAGAACCCGCCGACCTCGCCGATCGCCTCGGTGACACCCTCGAACAGGCCCGGGTGCTTGTCGACGAGGTGCCGGGCGCCGTAGATGCCGCCCGCCTCCTCGTCGGCGAGGAAGGCCAGCACGATGTCACGCGGGGGCTTGCGCCCGCTGCGCATCCGGTCGCGTACGACGGCCAGCGTCATCGCGTCCATGTCCTTCATGTCGACGGCACCGCGGCCCCACACGCAGCCGTCGGCGATCTCGCCCGCGAAGGGGTCGTACGTCCAGTCGGCGGCGTTGGCCGGAACCACGTCGGTGTGCCCGTGGATCAGCAGCGCCGGCCGCGAGGGGTCCTCCCCCTCGATGCGCGCCACGGTCGAGGCACGCCCCTTGTGCGATTCGAAGATCTGCGGCTCCAGCCCGACCTCGGCGAGCTTCTCGGCGACCCATTCCGCCGCCTTGCGCTCCCCGGGGCCCGAGTGGTCCCCGTAGTTGCTGGTGTCGATCCGGATGAGGTCCCGGCAGAGGTCGACCACCTCGTCCTCGCCGGAGACGGTCCTGCCCGTGCTCGACTCGCTCACGCTGCTTCCTCCCACTGATCAGTACCGAACCCCCATCCTCCCGCTCCGAGCCGCTCTCCCCAAGGGCGATCCCCGGTCGTCGGGGGGTGTGATCGAGGACCCCGGAATGTTTGGTAATGTTTTCCACGTCGGAACGGCCCGCGAGGGACGCGAGACAGACACCTTGTCCGGGTGGCGGAATGGCAGACGCGCTAGCTTGAGGTGCTAGTGCCCTTTATCGGGCGTGGGGGTTCAAGTCCCCCCTCGGACACCATGGTCAAACGACCTGGAAGAGCCGGTCAGAGCGACGCGAGTCGCACTGGCCGGCTCTTTCGTCGTCCTGTGGCGCGCCCGCGGCGCGGGGCCGGACCCACGGCCCCGCGCCGCGGGCGCGCCCGGTCAGTTCTGCTCGTCCGCCACCCACGGGCCGAGCTTCTCCGGATTGCGGACGGCCCAGATGCGGGTGACGCGGTCGTCGGCGAGCTCGAACGCCGCCACGGTCACGGTGACCCCGGTGTGCTGCGCGACCAGGCCGGGTCGGCCGTTGACCGAGCGTTCCAGGAGCTTCAGGCCGGGCGCCCTGTCGGCGATCTGGATCAGGTACTCGGCGATGCGCGCGCCGCCCTCGACCGGGCGCAGGGCGGCGCCGACCAGTCCCCCGCCGTCGGCGATCATCGTGGCGTCGGGGGCCAGGAGACCGACGAGGGCCTTGATGTCCCTGGCCTCCCACGCCTCCTTGAAGTGCCGTACCAGAGGGGCCTGTCCGGGCGTCGCGGCCGTCGGGACCTGTGCGGCGCTCACCCGTCGGCGGGCCGAGGCCGCCAGCTGGCGGCAGGCCGCCGGGGTCCGGCCGACGATCCGGGCGATCTCGGCGAAGGGGTAGCGGAAGACGTCGTGGAGGATGAACGCGACGCGTTCGGCCGGTGTCATCGACTCCAGTACGACGAGGAAGGCCATGTTGACCGACTCGTCCAGGGTGACCCGGTCGGCCGGGTCGACGGGCCGGGTCCCGCCGCCGACCGCCGCCCCGCCGATCCACTCCGTGCGGTCGGGCAGCGGCTCGGGGACCCATTCGCCGACGTAGCGCTCACGGCGCGCCCGCGCCGAGCCGAGCAGGTCCAGGCAGATGCGGCCGGCGACCGTCGTCAGCCAGGCGCCGGGCGACTCGACGGCCTCCCGCTTCCGGCTCGGCATCGCGTACCAGCGCGCGTAGGTCTCCTGTACCGCGTCCTCGGCCTCGGCCAGCGAACCCAGCAGCCGGTAGGCGAGGTTGGTGAGGTGTCCCCGCTCCCCGACGATCGCGTCCAGGCCCGCGTCGGCGTCCGCGTCGGCGGCCGCGTCCGCGTCTGACGACGTACTCATGCTCACGACCGCTCCCCCTGGTCCGCCTCCCGGCGCCTCGCCTCACATTTCGCGGGCCCACATCGTCGGACTACCGAGACCTTATCGATCTACGCCGTGAGGCAGAAGAGGGGACGCCACCATGGCCACACTGACGACGGAGAAGCCGCGTACCTTCACGTTCCTGCAGGTCACCGTCGGCCTGCAGACCTTGGCCATCTTCTTCCAGGCGGTCACCGCCGGGGTGCTGCTGTCCTCGTCCCACGGCGAACTGCTGCACGGCATCGGCGCGCGCGTGATGTACGGGGCGACGATGCTGTACGTGATCGCGGCGGTGCTGGCGTGGCGGCCGGGCGGCGGATCGCCCCGGCCCGTCCTGTACTCGTCGGGCTTCCTCGTCCTCGCCTCGGTGCAGGTGGTCCTGGGCATCGCGCGGGTGCCGTCAGTGCATGTCCCCCTGGGCGTCCTGATGTTTGCCCTGAGTCTGCTGGCACTGAGCCGCAGGCCGTCGGCCCGCCGGGCCTGATCGGTGCAACAGGGCAGGTCAGAGCGACGCAATATCGCTCTGACCTGCCCTGTTGTTATGTTGGGAGCACATCGGTGGGGCAGACCGGCCGAGGGAGGTCCCGTGATGTGGGCTGAGGGCGCCGGCCCGCGTCCGCTGTTCGGCGAGGACGCGGACGAGGTGGTGGCCGCCGCCCTGGCGGGCGATCCGCAGGACCTGGACCGGCTGGTGCGCGAGTACCGGCTGCTGCGGCAGATCGTCGACGGGGCCCGGGCGGGGATCGCCCTGCTCGACACCGATCTGCGCTACCTGTACGTCAGCCCGCACATGGCGGTGATGAACGGCCTGCCCGGCGAGGCGCTGCTGGGGCGGACGCTGAACGAGGTGCTGCCGGACGTCGAGCGTCCCGACGAGGTGCTGCACGAGGTACTGCGCGACGGGCGGCCCCGGGAGCTGCTCCTGGAGGGCCGGACCCTGGCCGATTCCCCGTACGAGTCGCGGGTGTGGCGGGGGACGTACCACCGGCTGGAGGAGGACGGGCGGGTACTGGGGCTGGTGGGCATCGGCCTGGAGGTCAGCGCGCCGAGGCAACGGCAGCGGGAGCTGTCGCGCACCAACCGGCGCCTGCTCCTGCTGGACACCGCCGCGGTGCGGGTCGGCACCACCCTCGATGTGGACACCACCTGCCGTGAGCTGACCGAGTTCCTGGTTCCGGGGCTGGCCGACGCGGCGAGCGTGGAGCTCATCCCGCGGGAGGGGCCGGGCGGGGAGCTGCCCGACGGCGGGGCCCTGCGGCTGCGGCGGGTCGCGGTGACCTCGGTACGGGAGCTCGCGGCGCGGGTGCGGGCGCTCGGCGCGGCCGGGGAGGACCTGCACTACCAGCCCGGATCGGCGGTCCGGCAGTGCCTGGAGAGCGGCGAGCCGTGGCTGGGGAACTTCTCCTCCGACGAGGCCTTCAGCCGGGCGGCGCCGAGCGCGGACCGGGTCTCCGCGTACCGGGAGGCGGGCATCCACTCCGGCGTCGTGGTCCCGCTGATCGCCCAGGACCGTCCGATCGGCACGCTCACCCTGGTGCGGGCCGGGGACTCGCCCGCCTTCGGGCGCGAGGACGTCGTCGTGGCCCGGACCCTGGCCGAGCGGGCGGCCGGCAGCCTGGCCAAGGCGGAGCGCTTCGCCAGGGAGCAGGGAATGGCCCTGGAGCTGCAGCTGGCGCTGCTGTCCGAGCCCACTTTCCCGCACGGCGATCTGGAGGTGGCCTCCCGCTACCTTCCCTCGGGCACCGGTGTCCTGGTGGGCGGGGACTGGTTCGACTGCCTGGCGCTGCCCGGTGGACGGACCCTGCTGGTGATGGGCGACGTGATGGGCCACGGGGTCGAGGCGGCGGTCGCCATGAGTCACTACCGCTCCCTCATCCGCGCGCTGGCCGCGTCCGGGCATCCGCCGGCGGACGTCCTGTGCGAGGCGGACCAGGTGGTCTTCGCGGGCGGTCTGGACCGGGTCGCGACCTGTCTGCTCGTGCTGGTCGACCACGCCGCCGGGACCTGCGTCCACGCGAGCGCCGGGCACCTGCCCGCCATGGTCATCGGCCGCGGGCAGGATCCGTTCCTGGCGCCGGTCCCGGTGGGTCCGCCGCTGGGCACCGGCTTCGGCGGGTACGAGGCCGCGTCCTTCGCGCTCCGGCCGGGCTGCGTGCTGATGCTGTTCACCGACGGCCTGGTCGAACGCCGGGGCGAGGACATCGATGCCTCGCTGCGACGGCTCACCGGCATCCCGCTGCCGGTGGGCGGAGCCCTGGACGAGGTCATCGACACCGTGCTGGCGGCCCTGCGGGTCACCGACGCGGAGGACGACGTCACGGTCCTGGCCGCCCGCACCGCCGAACGGCCGGGCCCCTCCTAGGGCGTCGGCGGGACGGCCGTCCCTTCGGTGGCCGGCCGGCTTGAGTCACGTGGTTCGGGGAGTCAGGGAGGCCGGGGAGCCCGTACGGCCCGAGGCCCCGCGCCGGACAGGAGTCCGGCGCGGGGCCCCGGGAGTGGTGGCCGGGTCAGTGGCGGGTGGCGGCGAGGGCGGAGACGCGGCCGCGGACCAGGTACCAGCCGCCGACCAGGGCGGCGCCGATGACCGGGACGAACAGGACCGTGGTGCGGCCGACGCCGCCGTCGCACCACATCAGCACCAGCACGGTGAGCAGGAAGACCAGGGTGATGATCTGGGTGTACGGGGCCCAGGGCAGGCGGTACGCGGGGCGCTCCACGAGGCCGTCCTGGGCGCGGCGCCAGAAGAACAGCGAGCAGATCATGACCATCGCCCAGGTGCCGAGGATGCCGAGCGAGGCGAAGTTGAGGACGAGCTCGAAGGCGTCCTTCGGCATGAGGGCGTTCAGCCCGACGCCGGCGAGGCCGAAGGCGGCGGTGAACAGGACGCCGCCGTAGGGGACCTTGCCCTTGTTCATGACGCCGGTGAACTTCGGGGCGGAGCCGGACAGGGACATCGAGCGCAGGATGCGGCCGGTGGAGTAGAGGCCGGAGTTCAGGCTGGAGAGCGCGGCCGTCAGGACGACGAGGTTCATGATGCCCGCGGCGCCGGGGACGCCGAGCTTGTCGAAGACCGTGACGAAGGGGCTCTGGTCCGAGCTGTAGGAGGTGTAGGGCAGGAGCACGGCGAGGAGGACGACCGAGCCGACGTAGAAGAGGCCTACGCGCCACATGATCGAGTTGATCGCCTTCGGCATGATCTTCTCGGGGTTCTCGGTCTCGCCGGCGGCGACGCCGCAGAGCTCGACGGAGGCGTACGCGAAGACGACGCCCTGGATGACCAGGAGCATCGGGAGGACGCCGGAGGGGAAGATGCCGCCGTTGTCCGTGATGTTGGCGAGGCCGGGGGTGCTGCCGCCGATGTCGTGGCTGGTGGCGACGAGCCAGATGCCGACGACCAGGAAGACGACCAGGGCCGCGACCTTGACGAGCGAGAACCAGAACTCCATCTCGCCGAAGTACTTCACCGAGATCAGGTTGGCGGTGAGGACGATCGCGAGGGCGATGAAGGCGAGGACCCACTGGGGGACGTCGGTGAACAGCGACCAGAAGTGCGCGTAGGTCGCGGCGGCCGTGATGTCGGCGACGGTGGTCGTGGACCAGTTCAGGAAGTACAGCCAGCCGGCCGTGTAGGCGCCCTTCTCGCCCATGAACTCGCGGGCGTAGGAGACGAAGGCTCCGGAGGAGGGGCGGTAGAGGACGAGCTCGCCGAGCGCCCGGACGACGAAGAAGGCGAAGACTCCGCACACCGCGTAGGCGATCGCGAGGGAGGGGCCGGCGTCGGCGAGGCGGCCGCCCGCGCCGAGGAAGAGGCCGGTGCCTATGGCCCCGCCGATCGCGATCATGTTGATGTGGCGGGACTTGAGGTCCTTGCTGTAGCCCTCGTCACCTGCGTCGACATGGCGGGTCGACGCCGGGGCGGGTGCCTCGGTCAAGGTGCGGTCACTCAGGTCACTCATGTGGAACTTCGCCTTCGTGGGTGGGACAAGGCAGGCCCTGACGGCCGCGCAGGGAGCCGGGTGGTGTCCCCTGTGCTGCGATCCGGGTGGTTTGGTCGCAACAGGAGACCATGAGGCTCCGCTCCCCTCCAAAAGCACCCCCTGCACGTCGAAGCCCCCGACGACCTTGGAAACGGGTGTCGGGGGCTTCTTAAGAGCTGGAAAGCGAGGTCAGCCGCCGGGGGTGCCCTCCGCCGCCTGGTCGAGGCGGAAGGCCTCGTTGCCCAGGCCGATCCGGGCGTGCACCTCGGGGCGGCTGCGGCGCAGCACGGCTCCGTAGACCAGGCCGGTGACGACGGCGGCGCCGATGATGCCGGGCAGGAGCCAGCTGAGCGCGGAGCCCTTCTCGGCGCCGACCAGGACGCCGAAGTCCTTGACGGTGTAGACGGCGATGGCGAGCAGGGCGAGGCCGGCGCTGCCGGCCGCGACGAGGCGCCAGACCTGGGCGCCGGCGGTGCCGCGGCGGACGAAGAAGGCGATGACGGCGAAGGAGGCGGCGGCCATGAGAAGGGTCACGCCGAGGGCGCCGACGCTGCCCATCCAGGTGAACAGGTGCAGGACGGGGGTGGTGGGGTCACCGGCCGGCTTGTCGTCGGAGACCGCGAAGGCGGTCACGACGAGGGCGGCGACGCCGGTCTGCAGCAGGGAGCCGGTGGCGGGGGCACCGGTTCCGGCGTTGGTGCGTCCGAAGGCGGCCGGGAGCAGGCCCTCGCGGCCCATGGCGAAGGCGTAGCGGGCGACGACGTTGTGGAAGCTGAGCATGGCCGCGAACATGCCGGTGACGAAGAGGACGTGCAGGACGTCGGTGAAGGTGGCGCCGAGCCGGCTCTCGGTGAGCTGGAAGAGCAGGGCGGGGCCGGCCTCGGCGGAGGTCTTGACGACCTCGGAGGGGCCGGTGGCCACGGTGAGGGCCCAGGCGCTGACGGCGAAGAAGAGGGCGACGAAGCCGACGGCGAGGAACATCACGCGGGAGACGACGATGTGCGGCTTGCTGGTCTCCTCGGCGTAGACCGGGGACTGCTCGAAGCCGACGAAGGCGGCGATGCAGAAGCAGAGCGCGGTGCCGAAGCCGGCGCCGCCGAGGGTCTCGGGGTTGAAGGCGTGGAGCGAGAGGCCTTCGGCGGCGGGCTTGCTGAGGGCGGCGACGTCGAAGACGACGACGAGGACGCACTCGACGAGGAGGAGGACCCCGAGGACCTTCGCGTTGAGGTCGATCTTGAGCCAGCCGAGCGCGCCGGTGACGG
Organism: Streptomyces spororaveus; assembly: GCF_016755875.1. Taxonomy (NCBI): domain Bacteria; kingdom Bacillati; phylum Actinomycetota; class Actinomycetes; order Kitasatosporales; family Streptomycetaceae; genus Streptomyces; species Streptomyces spororaveus. The sequence continues at coordinate 6,607,317 of NZ_BNED01000005.1, read as the reverse complement.
CGACGGCCAGCAGGGCCGGTATCCACCAGTTGAGCTCGATGTCGAGGTAGGTGGCGAAGAGGCCGGACATCTCGAAGCCGAGGATGCCGAAGACGCCGACCTGCATGGCGCTGTACGCGACCAGGGCGACGAGGGAGGCCCCCGCGCCGGCGGTGGGGCCGAGGCCGCGGGCGATGTACGCGTAGAAGGCGCCGGCGTTGTGGACGTGGCGGCTCATCTCGGCGTAGCCGACGCTGAAGAGCGCGAGGACGGCTCCGAGGATGACGAAGAGCAGGGGCTGGCCGACGACGCCCATGACCCCGAAGGTCGTGGGCATGACACCGGCGACGACCATCAGGGGCGCGCTGGCGGCGAGCACGGACAGGAGCAGGCCGGCGGTGCCGAGGCGGCCGGCGCGCAGGGCCCGGTCCTGGCCCTTGTACGTACGGATCTCGGCCGGGTCTTGGAGCGTGGAGGATCTGCCCGTCGGCATGGCGGCGTCCTTTCGGGGGCGTTGCGCTCGGGGGATGGGCGCTCGGTGGGGGGTGGCGGGGGTGCGTACGGGTGGTGCGGGGGGGGCGTCCTCGGCCGGCGCGGTCAGGCGGTGCCGAGTGCGACACCGCGGGCGGCGAGGAAGGCCTTCTGCGGGTCCCGGTCGGGATAGGACCAGGGGGCACGGGTGGCGTGGCTGCCGATGCGGTGGAAGAGGGCGGCGGCCTCGGCGGGGCGGCCTTCGCAGAGTTTGGCGTGGGCGAGGAAGTTGAGGTCGACGCGGTTGCGGGGGTGGTCCTCGCGCTCCCACTCCAGCCACCAGTCGAAGGCGGAGCGCAGGACCTGGCGGGCGCGGCGGCCGGCCCAGTGGGCGGCGGCCGACTCGGGCGAGTGCCCGTGCGTGGCGGCCAGTACCCGGTACCGCTCGGCGTGGGCGACGACGGGGAGGACCGCGAGCGGGGAGTCGGCCGGGGACTCCTCGGCGGCCCAGGACGCGAAGTCGTAGACCTCGTGGAGCGGGTCCTGGCCGGAGGCGAGGGCGCGCTCGGCCAGCCTGGCGACCATCAGGTGGTGGGCGTGGTGGTGCTCGCGGTGGCGGGCCCGGACCTGGTCGAAGTGGCGGCTGAACTCCTCCTCGCTGCCGAAGGCACGGGAGAGGAGGAGGAGCCCGAGCCAGGGCGTCGGGTCCGCCGGGAACAGGGCGGCGGCCCGGCGGCAGGCCTCCTCCGCCGCGGCCGGGGTGCCCTTCTGGCGCAGGGCGGTGAAGACGGTGGCGCAGGCGAGGAGAGTGGCGGCGTCGGCGCTCTGCGGTTCGGCGAGCAGCCACTCACGGGCCCAGGCGGTGGCCGCAGGGGTCTGCGCGAGGACGACGACGCGGTGGCCGCGGCGGTCCCAGTCGTCGCCGGTGCCGACGAGGAGGGAACGGGCCCGGGACCACCGGCCCTGGGTGAACTGGGACCGTACGTCGACGAGTTCGGCGTCGCACAGGGCCGGGTCGAAGAGCTGGGCGTCCCGCTTGCGGGCGCGGCCGAGGGGCGGCGGAGGCGGGGACATCCGCGGGGTTTCCCTCCAGGACGCGGGCGGACGGGGGTCGGCGGCGGCCGGATTCCCGCCGCGCGCGCGAGGCGCACGCGTGGGGGGACGGCCGGGTGTGGCGGGGGATCGCGACGGTGAGCGCGTCGGTGATCACGCACAGCAAAGCGGTACGCCCAGCTCCGCGTCAAGGTCCAGTCCACTGCGTGGCGGGTTTCAACTGCTGTAAACGTGGTGCGAGTTGGGTAGGAGTGGCTGGTTCTGTGCGTGTCCGCGCCGTCTCGTAGGGTGGCCGCATGACCACCTACGACGATCTTCCCCCGTATCTGCTGGGGTTCCCCGGGCCACTGCGCGACCAGCTGGTCGCGGCCGTGCTGAGCGGGGCGAAGACCAGTACCACCGGCCTGCTCGCGGAGTACGAGGCCGAGGACGAGCCGCTGCCGCGGCCCGGCGCCCGGTCCCTGCTGGTGGATTCCGCGGAGCGCGGGGTGGCGGTGGTGGAGGTGACCGCCGTGGAGGTGCTGCGCCTGGGGGACGTCGGGCTGCGGCACGCGCTCGACGAGGGCGAGGGCTACACGTCGGTGGCCGAATGGCGTACGGCACACGAGGAGTTCTGGCACAGCGAGCCGGTGCGCGGAGCAATCGGTGACCCGGGGTTCACGGTCGACGACGACACCCTCGTCATCGCGGAGCGGTTCCGGGTCACCGAACGGCTGGTCTGACGGCGCGGCGCGGCGCCGGGCCGCGCCGGGCCACGCCGGGCCACGCCGGGCCGGGCAGCCGACAGCAGGGGCAGAGCGGGCGACGGGCGCGATCAGGCGACGGCCCGGGCCGCGGCGCGGCCCGCCGCCCGGCCCGAGAAGATGCACCCGCCGAGGAAGGTGCCCTCCAGGGCCCGGTACCCGTGCACCCCGCCACCGCCGAATCCGGCCGCCTCGCCCGCCGCGTAGACGCCCGGCAGCGGCTCGCCGGTGCCGGTCAGGACGCGCGAGGAGAGGTCGGTCTCCAGGCCGCCCAGGGACTTGCGGGTCAGGATCGACAGCCGTACCGCGATCAGCGGCCCGGCCTTCGGGTCCAGGATCCGGTGCGGGGCGGCGGTGCGGATGAGCTTGTCGCCGAGGTATCTGCGGGCACCGTGAATGGCCGTGACCTGGAGGTCCTTGGTGAAGGGGTTGGCGATCTCCCGGTCGCGGGCCACGATCTCGCCCCGGACGGTGGCCTCGTCGAGGAGGTCCTCCTTGGTGACCGCGTTCATCCCGCGGACCAGCGCGGACAGGTCCCGCTCGACGACGAAGTCGGCCCCGTTGTCCATGAAGGCCCGGACCGGGGCGGGTACGGCCTGGCGCGCGCGGGTGAAGACGTCCCGGATCGACCTGCCGGTGAGGTCCGGGTTCTGCTCGGAGCCCGAGAGGGCGAACTCCTTGCCGATGATGCGCTCGTTGAGCACGAACCAGGTGTGGTCGTGGCCGGTCTTCATGATGTGGTCGAGGGTCCCGAGGGTGTCGAAGCCCGGGAAGAGCGGTACGGGCAGGCGCCTGCCCGTCGCGTCCAGCCACAGCGGGGAGGGGCCGGGCAGGATGCGGATGCCGTGCCGGGCCCAGATCGGGTCCCAGTTCTGGATGCCCTCGGTGTAGTGCCACATCCGGTCCTTGTTGATGTGGCTGGCGCCCGCCCGCTCCGCGATGCCGAGCATCAGGCCGTCGACGTGCGCCGGGACCCCGGAGAGCATCCGCTGCGGCGGGGTGCCGAGCCGGGCGGGCCATTGCGCGCGGACGAGGGCGTGGTTGCCGCCGATGCCGCCGCTCGTGACGATCACGGCCTGGGCCCGCAGGGTGAAGGTCCCGGTGACCTCACGGCTGCTGGCGGTGCCGCGTACGGCGTCGGAGGGTTCCAGGATCTCGCCGGTCACGGTGTCCACCGCGCCGGCCGTGGCGCAGAGCCCGGTGACACGGTGGCGGAACGCGAACCGCACCAGCCCGCGGGCCACACCGGCCCGGACCCGCCGTTCGAAGGGCTCCACCAGGCCGGGGCCGGTGCCCCAGGTGATGTGGAAGCGGGGGACGGAGTTCCCGTGGCCGTTGGCGTCGTAGCCGCCGCGCTCCGCCCAGCCGACCACCGGGAAGAAGCGGACGCCCTGCGCGTGCAGCCAGGAGCGCTTCTCGCCGGCCGCGAAGTCGACGTAGGCCTCGGCCCAGCGGCGCGGCCAGGCGTCCTCCTCGCGGTCGAACCCGGCGGTGCCCAGCCAGTCCTGGAGGGCGAGGTCGTGACTGTCCTTGATCCGCATCCGGCGCTGCTCGGGCGAGTCCACGAAGAACAGCCCGCCGAAGGACCAGTGCGCCTGGCCGCCGATGGACCGCTCCGGTTCCTGGTCGAGCAGGATGACCTTGCGGCCCGCGTCGACGAGCTCGGCGGTGGCCACGAGCCCCGCGAGCCCGGCCCCGATCACGATCACGTCTGCGTCGTACGTCATGCGGTTACCCGTCCTCCGTCGGTGGTGGGGCAGATCCTTGGCTACGGAGCGGTAACCAGTCAACAGCGGTGGTTGGATGACCCTTGTGAGTGCCGCTGATGAAGTACTGGACGTGGTGGACCGGGACGACCGGGTCGTCGGACAGGCCCCACGGGGCGAGGTGTACGCCCGGGGACTGCTCCACCGCTGTGTGTTCGTGCAGGCCAGGGACGCGCAGGGGCGGATCTTCGTGCATCGGCGGACCGCCTCGAAGCTGGTCTTCCCCGCGCACTACGACATGTTCGTGGGCGGGGTACTGGGCGCCGGCGAGAGCTATGCGCGGGCCGCGCTGCGCGAGGCCGAGGAGGAGCTGGGGGTACGGGGGCTGGCGCAGCCGGAGCCGCTGTTCAAGTTCCTGTACGAGGGTCCGGGCGGGGCCTGGTGGTCGTACGTGCACGAGGTGCGGTGCGAGCTGCCCGTGGCCCCGCAGGTCTCCGAGGTCGACTGGTTCACGTACCTGACGCAGGAGGAGCTGGACCTGCGGGTGGGCGGCGGGGATTGGGCCTGGGTACCGGACGGGCTGGAGGCCTACCGGCGGCTGCGCGCGCATCGGGAATCCCGCTTGTAGATTGATCGGGTGATCGACTTCGTCAAGGACGTGCGCCTCTGGTTCGCACCCTCGCGGCTGAGGGACGAGGGCGAGACCCCGGACTACCGCTTCTCACTGGCCAACGAACGGACCTTCCTCGCCTGGATCCGGACCTCGCTGGCCTTGGTGGGCGGCGGCTTCGCCGTCGACCAGTTCCTGCCGGACCTGCGCTGGGGGGTGCGGGTCGGGATGGCCTTCACGCTGCTCGCGGTGGGTGCGGCCTGTGCGCTGCGGGCGGTGAACCACTGGGTGCGGTGCGAGCGGGCGATGCGGCGGGGCGAGGACCTGCCGCTGTCGCGCTTCCCGGTGCTGCTGAGCCTGGGCGTCGGGCTGGTGGCGGTGGCGATGGTGGTGGTCGTGCTCCTGGGCTGGACGTCGGGGCGGTGAGCAGCTCGGGCGCGGACCGTGACGCCGGGCTGCAGCCCGAGCGGACCCGGCTCGCGTGGCGGCGTACGACGCTGGCCTCCTCGGTCGTGGCGGTGCTGGCGCTGCGGCAGGCGTTGCGCGGGTCGGGTGCGCCGGTGGAGATGGCCGGGGCGGCGGCCATCGCGCTGGTCTGGCTGGCGTTCCTGTGGGTGGCCCACCGGCGGATCCGGGCGCTGGCGGCGGGCCCGCCGCGGCGGCTCGCGCCGCGGGCGGCTCTGGCGGTGGTGGCGTGCACGGTGGCGCTGGCGCTCTTCGCGATGACGGTGATCCTCTGAGCCGTCGGCCGGTGTGATGATCGCGCTTCGCCGCGCCACTGCGACACAACGGGCGATACCGGGCAATTCACACTAACCTCGGCGCCATGACGACCCTGCACCACGAACACCCCACGCACCAGCACACGCACGGCGCGGACTGCGGGCACCAGGCGGTCCGGCACGGCGACCACGTCGACTACGCCCACGACGGCCATCTGCACCGCGAGCACTCGGGGCACTGGGACGAATGCGAGCCCGGCGGGCACACCACGCACGACGGCCACGCGCACGCGCACGGCTCGGACTGCGGGCACGAGACGGTCCGGCACGGGGACCACGTGGACTACCTGCACGACGGGCACCGGCACGCGGAGCACGACGGACACTACGACGATCACTGACCGGACCGCCTCGGGCCGGACCGCCGCCGGCCGGAGATCCGGCCGGGAGCGGTACCCGCCCTCCCCCGGCGCGGCAACGGCTGGCAGGATGCCGACCGTTCGCCGCAGCGACCCGGGGAGAATCCAGATGTCCGTCGAAGAACCGTACCTCGTCCAGCCCGCGCCGGGGGTGTACGCCTACGTCCAGCCGGACGGCGGCTGGTGCCTCAACAACGCCGGATTCGTGACCGACGGGGGCCGCACCCTGCTCGTGGACACCGCTGCCACCGAGCGGCGGGCCCTGGCGCTGCGGGACGCGGTCGTGGCGGCCGGGGTGCCGCTCCCCCGCACCGTGGTCAACACCCACCACCACGGCGACCACACGTACGGGAACGGCGTCTTCGCCCCCGAGGCGCTGATCCTCGGGCACGACAACGCCCGGTCCGAGCAGCTCGCCGCCGGGCACCAGCTGGAGATGATCTGGCCGTCCACGGACTTCGGCGCGGTCGACATCGTCCCGCCCGACCTCACCTACAGCGACCGGGCGACGCTGCACGTCGGCGCCACGGAGGTGCGGGTCATCCACCCGGGCGTCGCGCACACCACCGGGGACTCGGTCGTGTGGCTGCCCGGACAGCGGGTGGTGTTCACCGGCGACCTGGTCTTCGCCGGCGGGACGCCGTTCCTGGCAATGGGCTCCCTCGCGGGCTCGCTGCGGGCGCTGGAGCTGCTGCGCTCGCTGGACGCGGAGACCGTCGTACCGGGCCACGGACCCCTGACCGACCCCTCCGCCTACGACTCCACCGAGCGCTACCTGCGGTACGTGGCCGAGCTGGCCCGGGAGGGCCGGACGAAGGGGCTCTCCCCGCTGGAGGTGGCCCAGCAGGCCGATCTCGGCGAGTTCGGCGCCTGGCGGGAGAGCGAGCGGCTGGTGGCGAACGTGCACCGGGCGTACGCGGAACTGGCCGGCCGGCCGGAGGGCGCGCCGCTGGACATCCTGGCGGTCCTGACGGACATGACCGTGATGAACGGCGGTACACCGATCCTCTGCCACGCCTGACACGGCCGGATCCGGCCGGGCGGAGGGGATTGGTTCCGTCCGCACTCTGGACGACATACCGACTGGTCGGCATGATGGCTCGCGACGGTGCTCCGACGCACCATCGCTCTTCCCCTCGTCGACTCGCACGGAGGTGCGCACCATGACCTCAGACCCGGCCGACCCGCGCGGCCTGGACCTGGAGCGGCTGCGCGGTCATCTCGACCGGGCACGGCCGGGACTCGTGGCCGGGACGCTGCGCGGCCGGCTCATCGAGGGCGGCCGGTCGAATCTCACGTACGAGATCACCGACGGGACCGCCCGCTGGGTGGTCCGCCGCCCGCCGCTGGGCCACGTACTGGCCACCGCGCACGACATGCGGCGCGAGCACCGGGTCATCGCGGCGCTGCACGGCACGGCCGTGCCGGTGCCCGAGCCGGTGCTCCTGTGCGAGGACGAGGCCGTGCTCGGGGCGCCGTTCTACGTCATGGAGTACGTGGACGGGGTGCCGTACCGGACGGCCGAGCAGCTCGCGGAGATCGGCCCGGAGCGGACCCGGCGGGCGGTGCTGGGCCTGGTGGACACCCTGGTCGACCTGCACGCGGTGGACCCCGACGCGGTGGGTCTGGGCGACTTCGGCCGGCCCGAGGGTTTCCTGGACCGGCAGCTGCGCCGCTGGGGCAAGCAGCTCGCGGCCTCCCGGGGCCGGGAGCTCGCCGGGATCGACGAGCTGCACGGCGCGCTCGGCCGCGGGCTGCCCGACTCCCCCACCCCGACGGTGGTGCACGGCGACTTCCGGCTCGACAACGTCCTGATCGGCGGATCCCCGTCCGGCACCGACACCATTCGGGCGGTGCTGGACTGGGAGATGTCCACGCTCGGGGATCCGCTGACCGACCTCGGACTGCTGGTGATGTACAGCTCCGACCTGGGCCTGACCGGGTCGCCGGTCAGTACGACGAGCGGAGCACCGGGCCATCCGACGCCGGACGAGCTCGTCGAACGGTACGCGGCCCGCTCGGGCCGGGACACCGGGTCCATCGCCTGGTACACGGCCTTCGCCTGGTTCAAGCTCGCCGTGATCCTCGAAGGCATCCACTACCGCTACACGCTGGGGCAGACCGTCGGTGCGGGCTTCGACCGGATCGGTGAGCTGGTCCCGGTCTTCATCGAGCACGGACTGACCACGCTCCAGGACCGCCAGACGCGCCAGACCCGCCAGGAAGGCTGAGGAACCCGCCCATGGATTTCGCATTCGACGCCCGGACCGAGGAACTCCGCGAGCGGCTGCTCGCGTTCATGGAGGAGTACGTCTACCCGGCGGAGCCCGTCGCCGCCGAGCAGCGCGCACGGCTGGCCTCGCCCTGGGACACCCCGGCCGTCTTCGGTGAACTGAAGGCCGAGGCGCGCCGCCAGGGCCTGTGGAACCTCTTCCTGCCGGACGCGGAGCACGGCGCCGGCCTGACGAACCTCCAGTACGCACCGCTCGCGGAGATCACCGGCCGCAGCCCGCACCTGGCACCGACGGCCACCAACTGCGCGGCTCCGGACACCGGGAACATGGAGCTGCTCGCCCAGTTCGGGAACGAGGAGCAGCGGAAGCAGTGGCTGGAGCCCCTGCTGGCCGGGGAGATCCGGTCCGCCTTCGCGATGACCGAGCCCGAGGTGGCCTCCTCGGACGCGACGAACGTGGAGACGCGGATCGAGCGCTCGGCGGACGGCGGCGAGTACGTGGTCACGGGCCGCAAGTGGTTCATCTCCGGGGCGATGAACCCGGACTGCAGGATCTTCATCGTGATGGGCAAGACCGACCCGGAGGGCGCCGATCCGCGCCGCCAGCAGTCGATGATCCTGGTGCCGCGCGACACCCCGGGGGTCGAGGTGCGCCGGGCCATGACGGTGTACGGGTACGAGGACCACGACCACGGCGGCCACGCCGAGGTGGTCTTCGACGGGGCCCGGGTCCCGGCGGCGAACCTGATCGGCGAGGAGGGCACCGGCTTCGCCATCGCCCAGGCCCGGCTCGGCCCGGGCCGTATCCACCACTGCATGCGGCTGATCGGGATGGCGGAGCGGGCCATCGAGCTGATGTGCCGGCGCGCGGTGGAACGTACCGCCTTCGGCAAGCCGCTGGCCGCGCAGGGCGTCGTACAGAACTGGATCGCCGACGCCCGGGTGACGGTGGAGCAGCTGCGGCTGCTGGTGCTGAAGACGGCCTGGCTGATGGACACGGTCGGCAACCGCGGCGCGCACACCGAGATCCAGGCCATCAAGATCGCGACCCCGCGGGCGGTGGTGCGGATCCTGGACGACGCGGTGCAGCTGCACGGCGCGGGCGGGGTCAGCCAGGACTTCCCGCTGGCCGAACTGTGGGCGGCCGCGCGGACCCTTCGGCTGGCCGACGGACCGGACGAGGTGCACCAGCGCTCCCTGGCGCGGCGGGAGTTGAAGGGATACGCGGTCGGCCGTTCGTGAACGTGTGGGAATCGTGCGGGAGTTCATATGAACCTGTGTGCGAGGTGAAGGCGGTGCGGGGGACCGTTTAAGAAACCTTGTTGAACAACCCCTCAACCCCAAGGCGTCCTTGATTTGCGCCTGTCAATCGGAAGAGGGTTCTCCAGAAGGTCTGACGCCCCACACGTCAACACGAGGAGAACCCTCCAGATGGCAACTCACAAGCGCTCGCGCGGCTTCCGGTACGCGGCAGTCGGCACGGGAGCGGCCACGGCGGCCGCCGTGGCCCTGCTCGCCACCCCCCTCGCGGGGGCGGCGACACCGCCCGAAGGCACGGTCTACGGCCTCGGCGCGCCCGGCGCGATCAGCGGAAGTTACGTCGTCATACTCGACGCATCCGCGAACAAGGAACAGCTCGCCCGCAAGTACGGCGGCGAGCTGAAGCGCTCCTACGGCTCCGGGGTCAACGGCTTCTCGGCCGCGGGTCTCAGCGAGACGGAGGCGAAGCGGCTCGCCGCGGACCCGGCCGTCGGCAAGGTCGTGCAGAACAAGAAGTTCACCATCAACGCCACCCAGACCAACCCGCCCTCATGGGGGCTGGACCGGATCGACCAGACCGCGCAGGCGGGCGACAAGAAGTACACCTACCCCGACGGCGGCGGCGAGGGCGTGACGGCGTACGTCATCGACACCGGCGTGCGCACCACCCACAAGGACTTCGGCGGCCGCGCGACGTCCGGCTTCGACGCGGTGGACAACGACGACAGCGCCGACGACGGCAACGGCCACGGCACGCACGTGGCCGGCACCATCGCGGGAACCTCCCACGGCGTCGCCAAGAAGGCGAAGGTCGTCGCGGTGCGGGTGCTGGACGACAACGGATCCGGCACCACCGAGCAGGTGGTCGCGGGCATCGACTGGGTCACCCAGAACCACAAGGGCCCTTCGGTGGCCAACATGAGCCTGGGCGGCGGCGCCGACGAGGCCCTCGACGAGGCGGTGCGCCGGGCCGTCGCCTCGGGTGTCACCTTCACCCTGGCGGCGGGCAACGAGTCGGCCGACGCCGGTCAGGGCTCGCCGTCCCGGGTCACGGAGGCGATCACGGTGGCGTCGAGCACGATCGACGACCAGCAGTCCTCGTTCTCGAACTTCGGCTCCGTGGTGGACCTGTACGCGCCGGGTTCGGACATCACGTCCGCCTGGAACGACAGTGACACCGGGACGAAGACCATCTCCGGGACGTCCATGGCGGCCCCGCACGCGGCCGGTGCCGCGGCGGTCTACCTGGCGGGGCACCCGTCCGCGACTCCGGCCCAGGCGGCCGCGGCGCTGACGGGGGCCGCCACGTCCGGCGCCATCACCAACCCGTCGGCGGGCACGGCGAACAAGCTCCTGAAGATCGCCGAGTGACGGTGGCTCCGTAGGTGCCCCGAGGGGCCCTCGCCGCGTACGGACCAGGGGGATCCGTACGCGGCGGGGGCCCCGTTCGCGCTGTGCTACGGGCGCAGCGCGCGCAGCAGCAGGTCGGCGAGGTGGTCGGCGACCTGCTGCGGCGTGAGCGGGCCGTCCGCCCGGTACCAGGTGGACAGGTGGTGGACGGACCCGAAGTGGTAGTCCACCACCAGGTCGGCGGGGGTGGCGGCGGAGAACACCCCCGTGCGCTGGCCCTCTTCGACCAGCGCCCGGAAGCGCTCGTGGTAGCGCCGGCGCTCCGCCCGTACCTGCTTGGACTTCTCCGGGCTGAGCTGGTGCATCGACCGGAAGAAGATCATCGCGTCGTCGAGGTTCTCGATGGTCGTGACGACCACGTCGGCGGCCGCGGCCCGCAGCCGCTCCTCGACGGGGGCGTCGGAATCGGCCACCGCGTCCAGGCGCTGCTGCTGGAGCCGGAGCATCCGCGCGTACACCTCGTGCAGCAGATCGTCCTTGGACCCGAAGTAGTGGTAGAGCGCGCCCTTCGTGACGCCGGCCGCCTCGACGATCTCCTGGACCGAGGTGCGGTCGTAGCCGCGCTCGGCGAACAGCCGGGTGGCGACGGCCAGCAGCCGCTGCGGTACCGGGGCCTCGTGCGTGCCTGCGGGTTCCGTGGTCCGTGCCGCCATGGCGCTGACCTTCCCTTCCTCGTTCCTGCCTGGTCACCGCGACCAGCTGTACGACCGTCCGACTGTTTTCAGCCGCGATCGCGCAGTTCCCGTCGCAGGATCTTGCCACTGGTCGTCTTCGGAAGGACAGGCAGGATCTCGACCTGGCGCGGGTATTTGTACGCGGCGATGCGCTCGGCGCAGTGGGCGGCGAGCTCCGCCGGCTCCACCGAGGTGCCCGGACGCAGGCTCACGTACGCCTTCACGCTCTCCCCGCGGTAGGCGTCGGGGACGCCGACCACGGCGGCCTCGCGGACGGCGGGGTGGGTGTAGAGCACGTCCTCGACCTCCCGCGGCCAGACCTTGAAGCCGGAGGCGTTGATCATGTCCTTCTTGCGGTCGACGACGTAGAGCCAGCCGTCCGGGTCCATGAATCCGACGTCGCCGGTCCGCAGTTCGCCGTCCGGGAAGGCCTCGGCGGACTCCGCGGGCAGGCCCCAGTAGCCGGGCACCACCTGGGGGCCGCGGACGGCTATCTCGCCGGTCTCGCCGAAGGGGACCTCGGCGCCCTCCTCGTCGAGGATGCGGACCACGGTGTCGGCGCCGGGCAGGCCCACGGAGAGGGTGCCGGAGACGGGGTCGACGGGGGCTTCGAGGTGCACGGGCACGCTGGCGCAGGGGGCGGTGCACTCGGTGAGGCCGTAGCCGTTGCGGAGGTAGAAGCCGAAGGCGGTGCGCAGGCGCTCGACGAGCGCGGGCGGGAGCGGGGCGCCGCCGGACGAGATCACCTGGAACGAGGCGAAGTGGTCCGGGGTGGCGCCGGGGTGGGCGGCCAGGGCCATGAAGGCGGTGGCCGGTCCCACGGTGTAGGCGGGGCGGTGTTCGAGGAAGGCGTCGAGGACGGCGCCGGCGTCGAAGCGGTGGGCGAGGACCAGGGTGCCGGCGTTGGTGAAGCAGGCGGCGAGCTCGCAGACCATGCCGGTGATGTGGAAGAGGGGCGCGAGGGCGAAGTAGGCGGCGCCCTCGGGGAGGGGGTGGGAGGTGACCTGCCGGACGGCGTTGTAGGTGAGCGCGCCGTGCGGGTTCATCGCACCCTTGGGGGTGCCGCTGGTGCCGGAGGTGTAGCTGATGAGAGCGGTGTCGGTGGCGGTGAGGCCCGGGTCGCCGGGAGCGGGGCGCCCGCCGCGGGCCACGGTGGCGAGATCGGCGACGGCGACTCCGGCGGCGGGATCGGCTCCGCCCGGTCCGGCCGGACGCCTGGGGCCGGGCACCGTGCCCAGCGGCGCGGGGCCGAAGACCCGGGGGTCGTTGCGCGTCTGGAAGTCCAGGTCCGACGCGGTCAGCACGGTCCGTACGGCGCTGTCCCGCGCGGCCTCGCGCAGGTACGCCGTCCACGCGCCGCCGTCGCAGACCAGCGCGGCGGCGCCGGAGTCGCGCAGGATGTGCCCGGCCTCGCCGGACTTGTACATGGGGTTGAGCGGGACGACGACGGCCCCGGCCTTCCAGGCCGCGAGGACGGCGAGCACGAAGTGCGGGGTGTTCTGCAGCATGACGGCGACCCGGTCGCCGCGGCCGACGCCGCACGCCGCGAGGTGGCCGGCGACGGAGTCGGAGAGCGCGTCGGCCGCCGCGTAGCCGATCCGGCCGTCGAAGTACGACAGGGCGGTCCGCCCGGGGGCCCGGGCGACGGCGTCCCGGAAAGCGTGCAGCACGGTGGGCGGCGGTGCGACGGGCGCCCGCTGGGCCGCGGCGAGCTGCCCGAGCCACGGCTTGGCGGCGTACCGGGAGGAGGTCACCGGGTCTCCCATTTCTGCTGGAGGTGGTTCATGCCGCTCAGCCAGCGGTCCGGTTCGGTGGCGCGGGCGGCGTAGAAATCGGCGACCTCGGGGTGCGGGAGGATCAAGAACCGGCCCTTCTCCATGCCGTCGAACAGTGCGTCCGCGACCGCTTCCGGCTCGATCGCGGTCGGCGCGAGCACGAGTTCGCCCGCCGAGCCCGCGGCGGTCAGCATGTCGGTGCGCACCCCTTGCGGGCAGATGGCGTGGACCTGGACCCCGCGGTGGCGGTAGGTCAGCGAGAGCCATTCGGCGAAGGCGTACGCACCGTGCTTGGTGACACTGTACGGGGCCGCTCCGATCATGGTCAGGAGCCCTGCGGCCGAGACGGTGGACACGAACCGGCCGCTCTCGCGCTCCAGCCAGTCCGGCAGCAGCGCTCTGGCGGCGCGGACATGGGCCATGACGTTGGTGTCCCACGCCGCTTCCCAGACGGCCTCGTCGGCGAAGGCGTCGCCGCCCGAGGCGAGCCCGGCGTTGGCGCAGTAGACGTCGACCGTTCCGCCGAGGGCCTCGCGGGCCTCGGCCACGATCGCCGAGGCGTCGCCCGGCACCGGGATCGCCCGGGCGCCGATGGCGGCCGCGACCGCGGCGGCCCTGGCCGGGTCGAGGTCGTTGACGACCACCGTGGCGCCCTCGGCCGCGAAGCGGTGGGCGAGTGCGGCGCCGATGCCGCCGCCCGCGCCGGTGACGACGACTCGCTGGTCCTGGTACGCGCTCACGGGGTCCACCTCTCGTGCGGCAGGATGCCGGATCGCGGGCAGACTAACCGGTCGGTATGTCGGGAGGAAAGGGGTGCGGCTCGTAACGTGTCCGGATGACGCTGTCGCGACGCGGGGTGCTGGGGCTGGCAGGGGCCGTCGGATCGGCGGGCGCCCTGGGTGCGGCCGCGGCGCCCGGGTCCGCGGGACCGGCGGGCGGCCGGGTGCGTACCGGCTTCGAGCGGCTCGCCGCGGACGGGTACGCCGTGCTGGCCGGCCAGCGGGTCGGCGTCGTCACCAACCCCACCGGGATCACCGCCGACGCCCGGCACCTGGTCGACGTACTGCACGCGGACGAACGGGTCGACCTCGTGGCGGTGTTCGGGCCCGAGCACGGTTTCCGCGGGACGGCCCAGGCGGGCGGTTCCGAGGGGGCTTCCCGGGATCCGGCGACCGGGCTTCCGGTGTACGACACGTACGACAAGAGCGGACAGAAGCTCGCCGACGTGTTCACGGCGGCCGGGATCGACACCGTCGTCTTCGACATCCAGGACGTCGGGGCGCGCTTCTACACCTACATCTGGACGCTCTACGACTGCATGCGCGCCGCCGCGCTCGCCGGCAAGGCGGTGGTGGTGCTGGACCGGCCCAATCCGGTGGGCGGCCGGCGGGCCGCGGGGCCCGTGCTGGAGCGGCCGTACGCGAGCTTCGTCGGCCGGGAGCCGATCGCGCTGGCGCACGGGATGACGGCGGCCGAACTGGCCGGGCTCTTCAACGGCGAATTCCTGAAGGACCGCCCGGCCAGGCTGCGGACGGTGGCGATGTCCGGGTGGCGGCGGGGGTCGTTCTTCGGGGACACCGGGCTCCCCTGGGTGCCGCCGAGCCCGAACATGCCGACCCCGGACACGGCCCTCGCGTACGCCGGCACCTGCCTGTTCGAGGGGACGAACCTCTCCGAGGGGCGCGGGACGACCACGCCCTTCGAGGTGATCGGTGCGGAGGGGATCGACCGGCGGTGGGTGGAGGCGGCGAACGCGCTGGGGCTGCCCGGGGTGTGGTTCCGGGAGGCGTACTTCACTCCGGCCTTCTCCAAGCACGTGGGGAAGGTGTGCGGCGGGGTCCGGCTGATCGTGCACGACCGCGAGGCCTTCGACCCGGTACGGGCCGGAGTCGGGCTGCTGGTCACGGCGCGGCGGTCGTGGAGCGGCTTCGGCTGGCGGACGGACCACTGGATCGACCGGCTGACCGGCTCGGACCGGGTGCGCACGCTGGTGGACGCGGGGGCGGGCGTCGACGAGGTCGTGGGTGACTGGGCGGCGGGGCTGGCGCGTTTCGGGGCGGTACGCGAGGAGTACCTGCTGTATCCGTGATCCGACCGCGTCGGGGGGCTGGCCGGGCGGGCGCGGCAGCAGGATGCTGGCTGCACCGGAGGCGCGGCGTGAAGGGGGGACGTCATGGCGGACATCGGTGGCGGATTCAGGACCGGGGTCGCACGCACGGTCGGGCTCGGCGTCGGGCTCGGCGTAGGCGTAGGCGTAGGCGTCGGGCCCTATGCGGAGCTGACCTTCGACTCCGAGGGCGACGTGGACCGGGTCACGCAGGGGGCGGTGTCGCGGATGGAGGCGACCGACCTGCTGGTCTTCGCGCACGGCTGGAACAGCGACCGGTCCACGGCGACGCGGCTCTACGACCGGTTCTTCGCCCCCTTCCCGGAACTGGTGGGGTCGGGGGTGCGCCTGGGCTATGTGGGTGTCGTATGGCCCTCGATGCGGTTCTCCGACGAGCCGATACCGGACTTCGACCCGCCCGGCGCCCTCGCGCAACCGGACTCCGGCTGCGCGCTGGACCCCCTCACCCGGCGGGCGCTCGGGGAGTTCTGGCCGGAGCGGCGGGCGGAGCTGGACCGGGTGGCCGAACTGCTGGAGGAACGGCCGGATTCGGCGGCCGCCCTCATCGAGTTCGGCGCCCTGGTACGCGAGTTGGCGGGGGTGGACGCGGTGCCCGCGGTGCTCGCGCCGTCGGTACCCGCGATCTTCACGGATGACGTGCTGGAGGTGTGCCGGGCCCTTTCCGCCGCCCTGGTCAGGGCGGGCGCCCCGGGTGAGGCGGGCGCGGCGGTGCCACCGGCCGCGGCGGGCGGCGCGGGTATCACAGTCGGCGGCGGGCTGCGCGGCCTGTGGGGCGGCGCCAAGGAACTGCTGCGACAGGCGGCGTACTACAAGATGAAGAAGCGGGCGGGTGTGGTCGGTGAACGCGGCCTCGGCCCGGTGCTGGCCCAGCTGGCGGCCGCCCGCCCCGCCCTGCGGTTCCATCTGATCGGGCACAGCTTCGGGGCCCGTGTCGTCTCCTTCTCGCTGCGCGCCGTGCCGGAGCGGGCCCGGTACGTGAAATCCGTGACCCTCCTCCAGGGGGCCTTCTCCCACTACGCGTTCGCCGACCGGCTGCCGCACGACAAGGCGAACGGCGGCGCCCTGCGCGGCCTCCACCGGCGGGTCGACGGGCCGGTGGTCGCCTGCCACTCCCCGCACGACTCGGCCCTCAAGGTCTTCTACCCGCTGGCCTCCCGGATGGCAGGGGATTCGGCCGGTCTGCTCGGATTCGACGAGCGATGGGGCGCCATCGGGCACGACGGGGTCCAGGCGGTTCCGGGCGCGCCCCGGCTGAGCCTGGACGCCGCCCTGCGCGAGGGGGTGCCCGCAGCCGGTTGCGTCAGCGTGGACGCGGGCTCCGTGGTGCGGCGCGGCGGTGCCCCGTCGGGGGCGCACAGCGATATCTGCCACGAGGAACTGGCCCGGGTGGTGGTGGCCGCGGGGCGCATGGGGCGCTGACTTCTGGCCATGTGCCACCCGCACGCCTCGACCGCCCCCGCATGCGCCTGCCTCCGGCCGGGCATGTTGGGCACATCGGCGGAGGTGATGGTGTGATGGCGGGATTCCGGAGTCTGGCCTACCAGGTGCGCGACGCGCGCAATGACCGGGCTTTGCGGCGCCACTCGCTGCGCCGCTGCCTGGAGCGGTTCGCGCCGTACGGGCACCGGGCCACGTGGTGGCACCTGTGCGACCGGCACGGGATCGCCCCGGAGGACCGGGGGGCCGATCCGCTGCGGCTGGTCGCGGCCTTGGAGGAGCTGGAGGACGCGCGGGCGGTCTGGCTGGAGTACGAGCGCCAGTTCGCGGAACGGCGCCGCCGCGAGAAGCACCACGGGCTGCGCCGGCCGGAGTGGGCGTGGGGCGGGAGCGGGGACGCGGTGGTGCGGTGCGCGGATCCGGGGGTGCGGCCGGAGGGGGCGCTGGGCGAGGTGCTGCGGCGGCTCGTGCGGGCGCTGGAGTCGGCGCCGGGGACGGCGTGCCCGGTGTGCGGGGACACCGAACTGCACTGGCCGGAGGTGGCTCCGGTCGGCCCCTGGGCGGGGGCGCTGGCCTGGGACGGGCCGGTGTGCGCGGGCTGCGGGATCGTGGTGCCCAGACCGGCCCTGGTGGACGCCCCGGCACTGCTGGACATCCCCTCGGCGGGAGCCGCGTGAGCACACCGCCGCAGGCGCCCTTGCCGCTGCCGGTGCCTGTGTCGGTGTCGTTGAACGGCTCGCGGAACGCCGCGGACGGCCCGGCCGTGCCGCTGTCGCCGCGGGCGCTGGCGGAGTCGGCGCTGGCGGCCGTCGCCGCCGGGGCCGGGGAGGTGCTGGTGCATCCGCGGACGCCGTGCGGGCGGGAGAGCCTCTCGCCGCGGGTGGTCGGGCCGGTGGTGGAGGAGCTGCGGCGCACGGGGGTCGGCGTAGCGCTGTCGGTACCGGTGTCGATCGCCGCCGAGCCCGATCCGGCGGGGCGCCTGGAGCGGATCGCCTCGTGGACGGTGCTGCCGGACCGGGCGGTGGTCCACTTCGGGCAGCCGGACGCCGCGGAGCTGGCGCAGGCCCTGCTGGCACGGGGCGTCGCGGTGGACGCGGTGGTACCGCTGGGCGGTGCGGCCGGGCCGGAACCGCTGGCCCGGTTCCTGGCCTGGCCGGTGCGCGAGCCCGGGCGGGTCCGGCTCTCGGCCGAGCTGGCGGCGCCGGATCCCGCCCTGGTGGCGGGGCTGCGCGCCCTGCCGCCGGTACCGGTGCTGCTGTACGGGCGGGACGCGGCCGCCTGGCCGGTGCTGCGGCTGGCCGCGCGGTGCGGCACGGGCGTGCGGACCGGCGTGGGCGATGTGACGCACCTGCCGGACGGGCGGCCGGCGCGGTCCAACGCCGAACTGGTGGCGGCGGCCCGGGAGATGGTCGCGCGGGAATCGGCGGCGCGGGCGGCCTAGCGGCCTAGAGCCGCGAGCCGGTCAGCCGCTCGCCGAAGACATCGTCCGGGTTGGACAGGGCGCAGGTCTTCATCGAGAGGCAGCCGCAGCCGATGCAGTCCGTCAGGTGGTCGCGCAGACGGCCGAGCCGGGTGATGCGTTCGTCGAGTTCGGCGCGCCAGGCCTCGGAGAGACGGGCCCAGTCCGCACGGTTGGGGGTGCGTTCCTCGGGGAGCTGGGCCAGCGCCTCGCGGATGCTGGCCAGCGGGATGCCCACGCGCTGGGCGGCCCGTACGAAGGCCACCCGGCGCAGGGCGTCACGCGTGTAGCGGCGCTGGTTGCCGGAGGTGCGGCGGCTGCTGATCAGGCCCTTGGCCTCGTAGAAGTGGAGCGCCGAGACGGCCGCGCCGCTGCGGGCGGACAGCTGACCGACGGTGAGCTCGTGGATTTTCTCGGGAATCTGCGGCACCCGGCCGAGCGTAGTCGGCGGTGCGTTGACATACACATACGCCCCCCAGCATGCTGAGCAAGCGCTTATTCGTTGTCAGTGGTCCGCGAGAGACAGGAACAGGGCATGGCCGAGCCGAGGGTCTTCACGTCCGCCGAGGAGCTGCACGCCGGGATCGGCGAACCGCTCGGCCCCAGTGAGTGGCTGGAGGTGGACCAGAAGCGGATCGACCTCTTCGCGGACGCCACCGGCGATCACCAGTGGATCCATGTGGACCCGGAGCGCGCGGCGGGCGGACCCTTCGGCTCCACCATCGCGCACGGCTATCTGACGCTGTCGCTGCTGCCGATCCTGGTACCGCAGATCATGCGGGTCGACGGCATGCGGATGGGCCTCAACTACGGGACGAACAAGGTCCGCTTCCCGGCGCCGGTGCCGGTCGGTTCACGGCTGCGCGCCACCGCCGTGATCACGGAGGTCACGGAGGCGGGAGGCGGCGTGCAGGTCACGGCCACCGTCACGGTCGAGCGCGAGGACGGCGACAAGCCGGTGTGCGTGGCGGAGTCGGTCTCGCGCTACTACTTCTGAGGGCCCGGCCGCGCGGCGACCATGCGGAGTACGAGGTCGGCGTAGAGTCCGCCGACCTCGTCGGGCGTGCGCTGTCCGGCCACGTTGAACCAGCGGGCCACGTCGATGCACAGCGACAGCACGGCGAGCGTGGTGCCCGGCACGTCGGGGACGTCGAACTCCCCCGCGGCCACCCCGTCGGCGATGATGCGGCGCACGGCCGCGTCGCTCTGCCGGCGCAGCGCCACGATCTCGGTGCGGTGCTCGGGAGCGAGGGCGTCGAGCTCGTACTGGACCACGCGCGCGGTGGTGTGGTGCGCCGCGTGCCAGCGTACGAAGGACCGCACGGCGGCATCGAGGCGGTCGGCGGCACTGCCGGGGCCGTCGGCGGCGGTGGTGAGGATCTCCAGCGCCTTGTCGTGGCCGATCCGGCTGATCCGGTGGAGCAGCTCTTCCTTGGTCTTGTAGTGGATGTAGAGCGCGGCCGGGCTCATACCGGCACGCCCCGCGATGTCACGGGTGGTGGTGGCGTGGTAGCCGCGCTCGGCGAAGGCTTCGACGGCGGCGACGAGCAGCCGCCGTGCGGCGTCGGGGGTGACCTCGGACCACGGCTGGTAGCCGTCGACCGTATCCTCCGCGCTGCCCATCGCTCACTCACCCTTCACCGTGTGGAAGTGAACACCCTACCGGAGGGTGAGCAAGCGCTTAGCGATGTCGCGCCGACCGGGCCCGGCGAGCCGGCTACTTCGGCGCGAAGGGGTCGTACTCGGCCATCATCTTCTCCATTCTGGCCTGATCCACCCGGCTGACGATCTGCGTGACCTCCTGGCGGTCACGGATCACCTTGGCGAGGGTGAAGGCCGAGGTGGTGAGGTAGAGGACCGCGATGCCGAGGAAGGCCCGGACCCAGCCGCTCGCCTCCAGGTTGTAGATCCCCACGGCCACGGCGCCGATGGCGATCCCGAAGGAGGCGACGGCCTGTCCGTAGTACGCCCCCGTGCTCTGCTGCTTGACCGGTGTGTCGTTCATGGGTCGAGCATCGGGCGGACCGGGGAAGGACACATCCGCACGCGTACTCAGACGGGTACTCAGTCGGGCTTCCGTACTCCTGGGCTGCCGGGCTTCCGGGCTCAGAAGGCGGAAACCCCGGTACGGGCGCGGCCGATGAGCAGCTTCTGGATCTGGCTGGTGCCCTCGTACAGGGTCATGACGCGGGCGTCGCGCAGCAGTTTGCCCACCGGGTACTCGTCGATGTAGCCGTAGCCGCCGTGCACCTGGAGGGCGTTGCTCGCGGCGCGCACGGCCGCCTCGGAGGCGAAGAGCTTGGCGGTGGAGGACTCGGTGGCGAAGGGCTGCCCGCTGTCGATGAGGTCGGCCACCCGCCAGGTCAGCAGCCGGGCCGCGTCCACGTCGACCGAGATGTCGGCGATGAGCTCCTGGACCAGCTGGTGGTGGGCTATCGGCCGGCCGAACTGCTCGCGCTGGGCGGCGTACGAGACCGCCGCGTCCAGGGCCGCCTGCGCGATGCCGACACAGCCGGCGGCGACCGACATCCGGCCCTTGGCCAGGGCGGACATGGCGACCGAGAAGCCCTTGCCCTCGGGGCCGAGCATCGCGGAGGCGGGCACGCGTACGCCGTCGAGGACGAGCTCGGCGGTGGCCTGGCCGCGCAGGCCGAGTTTGCCGTGGATCTCGCGGCGGGTCAGGCCGGGCGTGTCGGTGGGGACGAGGAAGGCGGAGATCCCGCGGTGGCCGGGCTCGCCGCCGGTGCGGGCGAAGAGCAGCACCACGTCGGCCCAGGTGCCGTTGGTGATGAACATCTTGCTGCCGTCGAGGACGTACGCGTCCCCCTCGCGCACGGCGCGGGTGGTGAGGCTTCCGGCGTCGGAGCCGGTGCCGGGCTCGGTCAGACCGAAGCAGCCGAGCGCGTCGCCGGAGCACAGGCGGGGCAGCCACGCCCGCTTCTGGTCCTCGGTGCCCCAGGCGGCGACGGTCTTGGCGACCAGGCCGAGGGAGACGGAGACGATCCCGCGCACGGCGGAGTCCCCGCGTCCGAGCTCCTCGGTGACCAGCACGTAGGCGAGGTGGTCACCGCCCGACCCGCCGTACTCCTCGGGGACGGTCAGACCGAGGAAGCCGAGCGCGCCCAGCTTCTTCACGATGGCCCGGTCGACGCTCTCGGAGCGGTCCCACTCGGCGGCGTACGGGACGACCTCGCGCTCGGTGAACTCGCGGGCGAGCCCGCGGACGGCGGTCTGCTCCTCGCTCAGCTCCAGATTCACCGGGCACCTCCGGGGCGCTCGTCCGACGCTTTAACTAGCACCGGTAGTTTAAGGCGGGCAGGCCCTACTATGTGGCGCATGGCCAGACCGCGCAAGCCCCTCCTCAGCCGGGACCGCATCGTCGAGGCGGCCGGCGCCCTGGTGGACGCGGAGGGACTGGAGGCCGTGTCGACGCGGCGGCTGGCAGCCGCGCTCGGGGTCAGCGGGCCCTCCCTGTACAACCACTTCCGCACCAAGGACGAGATCCTGGACGCGGTGGCGGACGCGGTGAGCGCGCGGGTCGACCTGTCGATGTTCGACGGCGGCCAGGACTGGCGGGCGGCCCTGCACGCGTGGGCGCATTCGTACCGGGACGCCCTGGCGGACCACCCGAACATCGTCCCGGTACTGGCGCGCGGCCCCGGCCGCCGGCCGGCCGGGCTGCGGCTGGCGGACGCGGTGTTCGGGGCGATGACGGCGGCCGGCTGGCCCGCGGCGCAGGCGACCCGGATCGGCGCGCTGATGCGGTACTTCATCCTGGGCTCGGCGGTGGCCTCCTTCGCCGGAGGTTTCGTGGACGACCGCACGGCGTACGACCCTGCGGACTACCCGCACCTGGGCCAGGCCCACCTGCTGGCGGAACGCGGGCGCGAGGTGGACGAGGGCGCCTTCGAGACGGGCCTCGCGGCACTGCTGGACGGACTGGCCCTCCAGTACGAGGCGTTGAAGGAAACCGTGTGACGCGCTAGACCGCTCGGCCGCTCGGCCGTTCGGCGTTCCAGGGCGGGGTCCGCCTCCCCGCCCCGGAGCGTGCCGGCCCAGGTCGAAGGAGACGGCCCGGGTCAGGGCTGGAAGACGACCAGGGAGCGGCCGCCCTTGCCGGCCAGCATGGCGTCGAAGGCGGCCGGGATGCCGTCGAGGGTGATGCGGTCGGTGACCAGGGCCCCGAGGTCGAGGCGGCCCGCGCGGACGTGCTCGGCGATCACCGGGAGGTCGCGGGCCGGGTCGCTGTTGCCGTAGACGCAGCCGGTGAGGGTGCGGGCGAAGTGGAAGATCTCCATGGAGTGGAAGGTGACCCGCTGCTCCTTGCCGCCGATGCCGACGACCGTGGTGCGGCCGCCGCGGCGGGTCGACTCCCAGGCACCCCGGATGGTCTCGGCCCGGCCCACGCACTCGACGGCGACATCGGCGCCCTGCCCGCCGGTCAGCGCCCGGATCTGCTTGGCGGTGGTGTCGGAGGCGAGCACGAAGTCGGTGGCCCCGGCCGCGCGGGCCAGTTCCTCCTTGGCCGGGGACACGTCGACGGCGATGACCGGGCCCGCCTGCGCGATCCGGGCGGCCTGGAGGGCGACCAGGCCGACACCGCCGACGCCGAAGACGGCCACCGACTCGCCCGGACGGACCTGGGCGCTGTGGTGAACGGCCCCGTAGCCGGTGAGGACGGCGCAGCCGAGCAGGGCGGCCTCGGCGAGCGGGATCCCGGCGGGCGCGGGCAGCACACAGTTGGCCGCGACGACGGTCTCCTCCGCGAAGGCGGCCACGTTCAGCCCGGGGTGCAGCGCGGTGCCCTGCGCGTCGTGCGCGTAGACGGCCCCGACCCCGGTGAGCGCCGTGGCGCAGAGCCAGATCTCGCCGATCGCGCAGTGGTGGCACTCTCCGCAGGACGGGGCCCAGTTGAGCACCACGCCGTCACCGGGGGCGACGTGGGTGACGCCCTCCCCCACGGCGAGGACCGTGCCCGCGCCCTCGTGGCCGAGGACGGCGGGCACGGGGACCCGCATGGTGCCGTTGGTGAGGGAGAGGTCCGAGTGGCACACACCGGCGGCGGCGAGCCGCACCCGGACCTGCCCGGGACCGGGATCCGGCAGCACGATGTCCCGAATCTCCAGCGGGTCTCCGACGGCGGGCAGGACTGCGGCGCGGACCATGGTCGTCATCTCGTCTTTCCGGTACGGGGCGGGCGCGGCGGGGCCGTGCAGGGGGCGGGGCGGGGCGGGCGGTTCGAGCAGGGGGTCAGAACTGCAGGGACTTGGTCTGGAGGTACTCCGCCAGGCCGTGCGCGCCCAGCTCGCGGCCGACACCCGACTGCTTGTAGCCGCCGAAGGGCGCGAGCACGTTGAAGCGGCCGCCGTTGATGTCGACCTGCCCGGTGTCCATACGGCGCGCAAAGGCCACGGCCGTCTCGTCGTCGGCGGCCCAGACGGCGCCGCCCAGGCCGTAGACGGTGCCGTTGGCGATGCTGAGGGCGTCCTCCTCGTCCTCGTAGCGGAGGATCGACAGCACCGGGCCGAAGATCTCCTCCTGGGCGATGGTCATGTCGGGCGTGACGTCGGCGAACACCGTCGGCGCCACGAAGTACCCCTGCTCCAGCGGCGCTTCCGGCCCGCCCGCGACGAGGCGCGCGCCTTCCGCCACGCCCTTGGCGATGAAACCGCGGACGCGCGCGTGCTGCTTGGCGTTGACGACCGGGCCGACGCGGGTACCCGTCTCGCGGGGGTCACCGGTGGGGTAGTCGGCCACGGCGGCGGCCGCCAGCGAGACGGCCTCCTCGTAGTGGTCCCGGTGGACGAGCATCCGGGTCAGCGCGTTGCAGCTCTGACCGCTGTTGTTCATGACGTGTCCGACGCCTGCCGCGACCGCCTTGACCAGGTCGGCCCCGGGCAGGATGACATTGGCCGATTTCCCGCCCAGTTCGAGCGCGACCCGCTTGACGGCGGCCCCGGCCGTGGCGCCGATCTGCTTGCCGACCGCGGTCGAGCCGGTGAAGGAGACGAGGTCGACCCCCTCGTGCGCGGCCAGGGCCTGGCCGGCGACCGGACCGGTACCGGTCACCAGATTGAAGACTCCGGCCGGGATACCCGCCTCGTGCACGGCTTCGGCGAAGAGCTGTGCGGTCAGCGGAGTGTCCTCGGCCGGCTTGAGGACGAGGGTGCAGCCGGCGGCGAGAGCGGGCGCCACCTTTGCAACGACCTGGTGCAGCGGATAGTTCCAGGGCGTGATGGCCGCGACCACGCCGATCGGCTCCAGCAGCACGGTGGAGTTCCCGACCCGCTCCTCGAAGGCGTACGAGGAGGCGAGTTCGGCGTAGGAGGCGGCCACGGCGAGCGGGGCTCCGACGTGCACCGCCTTGGAGAAGCCGACAGGGGACCCGAGCTCCGCGGTGATGGTCTCGGTCAGCTCGCCCGCGCGGGCCAGCAGCGCGTCACGGAGCGCGCCGATCAGGGCGGCCCGCTCGGCCGGGGCCGTGGCCGCCCAGCCGCGGAGGGCCGCACGGGCCGCGCGTACGGCCGCGTCCACGTCTTCTTCGGTACCGGCCGGGACCCGGGCGATGACCTGGCCGTCGGCCGGGTTCACGACCTCGATCAGTTCGCCGCCGACGGCGGGCCGCCACGCGCCGTCGATGTACATCCCGTCGTGAGCCTTCATGGCATTCCTCCCGAGCACGCACGAGCGCGTAGATCCGACCTCGCGAACACCCTACAAACTAGCGGCGGTAGTTTTACCGGCCGGAGGGCGCCGGATTTCAGATGATGCCGAAAAGCATCCCTGCCAGGAGGACCACGAGGGAGGTCAGGGCCGCCCATTTCACGGTGAACCGGGTGTGGTCGCCGAACTCGACCTTGGCCATGCCGACGAGGACGTAGACGGCCGGAACCAGCGGGCTCGACATGTGCAGGGCCTGGCCGACGAGGGAGGCGCGGGCTATCTCCAGCGAGGAGACCCCGTGGGCGGCGCCGGCCTCGGCGAGGACGGGCAGGACGCCGAAGTAGAAGCCGTCGTTGGACATGAAGTAGGTGAGCGGCAGGCTGAGCAGACCGGTGACCAGCGCCATGTGCGGGCCCATGCCCTCGGGGATGGCGCCGACGAGCCAGTCGGCCATGTGCTTGACCATGCCGGTGCCGGTGAGGACCCCGGTGAAGACGGCGGCGGCGAAGACCATGCCGGCGACGTTCAGGACGTTGTCGGCGTGGGCGGCGATCCGGGCCTTCTGGTCGGGCATGTGCGGGAAGTTGACGGTGAGGGCGAGGGCGGCGCCGAGCAGGAACAGCACCGGGATGGGCAGCAGCTCCATGATCATCGCGGTGAGCAGGGCCACGGTGAGGCCGGCGTTGAACCAGTAGAGACGGGGCCGCAGGGTGGGACGGTGGGGATCCAGACCCTGGAATCCGCCCTCGGGCAGGGCGTCGGAGCCGCCCCCGTGCGGGGCGGCGGAGCCCGGACCCGCGGCGGAAGCGCCGGAGGCGGTCGATCCGGCGGAGGCGGTCGATCCGGCGGAGCCCTCCGCGGAGGTGGACGTGACAGCGGCGGCTGCGGTGGCCGTGCCGGGCGCGGCCGGGACCAGCTCCTGCTCCTCGGCGGCCTCGGCGGCCTCGGGCGCCGCCTGGCCGGGCAGCGCCAGCGTGCCGACCCGGCGGCGCTCCTTCACACCGAGGACGTAGGCCAGGACGAACACGAAGAGCAGGCCCACCGCGAGGGCCGGAATCATCGGGACGAAGATGTCCGCGGCGTCGACCTTGAGAGCGGTGGCGGCGCGGGCGGTCGGACCGCCCCAGGGCAGGGTGTTCATGACGCCGTTGGCCGTGGCCGCGACACCCGTCATCACCACCAGGCTCAGGCCGAGCCTCTTGTAGAGGGGGTACATGGCCGACACAGTGATCATGAAGGTGGTCGATCCGTCGCCGTCGAGCGAGACGATGGCGGCGAGGACGGCGGTGCCGACCACCACCCGCACCGGGTCCGCCTTGCAGAAGCGCAGGATGCCGCGGACGATCGGGTCGAAGAGGCCGACGTCGATCATCACGCCGAAGTAGACGATGGCGAACATCAGCATGGCGGCGGTCGGGGCGAGCTTGCCGACGCCGTCGATGACGTAGTCGCCGAGGTGCGCGCCCTTCCCTGCGAACACGCAGAAGAGTGCGGGGATGAGGACGAGCGCCGCGATGGGCGACATTTTCTTCATCATGATCAGGACCAGGAACGTCGCGATCATGGCGAAGCCGAGGAAGGTCAGCATGTGGGGAAGGTAGGTGCCCCCTCCTTGCGCCAACAAGACGTCCGCGCGTGAGCAATACGAGCAAAACCCCAGCTCAGGGCAGGGGCGCGAGCTCGACGGGGAAGCCGTTGAGGACCGCCGTGCCGGACAGCCGGTCCATGCGGGTGCCGTCGAGCAGCTGGTTGACGTTGGCGCCGGGCGCCGCGGCGGCCACCGACAGCCGCGAGCCGGCGCGGTCGTGGCCCCAGCCGTGCGGAAGGCTCACCACACCGCTGCGGATGGCGTCGGTGACCTCGACGGGCACCTCCAGGCTCCCGCCTTCGGCGGTGATCCTGGCCTGCCCTCCGTCGACGAGGCCCAGCCGGTCCGCGTCCCGCGGATGGACCTGAAGGGTGCAGCGGTTGGAACCTCCGGTGAGGGCCGGGACGTTGTGCAACCAGCTGTTGTTGGACCGCAGGTGGCGGCGGCCCACGAGCACCAGGGTGGCGGGGCGGTCGGCGAGCGCCGCGCGCAGCCTGGGGAGTTCGGCCGCGATCGGGTCCGGCAGCAGTTCGACCCTGCCGCTGCGGGTCTTCAGCACGCCCGGGAGCCGGGGCCGCAGCGGGCCGAGGTCGATGCCGTGCGGGGCCTGCCGCAGATCGTCGAGCGTCAGGCCGTACGGGCCCGTGCGCAGCATCAGGTCGAGGCGCCGCTCGGGGCCGGTGCGGCCGCTCAGCAGGCGGGCCGTCTCCTTCGGGTCGCCGCCGTGGAGCGGCGAGTGGGGATCGGTGACGGCCCGGGCCAGGCTGTCGGCGATGACGCGCTCGTCGACCGCCTCCGGCGGCGCTCCGTGCAGGCCGGAGACCGCGAGGATCAGGCGCGCGTGGATCTCGCACTCGTCCATGCGCCCCGCCTCCAGCGGGAGGGCGGCGGGTGAATAGCGGGCCTGGTTGCGCACGGCGAATCCGTTGAAGGCGAAATCGAAGTGCGCGCTCTGCGAGGGCGGAGGCGGTGGCAGGACGACGTGGGCGTGGCGTGAGGTCTCGTTCAGGTAGGGGTCGACGGAGACCATGAAGTCGAGCCCGGCCAGCGCCCGGTCCAGCCGGTCGCCGTCGGGTGCGGACAGGACGGGGTTGGCGGCGATGGCGAGCAGGACCCGGATCCGCCCGTCACCCCGGGTCTCGATCTCCTCGGCGAGGGCGGCCATGGGCAGTTCGCCCTTGACCTCCGGGTGGCCGGCGACCCGGCTCGACCAGCGGCCGAGGGCGAACCCCTTGCCCGGGCCCGCGGGGCGGCCCGCGGGAGCCGTGGCGGAGAGCGGGAAGAGGGCTCCGCCCGGCCGGTCGAGGTTGCCGGTGAGGACGTTCAGTACGTCGACCAGCCAGCTCGCGAGCGTGCCGAACTCGACGGTGCAGCTGCCGATCCGGGCGTAGACGGCGGCGGTGGGTGCGGCCGCGAGCTCGCGGGCGAGGGTGCGGATCTCGGCAGCGGTGAGGTCGCATGCGGGTGCGACGGCCTCAGGAGTGAAACTCCCGAGAGCGGCGCCGAGTTCCCCGATGCCCTCACAGTGTTCCTCCAGCGCTCCGGGGTCGGCGAGCTTCTCCTCGATCAGGGTCTGGGCGAGGGCGGCGAGCAGCAGCGCGTCACTGCCGGGGCGCGGCGCGAGGTGGCGGTCGGCGAGTGCGGCGGTGCGCGTACGGCGCGGGTCGACGACGACCAGGGTGCCGCCGCGGGCCCGCAGGGCCTTGAGCCGGCCCGGGAAGTCGGGTGCGGTGCACAGGGAGCCGTTGGACTCGACCGGGTTGGCGCCCAGGAGCAGCAGGAAGTCGGTCCGGTCGAGGTCGGGGACCGGGATCGCGAAGGGGTCGCCGAAGAGCAGCCCGCTGGACACGTGCTTGGGCATCTGGTCGAGGGTGCTGGCGGTGAAGAGGTTGCGGGTGCCGAGGCTCCTGAGGAGCAGGGGAGGGTAGAGGGCGCCGGCCATGGTGTGCACGTTCGGGTTGCCGAGCACGACACCGACCGACTGGGCCCCGTATTCCTGGACCAGGGCGGGGACGGCCGCCGCGATGGTGTCGAAGGCCTCCGCCCAGGTGGCCTCCCGCAGTTGGCCGTCGCGGCGGACGAGGGGGCCCCGCAGCCGGTCGGGATCGGAGTCGAGCGCTCCGAACGCCGCCCCCTTGGGGCAGATGAAGCCGCGGCTGAAGACGTCCTCGCGGTCACCGCGGGCTCCCGTGACCACGCCGTCCGCGAGGGTGAGGGTCAGGCCGCACGTGGCTTCGCACAGGGGGCAGATACGCAGGGCGGTTCCGGACATGGGCCCTCCAGGGGCGGCGGTCTGCGGCAGGGGCGCTGGCACGCGGGGCACTCCGAGCATACCGACCGGTACGCATGGAGGGGAGGGGTGCGCGGGACCGAGTGGGTACGGGTGACGCCCCCGCTCCCGCCGGTCCCGAAAGCACCGTCGGGCCGGTCCGGCACGGGCGGGCCGGGGTGAGGTGGGGCGGGGCGAGCGGGCCAGGGCGGGGCGGAGCGGGGTCAGTCCAGTACGCGCGCCAGGTACGCGTGCATCATCGCGCGGGTCTCGGCGACGATGCCGGGGTCCCCGGCCGGGTCGGCGCGGAAGGCGAGCTGTATGAGTGCGTCGGTGGCCTCGACCGCGACGAGGACGGCCCGTTCCAGGGTGGCGTCGGGGGTCAGGGCGAGGTGCGCGGAGAGCAGTTCGGTCAGCCGGGCGGCGACCTCGTGGTTCGGGTCCGACTCCGGCCCCTCGGCGGGCGGCGCGGGCACGCCGAAGTCCACGAGCGCGAAGCCGGGAACGCTGCGTTTCATGGCCAGGTACTCGTCCAGCACCGCGTCCACGACGGGCCGCCAGTGGGTGGCGGGGAGGTCGGCGAGCCGGTCCGCGATGCCGTCGACGTAGCGGTCCAGATTGCGGTGGGCGAGGGCTATGGCCATGGCCCTCTTGTTGCCGAAGAAGCGGTAGACGGAACCGATCGGCACGCCGGCGCGCACGGCCACGGCACGGGTGCTCAGGTTGTCGTACCCGGTCTCGTCCAGCAGCTCGGCGCAGGCGTCGAGGATCCGGGCGAGCCGGTCGGCGCTGCGCTGCTGGATCGGCGCACGGCGCAGGGAGTGGGCGGGAGGCACGGGGTCCATCATGCCGCTCCTCGCTTCTCGGTTCGGTGGGGGCCTCAGTTCAGCAGAAGACTGAGCCCTCCGACGGTGTAAGTGATCATCAGCGCCAGCAGCGGCAGTTGTCCGGCCACCGCCTTCGCGGGCGGGAAGAGACGTACGGACCGGTCGTGGGCCGCGACGACACCGAGCACGTGACCGGTGACGACGGCGACGACCTGGAGGGCGGCGAGGCCGCCGGGACCCAGGGGTGGCACGGGTTCTGGGGCGTTGTCAGTGCCGAGTGCCATGCTTACTGTGCGTGGTCCTTCGACTACCAGGAGGGAGAAGTAGTGGGCGATGAGATAGCCGAGTGCGATCGGTACGAGTGAGTGCGCGAAGGCGGTCAGCGGGCCGGGGTGCGGGCCGCTGACGAGGCGGGTGGCCGCTGCGCAGAGGCAGTAGAGGGTGGCCACGAGGGCGATGGAGGCGAGCAGGCCGAGTGTGGCCGTGGGGATGCGGCCGAGGGGGGATGTCTGAACGGCGTTGATCCACGCGGGGTTGTCGGAGAAGCCGTCGTAGGCGGTGGAGCCGAGCAGGACGCAGACGGTGGCGACGAGTCCGGGCCGCTCGGGTGTCGCGTCGAGTCCGTGGAAGGGGTTACGGAGTACGAGGCGGCCGTCGCTGCGACGGCCGAGGGGGGAGAGCCGGGACAAGAGGGTGGAGTACACCTCGAAGGCGTCGCCGTGGTCGAACCAGCGCTCGCCGAAGCGGGCGGCGAGCAGCAGTTGGGCGGTGGCGTAGGCGGTGAGGGCGACGAGGAGGGTGGTGGTGGAAGCGGGATCGGGAGCGACGAGTTCGAGCCAGGTGAAACCGAACAGCCCGACGGCGGCCGGCCATTGACCGAGCCGGGCGGGGAGGGGGCGGCCGGGGCCGCGGCGGCGCCGGGCCCGGGAGAGCAGGCGGTGCAGGGTGCGGAGCGGGTTGAGCAGGCGCCAGACGGGGCCGAGGAGGAGGGAGGCGGGCACGAGTCCGACCCAGAGGAGGACGTAGACGGCGCCGGGAGCGGGGTTGTGCGCGGGGTCGTCGGGACCGAGGAGGAGGTGGAGCAGCACGACCAGCGCGGCGGCGAGTCCCAGGCAGCGCAGGGCGGTTCGGGTGGCGGGCGCGTCGGCCACCCGCTGGAGGGCCGCGGGCAGGGCGAGGCCCGAGCGCTCTCCGCGGAAGCGGGAGGTGGACCAGAGCAGGCCGAGCGCGAGAAAGGAGACGAACAGCGCGGCGAAGGCACCGGCGAAGGCGTAGAAGGGAGAGATCGGTAGATCGTGCTGGGACCCGATCCCGTGCGCGAGCGAGGTGAGCGGATCGGCCGGGTGAAGGACCACGCCCCGGCCGTGGGCCCCCTCGCCGGCGCCCTGGGGGAGATCCGGCCCGAGCGGGCTCACCATCGGCCCACCCGGCGCGAAGTCCCGTCGGCGACACGGCCCGGCCGTCCGGACGGCCGGGGCGGAACGCCGGCCAGGACCGCGGGCGGTACCCCGGTCCGCCCTACGGGCCGGAGCGCGGGTGAGGGCACGAGCGCGTGCCCGCGCCGCGGCCCGCCGAACACGGGCAGGGCCGCAGGCCCGGGCCTGGGTTCGGAGTCCGGTGCGGGGCGGAACGCGGGTTCTGGCTCGGGCTCCGGTGCGGGGCGGGACGCGGGCCTGGGCTCGGGGCCGGGCTTCCGGTGGGGTGGGGTCATCGGACGAGGAGTTGGGTCAGGACGAGGCTGGACTCGTGGGTCTCGACCTCGAAGAGGCCCGTGCGGTCGGCCGTCAGGATCAGGGTGGCCTCCTGGCCTGCCGGCAGGGCGAGCTCCTTGTCGTAGCCGTGGACGTGCAGGGTGTCCGCGCGGTCGCTCGTGACACGCAGGGCCACGCGCTCTCCGCGCCGCACCTCGGTACGGGCGGGAGCCGGGCTGACCTTGCCGTCCCGGACGGTGATGGTGACCGTGCGGTCGGCCTGCTCCGGCGCCTCGGTCGAGGCCGGGGCCGGGGGCGCGGTCGGGGCCGGGGTGTCCCCGTGGCTGTGCCCGCCCGGCCGGCTTGCGGCGGTGGCGGTGAGCTGGGCCGTGCCCTCGACCGGTTTGCCGGAGACCGCCCAGGCGGTGTGGTCGTCCGCGTAGAGGCGGACGGTCAGGGTGTGCGCGCCCTCGGGGACCTGTGCCGCGGGCAGGTGGAACCAGGGGCCGTACAGCCGGGCCAGCTTGCTCCCGTCGAGCTCCAGGTGGGCGTGGCCCGCGCCCGGGAGGGCGGCGCCACCGGTGCTGTCGGGGGTGAATCGGTAGTTCGTCACGGCCAGTTGGAGGTTCCAGCCGTCCTCCGAGTCCGGGCGGACGGTCAGCCGGACCTCCGGCGCGCCCTGGGCCGGGACCTCGCGGAGCCGGTGGCCGGTGGCGTCGGTGGCAGTGAGCAGGGTGCCCACGCTGCCGGAGGCCTGCTCGTGGCTGGTGCCGGGCTTGTGGTGGGTGGTGGCCCGCCCGCCACAGCCCGTCGCCGCTCCGCCCGCCAGGAGCAGGGCGAGGGTGAGCAGGGCCGTGGCGCGGGCGGTTCGGCGGAGCCTGCGGACCGCACGGGGTGGCGGCGTGCCGCAGGCGTCGCAGCGGTTGTCGTCGTCGAGCAGGTCGGGCCGGTGCTCGGGCCGGTCGGTCACTGCTGGCCTCCTGTGGTCGGGGCGGCCTGGGCGGGGGTCAC
Organism: Streptomyces spororaveus; assembly: GCF_016755875.1. NCBI lineage: Bacteria > Bacillati > Actinomycetota > Actinomycetes > Kitasatosporales > Streptomycetaceae > Streptomyces > Streptomyces spororaveus. The sequence continues at coordinate 6,575,189 of NZ_BNED01000005.1, read as the reverse complement.
GGTGCGGGATCCGGGGTCGTCGGGGTCGCCGGGGGTTCCGGGGCAGCCGCGCTGAGCGCCGGGGCGGGGCCGGCGGGGACCGGCTCGCGGTCGCCCGTCGGGTCGCCGCCGGGGCCGGACGGCCGGGCCGGGGTGCCCGGGCGGGCCGAGGCCACCACCGCCCACAGGACCCAGACCACGGCGACCAGGGCCCGTATCCAGGCGGGGCTCAGGGGGGTCCAGGGGATCATCAGGACGGCCTTGTCGAAGGCGTCCAGCAGGGTGAGTCCGGCCAGCAGCAGGGTCAGGCGGGCCAACCAGGGGCGGCCTGCCCGCAGGGCCAGGCCGACGCCCGTCCACCACAGGCCGAGCAGGAGCAGGGCGAGCGCCGGGACGAAGGTGGCGGTCAGGGACATGGTGGAGCCCGCCACGTCCAGGACCAGACCCGCGAGCCCGGCCAGCGAGGCCGCCGTGCCCAGGCGCGAGCCGCGCAGGCGGCGCCACCACAGGACGCCGCCGACGAGCAGCAGCACCGCGGCCACGGCCAGCGCGAGCTGGGTCTCCACCCGCTCCAGTCCGCGCGCGCCGTACCAGTCGCAGCCGGCCGGGAGTTTGCGCGCCTGGACGTTATAGTCCGCGCAGACGAGGAGCTGGACCAGCTTGACCGGTTCGCCGACCAGCCGGGCGGACGCCCCGGAGACCTCGCCCCTGCGGTCACCGCACTGCGGGACCGTGCCGGGGGTGGAGCCGTCGGGGCCGTCCTGCCAGCAGTTGGCGCGCCCCTGGCCGTCCCACCACACGTCCATGCCGTTGGGGCGGGCGGCGCCGGACCTGTCCTTGCCCATGACGTTCCCGGCGTACCGGTTGTGATGGGAGGTGTCGGTCTGCTTCGACCACGCCTCCTCGCCACGGATGAAGGCGGGTACCGCGCTGAGGAAGAAGCCCGCGCGCCGGTGCCCGTACACCCAGTTGTTCTCGTAGAGGTTCCAGTTGCCGCCCGCGGTGATGATGCCGGTGCCCGGCGGCATGGAGATCTGCGGGCAGACCACGCCCCGCTCGTAGCCGCGCTCGATCGGCGGCTTCGCGCAGGTGCCGTCGGCGACGTACCCGTAGTAGTCCTGGTTGTTGTCGTGGATGAGGTTCCGCTCGAACTTGGCGTGGTTCTGCGGGAGTCCGGGGTGGCCGGGGAAGGCGCTGTCCATCGAGGCGCCGCCCATGTTCTGGTCGAACTCGTTGTCGTGCACCCACACCGAGTCGCCCGCGGTACCGGAGTAGCCGACCATGTTGTGGTGGCTGTGGCAGCCGGTGATCTCGATGGAGTACCGGGGGACCTCGTAGCCGCGGCCGTCGTTGATGTTCGAGGCGCTGCCCGGGTAGATGCCGGAGTCGCCGTTCCCGTATGACTCGCAGTTCTTGTAGAGCCCGTGGTCGCTGGCGAAGGTCAGGAAGCCGTACTCGTCGTTCCAGCGGGTCAGTACGTCGTCGATGACGAAACCGTCGCCGGCGAGCACGTACAGCGAGTTGAAGGTGGTGCGCTGGGCGGTGAAGTTGCGGAAGTAGACGCCGTTGGACTTGTCCGCGCGGATGGCGTTCAGCTTCTGGTACTTGGCGTCGACGACCACGTCGAGCCGTGACGCGCCCGTGCCCTCGATCTGCAGGTTCGTCTTGCCGAGGATCGCGACGAGGTTCTGGTTGTGCCGGCACCGCACCTGCTGCTCGTAGGACAGGATCTGGTACCCGAGCGAGGACTGGGGGGCCTTGAGCGCGGCACACTCCCCCGTCGGCGCGGGGAGGGAGGGCTCCTCCTCGTACAGGCCGGGGAGGATCGCGATGTTCATCCCGGGCCGGTCGACGGCGTCGACGGCCTCCTGAAGGTGCCGGTAGCCGCTCTTCTCGCACCGCTCGTACAGGGCGAGGTTGCGCTGCCTGAGCTCATCGGGGAAGCCGGATATCCGGCGCTCGAAAGCGGGCCGGTCGGTCTTGCAGACGATCAGGTCGGGCTCCGCCGCCCGGTACTCGGGTACCGATCCGGAGCCGTCGGGGAGGGTGATCGGGCGCTCCTCGTGCGCGCTTGCGGCGGGCGCGGCGGCGAGGAGGGACAGGAGGGCGAGGAGGGCGGCGAGGAGCGCCGCCGGCACGGCAGGGAACCTGCGGGTCCACGACATGCGCGTGAGAGTAGAGCAATGTTCATCTTTTGGGATCCCCTCCTGCCGAAAATCCCCTCGGCCGAAATCCCTCCGCCCCCGGAAGCCCCCCCCCGGCCCCGAAATCCCCTCCGACCCCGGGAGCCCCTCCGACCGGAAGCCCACCCCCTGAATCCCGGCGATCTCCGGGGTCGACCGCAGGTCCGCCGTTGACGTGCGGGCCGCGGAATCCTACTGTCGACCATAGGATTCCTTCGACGGAGCGGGAGCAGTACATGAGCGAGCAGGCCAGGAAGACGGCGGAGGCCCTGGAGTACCTCACCGGCTTCGGCAACGAGCACAGCTCGGAGGCCGTCCCCGGCGCACTGCCGATCGGCCGGAACTCGCCCCAGCGCGCACCCCTCGGCCTCTACGCCGAGCAGCTCAGCGGCAGCGCCTTCACCGAGCCCCGTACCCACAACCGACGCTCCTGGCTCTACCGGATCCGCCCCTCGGCCGCGCACCCGCCCTTCACCCGGATCGACAACGGCGCCCTGCGCTCGGCGCCCTTCACCGAGTCCGTGGCGGACCCGAACCGGCTCCGCTGGAACCCGCTGCCCGACCCGGCCCCCGGCACCGACTTCCTCGCCGGTCTGTGGACCCTCGGCGGCAACGGCGACGCCGCCCAGCGCGCCGGCATGGCCATCCACCTCTACGCCGCCAACGCCGACATGACCGACCGGGTGTTCAGCGACTCCGACGGCGAGCTGCTGATCGTCCCCGAGCGCGGCGGACTGCTCCTGCACACCGAGCTGGGTCTGCTCGCCGCCCGCCCGGGCGACATGGCCCTCATCCCCCGCGGTGTCCGCTTCCGCGTCGAGCTGCTCGACGCCGACGCCCGCGGCTACATCTGCGAGAACTACGGCCAGCCCTTCGAGCTGCCGAACCTCGGCCCGATCGGCGCCAACGGACTCGCCGCCGCGCGGGACTTCCAGGCCCCCGTGGCGGCGTACGAGGACATCGAGCGCCCGACGGAGGTGATCAACAAGTTCTGCGGCAACCTCTGGTCCGCCACCTACGACCACTCCCCGCTCGACGTGGTCGCCTGGCACGGCAGCCACGTCCCGTACGTGTACGACATGCGCCGCTTCAACGTCCTCGGCTCGATCAGCTACGACCACCCCGACCCGTCGATCTTCACGGTCCTGACCTCGCCCTCCGACACCCCGGGGCTGGCGGGCGTGGACTTCGTGGTCTTCGCGCCGCGCTGGCTGGTCGGCGAGGACACCTTCCGCCCGCCCTACTTCCACCGCAACGTGATGAGCGAGTACATGGGCCTCATCGAGGGGGCCTACGACGCCAAGGCGGAGGGCTTCGTCCCCGGCGGCGGCTCGCTCCACAACATGATGTCCGCGCACGGCCCCGACCACGAGACCTTCGAACGGGCGAGCGCCGCCGAGCTGAAGCCGCAGAAGATCGACGACGGCCTGGCCTTCATGTTCGAGACCCGCTGGCCGATCACCGCCACCGCGCAGGCCGCCGGCGCCGATCACCTCCAGCGGGGCTACGACGACGTGTGGCAGGGTCTGCAGCGCCACTTCCGCGCCTGACCTGCACTGCATACGCTGCACACGCCACGTGCGCCGTACCCTGCCCTGCATGCGCCCGCCGCGCGTCCCCCTGTCCAGTACCTCGGAGATCCACCCGTGACCGCCTTCGCCCCCGACTCGCTGGTACTGAACCGGAAGCTGCCGCTCTGGTACCAGGTGTCGCAGTCACTGCGCGCCTCGATACTGGGGCGCACCCCGGACGCCTCGCTGCGCCTGCCCACCGAGGAACAGCTGGCCGGGCACTACGGGGTGAGCGTGCTGACCATGCGGCAGGCGCTCAAGGAGCTGGAGGGCGAGGGCCTGATCAGCCGGCACCGGCGGCGCGGCACCTTCATCGAGCCGGGCGCGCTGCGCAGCACCCCGGTACGGCTGCTGGGCTCGGTCGACGCGATCGTGGCCCAGCAGTCGGGTGACCGTACGACGATCCTCGGGCACGGCCGTACAGCCGTGTCCGGGGAACTGCTGGAGCACTTCCCGGGCACGGCCGAGGTGGTCACCTTCCGCCGCCTGCGCCACGACCGGGAGAGCGGCGAGCCGACCAACTGGGCCGAGAACGCGGTCCTCCCTGAGTTCGCGGAGGCCGTGGACCTCGCCGATCTCGAACGCTGGCCGATGACGAAGGTCCTGCGGGACATCGTGGGGGTGCGCATCAGCCGGATCACGGACACGGTGGAGGCCCGGCTGGCCGACCCGGAGACGGCCGAGCTGCTGCAGGTGCCGCTGCTCAGCCCGATCCTGCACTACACGGGCGTCACGTACGACGAGGACGGCCGGGTGGTGGACGTGGCCCGGATCCGCTACCGCGGCGACCGGTTCTCCTTCACCGTGACGGTCGACGCGCACTGACGGTCCCGGCCCCCGCCGCGCGGCTACTTGTCGTCGTCCTCCCTGGTGCGTTCGCCCTCCGCCTGGGACGGCGTCGTCCGCGTCGTCTGGGGGTGCCGCTGCTTGCGCTGGGCCTCGTCCATGTCCTCGTCGAGTCGCTCGCCCTCGGCCTGTGACGGGGTCGTGTATTCGTCGTACTGACTCATGACCGCCTCCTCAGCCTCCCCGGTCAATACCGTGTATATCCGTATATAAGGAGCCTAGCTCTTCGACCTGGACGCAGCCCGGCCATCGGATGCCGTCGCTACCATCGGCGGCGTGAGCAAAGACGTACCGCTGCTTGAGGATCTGATGCCCTGGTCCGTGGCCGGCCTGCGCCTGGGGCGGGACTGGGTGGCCGCACCCGATCCGGCGGCCCTGCGCACCCGCTGGGCCGCCCTGACCGGCTCCGAAGGCGCCGAGCGGGAGCGGCTGTTCCGCCCGAGCCGCAGCCGCGGGCCCGACGCCGGGGCGGCCGCCCTGCCGGGGCAGCGCTCGGCGGCCACGGCCCGGTTCGCCGACGAGCCGGGCCCGTGCCCCGACCCCGTACGGGTACTCCGCGAGCCCTTCGACGAGCAGTGGCTGCTGCCCGACCAGCGGCTCATCGACGTGGCCCGCCCCGAGCTCTGGCGGGTCCGGGACGAGCACCAGCTGTTCCTCGTCGAGACCCCGGAGCCGCTGGTCACCGCCCACCTCCCGGTCGGCCGCCTCGGCCGCCTCGGCCGGATCCGCCCCCTGCACCGGCGCCCCGGAGCCGCCGAGCCGAATCTCGCCCCCGGCCTGCTGCCCCTGCTGGGGGCCCGCCACGGCGGCCGGGTCGAGGCCGAGGACGTCCTGTGCTGGATCCTCGCGGCCGCCCGCCCGGGGCCGCGCGGGTACGAGGTCCCGCTCGCCGCCGACCCCGAGCGCTGGCGGGCCGGGCTGGAGCTGGGGCGCCGGCTGCTGGGCGTGCAGCTGCGCGGGGCGCGCGGCGGTGAGCCGCCGCGGCTGCCGGGCGGGCGCCGCCCGTACGTCCGCTCGGCGGTCACGGGCTGGCCGCACGAGCTCGCGTACGACGCCGAGAGCGAGACGCTGAGCCTCGGGAGCGGCACGGTCTCCCCCGTGCCGTCCGGGGCCTGGGAGTACGAGGCGCAGCTCGTGCGGGTACTGCCGGCCTGGTTCGCCGCCCGCACCGCGCACCGGGGTCCGGACGCCGAGGGTCTGGCCGCGCTGGGGCCGGCCGAGTGGCCGCAGAGCTGGACCTCGGAGCTGCTGGCCCTGGTGACCACGTTGGCCATGCTGGCCGAACTGGCCCCGGAGCGCGCCGCGTTCGAGCCGGGCCCGGGACTGTCGGCCGAGGCGCTGCGCGCGGCCGGGGTGCTGCCGCCGCCCGCCTGGGCCCGGCGCCCGGCTTCGGTGCTGGACCACCAGGAGGAGGGCCCGGGCGGGCAGTTCGCCCTCCTCTGACCGGGGTGCGGGACACCGGGCCCGCACCCCCGACCCCCGCACCCCCACGCCCCCACACCCCCACACCCCCACACCCCCAGGCTCCTAAGCCCCCCAGGCGCCCAGCAGCCGGGACACCGTGCGGTCGAAGACCTCGTCCATGTCGAGCCCGGCGCCCGGGACCGGGCCGCCTCCGGTGAGGGCCGCCGCCAGCCGCGGGTACTCCCCCGTGACCAGGCGGGAGCCGAGCCAGGCCGTCCGTACGCGCTGCTCCTCCGCCTCGCTCCAGGGCAGCGTCCGGGACCGTTCGGCCAGCGCCAGCTCACTGGCCACGAAGGTCGCGACGGTCCCGTTGACGGCGGCGACGAGTTCCAGCTTCTCGCCGTCCGGCACGTCGAGCGGAGCCAGGCAGTCCAGGCTGTACTCCAGGTAGCGCAGGGCGTTCGGGCCGAAGCCGTAGACGGGACTCAGCAGGCGCGGCAGCCATGGATGGCGGCGCATCAGCGCGCGCGTCCGGCGGGCCAGCGCGAGCAGGTCGGCACGCCAGTCACCGGTCGGCGGGGGAAGCTCGTACTCCCCGCTGACCGCGTCGACCATCAGCTCGTACAGGTCCTCCTTGCGCGGCACGTAGTTGTAGAGGGACATGGTCCCCGCGCCGATCCCGGCCGCCACGCGCCGCATCGACACGGCGTCGATGCCCTCGTCGTCGGCGATCCGCACCGCCTCGGACGCGATCGACTCGCGGCTGTGCGCGGGCCTGGGGCCGCGGCCCGCCCGCTGGGGGCGGGACCAGATCACTTCGGGTTCAGCGGGTCGCCCGCCGGCTGTCATGGCTCAGATCACCTCGTCGTCTCGCCCCCATCTTAGTTACGTACACCGTACGTAGTGAGGTACGGTGACGCACATGACTACTCCGTACGCTGTACTTAGTGAGGGTTTGCAGAAGAGTTACGGGGAGGTCCATGCCCTGCGGGGCCTCGACCTCGCCGTTCCCGAGGGCACGGTCTGCGGGCTCCTCGGCCCCAACGGCGCGGGCAAGACCACCGCCGTCCGGATCCTCACCACCCTCACCGCACCCACCGGCGGCCGCGCCCTCGTCGCCGGTCACGACATCACCCGGGACCCGGCGGCCGTCCGCCGCGCCATCGGCGTCACCGGCCAGTACGCCTCCGTCGACGGCGACCTGACCGGCCGTGAGAACCTCCGGCTCTTCGCCCGGCTGGCCGGGCTGCGCGGCGCCGCGGGCCGGGCCCGCGCGGACGAGCTGCTGGAGCGCTTCGGACTCGGCGAGGCCGCCGACCGGGTGGCCGGCACCTGGTCCGGCGGCATGAAGCGGCGCCTGGACCTGGCCGCGGGCCTCATCACCCGGCCCCGGGTGCTGTTCCTCGACGAGCCCACCACCGGCCTGGACCCGGCGGCCCGCGAGCAGATCTGGACGGCGGTGCGGGAACTCGTCGAGAAGGGCTCCGGCGGCACCACGGTGGTGCTCACCACGCAGTACCTGGAGGAGGCCGACCGGCTGGCCGGCGAGATCGTGGTCGTCGACCGCGGCCGGGTCGCCGCCACCGGCACGCCGGCCGGGTTGAAGGCCCGGATCGGCGCCCGCGCCGAGGTCACCGTCACGGAGCGCGGGACGCTCGCGCGCGCCGCCGCCGTACTCGACCAGCTCACCGGCGGCCGGCCCGCGCTCGACGAGGAACGGCTGACGGTGGGGGTCACCGTCCTCGACGGCGGCCTCACCCTGCCGCGGATCATCAGGGAACTCGACACCGCCGGGGTCCCGGTGACGGACGCGAGCCTGCGTCCGCCGACCCTGGACGAGGTGTTCCTGCGCCTCACCCAGGGCCGTTCCGGCGCCACCGGCGCCGATGCGGCCGACGCCCACCTCGACGCCGCCGGTCCCACCGCCGGTCCCACCGCCGATGCCGATGCCCAGGAGTACGCCGCATGAGCACCCTGCTGTCCGACGGCGGAGCCGTCCTCACCCGCCAGCTCCAGAAGGCCCGGCACGCCCCGGCGCTGCTGATCCTCACCCAGACCATGCCGATCACCATGCTGCTGTTCTTCGGATACGTCTTCGGCAGCGCGCTCGCCATGCCGGGCGCCGAGTACCGGGAGTTCCTCGTCCCCGGGCTGCTGGCCGCGACCGCCGCGAACGGCCTGATGACCGGCATGTTCACCGCCGCGCAGGACGCCCATCGCGGGGTGATGGACCGCTTCCGGACGCTGCCGATGAGCCGTACCGCCGTACCGCTGGGGCAGACGGCGGCCGATCTGTTGACCACCGGTGTGTCGATGGTGCCGCTGATGCTGGTGGGGCTGGCGATGGGCTGGCGCATCGAGAACGGCCTGCCCGGCGCGCTGGCGGCCCTGGGCGTGCTGCTGCTGTTCCGCTTCGCCACCGCGTGGGTGGGCACGTACCTCGGCCTGCTGAGCAAGAGCGAGGAGGCGGCCGGCCAGCTCGGCAGTGCCACCTTCGTCCTGCCGATGCTCTCCAGCGCGTACCTGCCGACCGCCGGACTGCCCGGGTGGCTGCGCACGGTCGCCGAGTGGAACCCGATCAGCGCCGTCGCCACCGCCGTACGCGAACTGTGCGGGAACGCCGGCGGCGAGGCCGCCGCGGGCGCCGCCTGGCCGGCGGCGCACCCCGTGGCCGGGGCGCTGGTGTGGTCGGTGCTGCTGCTCGCGCTGTTCGTGCCGCTGGCCACGCGCAGGTTCGCGGGCGGCGCCCGCTGACCGCCTCCGGTGGAGGCCCTGGGTGGCGGTCCCCGGTGGCGGCGAGAGCCGCCGCAGGTGACAGCCACCCGTCCGAACCGGTAGGCAGGGGCCCATGGCTACCGAACCGCTCCCCCTCGACGGCATCACCGTCGTCGCCGTCGAACAGGCCGTCTCGGCCCCCTTCGCCACCCGCCAGCTCGCCGATCTCGGCGCCCGGGTGATCAAGGTCGAACGCCCCGACGGCGGCGACTTCGCCCGCGCCTACGACACGGCCGCGCACGGCCTCGCCTCGCACTTCGTGTGGGCCAACCGCGGCAAGGAGTCGATCGCCCTCGACCTGAAGGACCCGCGCGGCCGGGAGGTCCTGCACGGGCTGCTGGCCGGGGCCGACGTCTTCGTGCAGAACCTCGCGCAGGGGGCCGCCGCCCGGCTCGGGCTCGACTCGGCCTCGCTGTGCGCGCGTTACCCCCGGCTGGTCGCGGTCGACGTCTCCGGCTACGGCGCCGAGGGCCCGTACGCCCACAAGCGTGCCTACGACATGCTCGTGCAGTGCGAGGCGGGGCTGGTGTCGGTGACCGGCACTCCGGAGCAGCCCGTCAAGGCGGGCATCCCGGCGGCGGACATCGCGGCGGCCATGTACGCCTTCTCGGGGGTCCTGGCCGCTCTGCTGCGCCGGGGGGTCACCGGGCGCGGGGGCAGGGTGGAGGTGTCCATGCTGGACGCGCTCGCCGAGTGGATGGGCCATCCGCTGCACCACACGATGCACGGCGGGCAGCAGCCCGCGCGCACCGGCCTCGCCCATGCGGTGATCGCGCCCTACGACGCCTATGCGACGGCGGACGGGGACCGGGTGCTGCTGTCGGTCCAGAACGACCGCGAGTGGCGGCGTCTGGCCGAGCAGGTCCTGGAACGGCCCGAGTTGGCCGAGGACCCGGCGTACGCGACGAACGCGGCGCGCACCGGGAACCGGGAGAAGACCGACGCGGTGGTGGCGGAGGCGCTGGGCCGGCTCGACGCGGACGAGGCCATCGGGCGGCTGGAAGCGGCGGGCATCGCGTGCGCGCGGCTGAACTCGGTGGCCCAGCTGGCCGGGCATCCGCAACTCGCGGCCCGGGACCGCTGGCGGGAGGTGGATTCACCGGCCGGTCCGCTGCGGGCCCTGCTGCCGCCGATCGGACTGCCGGGCGGCGCGGCACCGCACATGGGTGCGGTGCCCGCGCTGGGCGAGCACACCGAGTCCCTGCTGCGCGCCCTGGGGATGGCGGACGCGCAGATCTCGGAACTGCGCCGGGACGGTGTGATCGGGTAGGGCCGGGGAGCCGGAGGCCGAGGGGCCGACGGCTGCGGTACGGGGACGGTTACGAGCGGCGGCTGCCGAAGAGCGTGCGACGCAGGCGGCGCAGCGGCGCGAAGAGCGAGACGCGCGCGCTCCGGCTCCGCAGGCGGTGCGTGTGGTCGCGGGAGGTGAGCTCGCGCATCAGCAGCGTCGCCTCGGCGGTCTCCCGGTGCGGGACGGCGGGACCGCCCAGCACGGCGAGGTGGCGGTCGAGGCGCGAGCTGGTCGCACTGCTGCCGCAGGTGATGGCAGGCACGCGAGGCGGCCTGCTGCGCATTGCTATCTGTTCCATGATCTCTCCCCACCCGTACGAGGGCACCCGGCCCGGGCAGGTTAACCCTATCGCCCCCGCGTCGCCCCCGGGTATCCCGGTGGTGTGAATTACCCCTGTGGCGACGGGGAGTTGACGATTACTCAGCGGAGTCGCCGATTACTCTCCGCACAGACGTCACGCTGCGAAAGGCCTCTGCGTCGGTCCCGTCACGACAGGGGCCACTTGGCCCACACTGCGCTAACTTGGAGTGACCGCCCGATGACACCGGGGCGCACGGGAGCACACTCGGGGGCGCGCGTGAGTGACCAATCGAACTCCGATCGTGTCATCTCGGGCCGCTACCGGCTGCTCGAACCGATCGGCCGCGGCGGGATGGGCACCGTGTGGCGGGCCCGCGACGAGGTACTCGCCCGCGAGGTCGCCGTCAAGGAGGTGCGGGCCCCGGCCGGACTGGAACCCGCCGAACTGGAGCGGCTGTACCGGCGGCTGGAACGGGAGGCCTGGGCCGCGGCCCGCGTCTCGCACCGGGGGGTCGTCACCGTCTACGACGTGGCGTCCGAGGACGGACGCCCCTGGATCGTGATGGAGCTGGTGCGCGGACTCTCGCTGGCGGACGTCCTGGAGGCCGAGGGGCCGATGACCCCTCAGCGGGCCGCGCACGTCGGGGAACAGGTGCTCGCCGCGCTGCGCTCCGCGCACGACTCCGGGGTGCTGCACCGGGACGTGAAGCCGGGCAACGTCCTGATCGCCAACGACGGCCGGGTGGTGCTCGGCGACTTCGGGATCGCGACCCTGGAGGGCTCCTCGGCGATCACCATGCCGGGCGAGCTGGTCGGCTCGCCCGAATTCCTGGCGCCCGAGAGGGCGTTGGGGCGCGATCCGGGACCCGCTTCGGACCTGTGGGCGCTCGGGGTCATGCTCTACGCCGCCGTCGAGGGGGTATCGCCCTTCCGGCAGGCCACCCCGCTGGACACCCTGCGGGCCGTGGTGGACGCGGAGTTGCCGCCGCCGCGCCGGGCCGGCGCGCTGGAGCCCGTACTGGAGGGGCTGCTGCGCAAGGACCCGGCCGAGCGGCTGCCCGCGGCGGAGGCGGCCCGGATGCTGCGGGTGGTGGGCGCGGGCGGGACCGTACGGGCCCCCGGCGGACCGGTGTCGGGGCCGGAGGCGCCGACGACCGGACCGGTGCACGAGGGGCACGGGCCGAACGGGTCGGACAGGTCGCACACGACGCCGTACGGGACGCGGTCCGGCGCACCGCCCGAGTCGCCTTACGGGACGCCGCCGCCACGGCCCGCGTCCGGGCCGGGGGCGCGCGGGAGCCGGGCCGGGCTGGTCCTGGCGGCCGGGATCGTGCTGATGCTGCTGGCCCTGGTCGCGGTGGGGTGGCTGCTGCTCAAGGACCGCGAGGACACGAACGGGAAGGGCGGCGGGACGGGCGGCGCCCCGACCGGCCCGGCGACGACCACCGACCGGGCCGTCACCACGACGCCTTCGACGGCTCCGCCCGCTTCGGCGTCGGTGTCCGCCTCGGGCTCGCCGGGGCAGCACGTGTCGGTGTACGTGGACACGGTGCGCTCCTCCTACTCCGGCAGCTGTCCGCCGCCCGCCGCGTACGCGCCCGCCTTCACGGCCACCGTCGAGGTGGAGCGCACCCCGGTCGTCCTGGAGTACCGCTGGGTCACGCGCAGCGGGCGGACCTCCGGACCCGACTGGCGCTCCGTCATGTACGAGGAGGGCGGGCCCAGGAGCCGGCGGCTGGAGCACACGGAGCTCACGCACGATCCGGCCGGCGCCTTCGAGGACGCGGTCCGGCTGGAGGTGCGGGGACCGGCCGAGGTGGCCACCCAGTGGGTGGCCACCTCGGTGACCTGCCGGAAGGAGACCCCGACGAGCGGGGCCCCCTCCCCCGGGCCGAGTCCCTCACCGGCCTCACCGACCTCACCGACGGCGAGCGCTCCGGCGGCTTCCGGGACCGGTGAACCGGACCGGACGGACCGGACGGACGGGACGGATCAGGCGGCGTTCGTGAAGACCGGCAGGTAGCCGCCGGACTGCCCGGCCGCGGTCGGGTGGTACGACTCGCCGATGTTCAGCCAGTTGACGCTGTGCAGCCATGCGCTGCCGGAGCAGATCTCGTGCCCCGTGAAGGTGCCGGCCACCGAGGCGAAGGTGAAGCCGTGGTCGGCGGCGCGCTTGGCGATGGCGGCGTTGAGGTAGTCGGCGGCGCCGTTGATGGCGGAGCGCTCGCCTTCGGTCAGGCCGGCGGTGCAGGTGCCGTTCAGCTTGTAGAAGCGGGGATAGCCGAGGACGACGACGTGCGCGCCGGGCGAGCGGCCGTGGATGGCGTCGTAGACCTGGTCGAGCCGGCCGGGGAGGGTGGAGTCCACGTAGGCCTTGGCCTGGTTCACGCGGTTGACGCAGGTGGATTCGGACTGCAGGACGCAGGTCGTCATGACGTCGGAGAATCCGGCGTCGTTTCCGCCGATGGTGATGCTGACCAGGTCGGTGCCGGAGTTGAGCGGGGCGAGCTGGCCCGAGAGGACGTCGCCGGTGCGCGCGCCCGAGCAGGCGGTGAAGGAGAAGGTCTGGGGGGAATGGGCGGCGGCCCACAGGGCCGGGTAGGCGCGGGTGGTGCGCTTGCAGTTGCCGCTCGCGCCGTCGTAGTTGCCGGCGCCGACGCCGGAGGAGTACGAGTCGCCGAGGGCGACGTAGCCGAAGTCGGCCCGGGCGGTGGCGGCCGCCTGGCCGGCGCCGAACAGGGCGGCGCCCGCGGCGAGTAAGAGGGAGGAGGTCAGGGCAGCGAAGCGCGACATTTTCATGCTCATGTGTGCGGCTCCTTGTGGGGATTACTCCTGAGTCCGTGGTACAAGCAGCCGAGGTTCGCTGGAAGTGTCCATGCCAAGAATATTCAGGGCAGAGTTGCGGCCCGAACCTTCACTCCCCAGGCGTTTGAAGAGGGAACTTGGGCACCCGATCCAGCGAAACACGGGTGCACGCGGGCACCGTGTGCCGGATCATGGGCGCCATGTCAGCCAACCCGCAGGACGCGCTGCCGATCCGGCTCAACGTCGACGACAGCGACTCACCGTCGGACGTCGTCGACGCGCTCTTCCTCGGCCGGTTCGCGTCCGGTGAGCAGCCGTACTCGCACAGCGTGTCGATCGAGCGGGTCAAGGCGGAGGCCACCCTCCTGCCGCCGGAGGCCACGGTGCTGCGCTCGGCGCGCGACAGCGACCGCAGCGCCACCCTCGCCGAGGGCGAGGGCTGGACCATGCTCGTCTCGCGCTGGAGCCGGGGCGCGGACGTCACCGTGACGGCGGTCAGCGACGAACTCGCCGCGGGCGTCCTCGGCAAGGCCACCGAAGGCGTGCAGGACGAGCCCGAACCGCAGCCCGAGAACGTCACGATGGGCTTCTGGTACGTCTCCCCGCGCCGCGGCCCGTACCGGACGACCCGCCAGATCGCGGCCGGGACCTGGGCGGAGGTACGGCCCAACTACACGGCGCCGGTCGCCGGGGCCATGGACCGGCTGATGAAGGTGACCCCGGACGACATCGCGGGCCGGCTGCTCCTGCTGCACGGGCCGCCCGGCACGGGCAAGACCTCCGCGCTGCGCACGCTGGCCCGGTCCTGGCGGGACTGGTGCCAGGTCGACTGCGTCCTGGACCCGGAGCGGCTGTTCAACGACGTCGGCTACCTGATGGACATCGCGATCGGCGAGGACGAGGGCACGGCGAAGGGCCGCTGGCGGCTGCTGCTGCTGGAGGACTGCGACGAACTGATCCGGGGCGAGGCCCGCCATACGGCCGGGCAGGCGCTGTCCCGGCTGCTGAACCTGACGGACGGACTGCTGGGCCAGGGCCGCAACGTGCTGGTGGGGGTCACCACCAACGAGGACCTGGAACGGCTCCACCCGGCGGTGGTCCGCCCGGGGCGCTGCCTGGCCCGCATCGAGGTCGGCCGGCTCACCCACCGGGAGGCGGTGGACTGGCTGGGCACCGACGAGGGCGTCTCCCGCGAGGGCGCCAGCCTGGCGGAGCTCTTCGCCCTGCGCCGCGGCACGGGCCCGGCGGCGATCCTGCCGCCACAGCCGCACAGCTCGGAAGCGGGGCTGTACCTGTAGCTGCGCTGCAGATGCGCTCTGCATCACCTGCGGCGGGGCCTCTCGGGGCTCCGCCCCGAACCCTGCGTTTGAGGCGCGGGCCGGTTACTGCGCGGCGTACCGGGCCCGGAGGGCGTCCGTGGCGGCGGACAGCGCCTCGGCCTGGGTCAGACCGAGGCGGCGGACGCGGTCCGCGTACGCCTGGGCCGCCGCGGCCGCCTCGCGGGACACCGCGTCCCCCGCGGCCGCGATGAAGGTCCCGTTCCGGCCCCTCGTCTCGATCACCGCGTCCGCCTCCAGCGCCCGGTACGCCTTCGCGACCGTGTTGGCGGCCAGGCCCAGCTCCTCCGCGAGGCCCCGTACCGTCGGCAGCTTGAAGCCCGCCGGGAGCTTCCCCGACCGGGCCCGGTCGGCGATCTGCGCGCGCAGCTGTTCGTACGGGGCGGCCGACCCGGCCGAGCCGTCGATGGTGATCTTCAGGTTTGTCGAGGTCACGCGGGTGATTGTCCACCATCGGCGGTTAATTGGGAGGCGCACGCCGCGAAGGCGCACGTAGCGTCTGCCCCATGACTGTCTCGATCCGCGACCTCCGCCCCGGCGACCACTCGGACGCGGAGTCCGTCGTACGGGTACGACGCGCCGCCCTGCCGTTCATGATCACCACCACCGAGGGCGTGGCCTTCGAGGTCTCCTCCGCCCACCCCGCGAAGCACCACCGGATCCTCGTCGCCGAGACCGCGGACGGCCGCGTCATCGGCACCGCGCAGGTCGGCATCGCGTACGACAGCCCCGAGCCCGGCCAGTCGTACGTCAACGCCCACGTCGATCCCGCCCACCGCGGTGCCGGCGCCGGCGCCCTCCTGCTCCGCACCGCCGAGGAGCACCTCGCCGCGCACGGCGCGCGGGACGTGTACGCGTGGGTGCTCGACGAGCCCGCCCCGCGCGCGTTCGCCGAGCGGCGCGGCTACCGCCCCAGCCGGTCGGCGCACTTCCTGCGCCTGGACCTGGCGGCGGCCACGCTGCCCGAGCTCCCGCAGGACCTGCCGGCCGGGGTCGAGCTGCGCCCCGGGGCCGCTTTCGCCGCCGACCCGCGGCCGCTGTTCGAGGCCGACGCCGAGACGACCTCCGACGAACCGGGCGACGTGGCGGCCGGGTTCGACGACTACGAGGACTGGCTCGCGCACACCTGGAACAGCCCGTCCCTCGACAAGGAGCTCACCACCGTCGCCCTGGTCGACGGCGTGGTGGCCTCCTTCGCCGCGGCGCAGACCGACGGCGGGACCCGCTACGCCTCGGCGATGACGGGCACCCTGCGCGCCTTCCGGGGCCGGGGGCTGGCCAAGCTCGCCAAGACGGCCTCCCTGCACCGGGCCCGTGCGGCCGGGTACACCGAGGCCTTCACCGGCAACGACGCGGGCAACGGCCCGATGCTCGCCATCAACGAGTGGTTCGGCTACGAGATCTGCGCGACCGAGACGCGCTATACGAAGAAGGTGGAGACCCGGTGACCGCACAGCTGACCGTCGTCCTGACCAAGGCCGGACGAACCAAGATCCGCTACCCGGCGGCGCAGGTCGCCGACGACGGCGACCGGATCTCCGTACGCGCCCCCTGGGCCGCCGAGGGCGTACGGGACTTCGGCTTCGTGCGCTTCGAACCGGGCGACGTGTTCGTCGAGCACTTCTGGCGGACCCGCTGGTACGCGGTCAAGGAGGTGTGGACCGGCGACGGCGTCCTCAAGGGCTGCTACTGCGACGTCACGCGCCCGGCCCTGGTGCAGAGCGGGGAGATCCTCGTCGAGGACCTCGACCTCGACCTGTGGGTCTCGGCGGACGGGTCCTCCGTCCTGCGGCTGGACGAGGACGAGTTCGCCGAGAGCGGGCTCGCCGCGAGCGACCCGGAGGCCGCGGCGCAGGCCGTACGGGCTCTCGACGCGCTGGACGACCAGGCCC
Organism: Streptomyces spororaveus; assembly: GCF_016755875.1. Lineage (NCBI taxonomy): Bacteria > Bacillati > Actinomycetota > Actinomycetes > Kitasatosporales > Streptomycetaceae > Streptomyces > Streptomyces spororaveus. Next base: position 6,558,806 of record NZ_BNED01000005.1, on the reverse strand, counting down.
GGTCGGCGGCCGGCCTTTCCGCGCTCCTCCCGTAAAGCCTCCTTTCCGGGGTACATGCGGTGCGGGGCGCGCGGCGGCCCTCCCGTGGGGAGCCGGGAGGGCGCCGGGCCCGGGATGGTCCGGGGCCACACCATACGCACGGGCCCCAGTGGCCCGATAGGCATATGACAGGAGAGATTCCGGATCACCGGCCCCGCGTCCGCGGGCCGGTGGAAACCCTCGCCCCGATCCCCGAGGAACCGCGCATGCCCGTCCACACCGCCACCCCGCTCACCGGGTCGATCCCCGCCCCCGAGCAGGTCTGGTACGTCTCCTACGGCTCCAACATGCACATGGACCGCCTCGCCACGTACATCGCCGGCGGGACCCCGCCGGGCGCGGCACGCACGTACCCGGGCTGCCGGGACCACACCGCGCCCGAGCGCTCGATCGCGGTCGAGCTGGAGGGCCGTCTGTACTTCGCCACGGAGTCCCCGGTGTGGACCGGGGGCCGGGCGTTCTACGACCCGACGGCTCCCGGGCGCACCCGTGGACGTGCGCACCTGGTGACGGTCGGCCAGATGTCCGACATCGCCGCGCAGGAGATGTACCGGAAGCCGGGAGCGGACCTGGATCTCACGGCGGTCCTCCGGGAGGGCCGTGACGAGCTGGGCCCCGGACGGTACGAGACCCTCATCTGCCCGGGCACCGTCGAGGGCATCCCCATGCTGACCTTCACCGCGCCGTGGGGCCTTCAGGACGTCGAGGTGCTCAACCCGTCGGCCGCGTACCTGCGCTACCTGGCGGGCGGCCTCCTGGAGTCCGGCCCCTGGCAGGAGCAGGACATCGCCGACTACCTCGCGGCATGCCCCGGCGCCGCCGGCGACTGGACGGCCGAACAGGTGAGAGAGCTGCTCACGACCGATGAGCTCCGCCCGTAGGGGCGTCACTCCGAGCCGGCAGGCTGCCGGGCCGGGCCCGTTCCTGAGGTCGCTCTTGTCCCTGGCTTAAGAGGACCCTAAGGATCCGCTCCGGCGGGGCCGAAGGGGCAAAACCCGTGGTCGGGGCGGCTAGCTTGGCCGAGCCAGGACAGGAAGGGCCCGTTGTGGCGCCGCCGGGGGGCGGCGCACCGCGGAGTCCGATTCCGCCGGCACACCCCTGCCTTGTGCCCGAAGGAGACCACCCATGCCCGCACGCCGCCGTCGCACCGCCGTCACGCTGACCCGTATCGCCTCCGCAGGCCTGGCCCCGCTCGCGCTGGCCGCGTACGCGGCGGCCCCCGCGGTCGCCCACGGCTCGATGACGGACCCGGTCAGCCGGGTGGCCGCGTGCTACGCCGAGGGGCCCGAGTCCCCGAAGTCGGCGGCGTGCAAGGCGGCCGTCGCGGCCGCCGGGACGCAGCCGTTCTACGACTGGAACGCGGTGAACATCGCCAACGCGGCGGGCAACCACCGCTCGTTGATCCCGAACGGCCAGCTCTGCTCGGCCGGCAACGACAAGTACCGGGGGCTGGACCTGGCCCGTGCCGACTGGCCGGCCAGCCCGATGTCCGCCGGCGCGCACACCTTCCGCTACAAGGGCACGGCCCCGCACAAGGGCTCCTTCGAGCTGTACGTGACGAAGGACGGCTACGACCCGACCAAGCCCCTGGCCTGGTCCGACCTGGAGCCCGCGCCGTTCGCGAAGGTCACCGACCCGGGCATGCAGAACGGCGACTACGTCTTCTCCGGGACCGTCCCGAACAAGTCGGGCCGCCACCTGATCTACAGCATCTGGCAGCGCTCCGACAGCCCGGAGGCCTTCTACACCTGCTCGGACGTCGTCTTCGGCAAGGACAACGGCGGCGGGAACGGCGGCAACGGCGGCGGCTCCGGTACCACTCCGACCACCGGTGCCGGCACCGGGACGGGGACGGGTGCCAAGCCGAGCGGAAAGCCCGGCGACAAGCCCGGCGAGAAGCCGTCCGACAAGCCCGTGGACAAGCCCTCGGCCCCGACCGACCAGCAGATCTCCGACGGCGCCGGCAAGTCCACGGTGGAGCACAACGGCCACGGCGACAACGACCCGAAGACGAACGGCACGAAGGATGCCGCCGCCGTCCCGATCACGGCCGGCTCCTCCTCGCCGGCCGCCACGGCCAAGGACAACCTCGCCGAGACGGGCGGCAACGGTGCCACCCCGACGATCGCGATCGCCGGGGCCGCCGCCCTGGCCGTCGGCGCGGCCGCGCTGTTCGCGGCCGCCCGCCGCCGCACCGCGCGTACGGCGACGGGCCGCCACGGCCGCTGAACCCTGTCCGGGTCCGGACCGCCTGCGCCCCGTCAGTCGAAGACGGAGGCGCAGGTGGTCCGTTCGGCGTGCGCCGGGTCGAGGGCGTTGACGGCCTCGTGCCAGGCGATGCGGTCGGTGAGCCCGATGGCGACGTGCTCCGAGAGGTCCAGGAAGCACAGGTCCTGGAGTACGACGTTGTTCACGTTCGGCCCGTCCAGGAAGGCGCTCCGGTACGGGGTCACCACCTCGTCGTACTTGGTGGCGATGACCGTGTACTTCACCCCGGGCACGGTGTCCCCGCCCGCGTTCAGCTTCTGCTGGAAGGCGGATCCGGCGATCTGGTCGGCCAGGCCCGGGGTCGCGGTGCTGATCAGGTCCTCGGCCCCGGGGAAGTACGGGAGGAGCTTGGTGAATCCGAGCAGGGTGGTGCCGTGGTTGTCGGGGGCGAGCCCGACCAGCGCGTTGACCTTCGGGGCACCGCCGAGGAACTTCAGGTAGTAGCGCGGCATCATGCCGCCCTGCGAGTGCCCGACGATGTCGGTCTTGGACGCTCCGGTGGCGGCCAGCACCTTGTCTACGAAGACGTCGAGCTGTTCGGCGGACTTGTCGATGGGGCCGAGCCCGTTGAAGAGGGGCACGCCGGGCAACTGGCCGTAGTCGAGCGAGTAGACGCAGTACCCGCGGTGCACGAGGTACGGGGCGAAGCCGAGCCAGTTGTCCCAGGAGTTGCCGAAGGTGCCGTGGACGAGGACGACGGGGCGCGGGTGGGCGGCGGACGGCTTGCAGGACCAGTCGTTCCAGCCGCTGCTGGGGGCGGACGCGGCCTGCGCCACGCCGGTGGGGGCGACGAGTGCGGCGGCGGTGAGGGTGAGGACGGCGAGCGGGCGGAGCAGGCGTCTCCAGGGCAGCATCGGGTGATCTCCTCGCGGGTCGACTCAAGGGGATGAGGGTGGGGGTTCGTCCCGTGATCCGGATCACAAGGGGGAGCTGCTGCCGCTAAATTACGGGTGAGTAGCAACACAGGGAAGTTACGCGTCGGTAAAAACTCGCGCGTCGCCCGGCCGGCTGCCTGTAAGCCGCCCGACGGGCCGTCAGGCGGCCAGTGTGCCGCGGGCGATGGCGTGCGGCCCGAAGCGCGCGCGGACCCGGTCCGTGACGGCCTCCAGGCGGCGGGCCTTCTCGTCCTCGGGGTCGAGACTGAGCTGCCGCGTGGCCCGTTCGGCCGAGGTCAGGTCCTCGGCGCGCAGGGACAGCGAGCGGACCCGGGCCCGCTGCAGGCCGAGGCCCGCGTAGAGGGCGTAGGCCGTGGCGGTCAGGGCGGCCGAGTGCGCGGTGGGTTCGGCCAGGGTGCGCGTGCGGGTGAGCGTGGTGCGGTCGGCGCAGCGGACGGTGAGCGAGAGGGCACGGCAGACCTGCCCCCGGCCCTGTTCCTGTGTACGAAGCTTCGCGCCGAGCTCCTGTGTCAGCGAGAGCAGGGCCCGCCGATGCCGTGCGGGATCCAGCTCGTCCAGATCGAAGAGCCGCTCGGCGGCGATGGCGCGGGCGGCAGCGCCCGGCCGGACCGGGGTCCGGTCGATCCCCAGGGCGCGCTCGTGCACCTCCCGGCCGAGCCGGGCGCCGAGGATCCGCCGCAGGGCGGCGGGCGGGGCGGCGGCGACCCGGCCGACGGAATCGAGGCCGTACGAGCACAGGGTGCGGGCGGCCTTCGGCCCGACCCCGTCGAGAGCGGTGACGGGCTTGCCCGCCAGGAAGTCCCGTACGGCGGCGGGCTCCCCGGGGATCACCAGGGTCTCCCCCGGCCGGGCCTCGCGGGCCGCGGCCCGGGCCAGCATGGGGTTGCCGGCCACACCGACGGCGGCGTCCACGCCGTACAGGGCGAGGGACCGGACCCGGATCACGGCGGCCAGCCGGGTGGCGTCGCAGCCGAAGTACCGCAGCGCGCCCCGGACCTCGGCCAGGACGCTGTCGGGTGGCAGGGCCTGCACGGCCGGGGTGATCCCCCCGAGCAGCGCGAGCACCCCCGCGTACTCCCGAGCCCCGAGCGGGCCCCCGTCGGCGGAGTACGGGCGCAGGCACATCACGACCCGCTCGGCGGCGGTCATCCCGCGCTCCCCGGGCTGGAGTGCCACAGCTTGCGGCCGGTCGCGGGGCCGGTGCCCGGTGGCTGGAGGTCGGCCCAGGGGTTCATCTCGTACCCGGTGGACATGCGGATCCGGCGGCCTGGACCCCTCGGGCCCCCCGGGCTCCCCGGGCTCCCCGGACCCCCCGGGCCCTTCGCGCCCGGCTCCCCGGCGGCCGCGTCGGCGGCCGAACCGGCCGCAGGCTCGGCCGCCGGTTCGGCGAGGCGGGCCGCGACCGCGTCCAGGCCGCCCGCCGCCCGCAGTTCCACCAGCTCCGCCAGGTTCCACGCCGCCGCCCCGACCACGCTCAGGCTCTGCGGGCCCCGCCGCTGCACGACACCTCGTACCAGCAGCAGGAAGGAGTGGAAGACGGTGTGCGCGCACCGCTCGTGGCTGTCGTCGAAGAAGGCCAGGTCGACCAGGCCCGTACCGTCGTCCAGCGTCGTGAAGATGACCCGCTTCCCGGAGCGGATCGGCGGGGTCTGGGTGGCCGCCTTGGCCCCCGCGACCAGCACGGTCTGCCCGTGTTCGGTGTCCCGCAGCCGGCGCGCCGGGATCACTCCCAGTTCGGCCAGGAAGGCGTGGTGGTCCCCCATCAGGTGCCGGGAGGCGTCCATGCCGAGGACGCCCAGCTCGGCGCTGAGCCGTTCCGCCTCGGTCAGGTCGGGCAGTCCGACGGAGGCCGTGGACCTGCCGCCGTCCAGGGGGAGTTGGGGTCCGCGCACGCCTGCGGCCCGCTGCGCGCCGTGCAGTTCCGACACGTGCAGCAGCAGGTCCCGCCGGTTGGCTCCGAAGGCGTCCAACGCCCCGACCTGTGCGAGTCGTTCGGCGACCGGGCGGCCCGGGTGCGCCCGGTCCCAGAAGTCGCGCAGGGAGGCGTACGGCTGTCCGGCCTCGATCCGGTCCGCCTCGGCCCCGCTGATGCCGTGGACGTCGGACAGTCCGAGTCGCAGTCCCCACACTCCACCCACATCGGACACCAGTTCGATACGATGGTCGGCCGCCGACCGGTTCACGTCCAGCGGCAGCACCGGCACGCCCCGCCGCCGCGCGTCCGCCAGCAGCAGCCGCTTCGGGTACATCCCCGGGTCGTGGGTCAGCAGCCCGGCGTAGAAGGCCGCCGGATGGTGCGCCTTCAGCCAGGCCGACTGGTACGTGGGCACCGCGAAGGCCACCGCGTGCGCCTTGCAGAAGCCGTACGACCCGAAGGCCTCCACGATCTCCCAGGTCCGGGCGATCACCTCCACCGGATAGCCGCGCTCGGCCGCCTTCGCCGCGAACCACACCTTGATCCGCGGCTGCGACTGCGGGTCGGACAGCCCGCGCCGCACCCGGTCCGCCTCGTCCCGCCCGCAGCCGGTCATGACGTGCACGATCTCGATGATCTGCTCGTGGAAGACCACCACCCCGTACGTCTCGCGCAGCGCGTCGGCCAGGTCCGGGTGCGGGAAGCGGACCGGGGCCCGCCCGTGCCGGGACTCGATGAAGGGCCGCACCATGTCGGCGGCCACCGGCCCCGGGCGGAACAGCGAGATGTCGACGACCAGGTCGTGGAAGGTGGCCGGCTGCAGCCGCCCCACCAGGTCCCGCTGGCCCGGCGACTCGATCTGGAAGCAGCCCAGGGTCTCGGCCGAGCGGATCAGCTCGTACGTGGCCCGGTCGCCCGGCGGCACCTGCGCCGGGTCGTCCAGGTCGAGCTCCCGCCCCGTGCCGCGGCGGATCTCCGCGACCGCGTGCGCCATCGCGGACTGCATCCGTACGCCCAGCACGTCCAGCTTGAGCAGCCCGAGCTCCTCCACGTCGTCCTTGTCGAACTGGGACATGGGGAAGCCTTCGCCGCTGGTGGGCACCACCGGCGTACGGGCGAGCAGCGAGTCGTCGGAGAGCAGCACCCCGCACGGGTGCATGGCGATCCCGCGCGGCAGCGCGTCCAGCGATTCGACGAGCTCCCACAGCCGCCCGTGCGACTCCCCGCGTACGTCACGCAGTTCGGGGAGCTCCTCCAGCGCGGCACGGGCGTCGCGGGCCCGGATGTGCGGGAAGGCCTTGGCGAGCCGGTCGGTGACGGCGGGGTCCATGGACAGGGCGGCGCCGACGTCGCGGATGGCGTGCCGGACCCGGTAGGTCTCGGGCATGGAGACGGTGGCGACGCGCTCGGTGCCGAACCGGTCCATGATCCGCCGGTAGACCTCCAGCCGGCGGGCGGACTCCACGTCGATGTCGATGTCGGGCAGGACCCGCCGCCGCTTGGAGAGGAAGCGCTCCATCAGCAGGCCGTGGGCGACGGGGTCGGCGTGCGCGATCCCGAGCAGGTGGTTGACGAGGGAGCCGGCGCCGGACCCGCGGGCGGCCACCCGGATGCCCATCTCCCGTACGTCGTCCACGACCTGGGCGACCGTCAGGAAATACGAGGCGAAGCCGTGGTAGGCGATGATGTCGAGCTCGTGGTGCATCCGGTCCCAGTACGCGCGGTCGTCCGCGTACCCGCGCAGCACCATGCCCGCCGAGGCCCGGGAGGCCAGGACCCGCTGGGCGCTGCGGTGGGCCGCGCCGACGAGCCGGGCCTCGGGGAAGTGCACGGACCCCATACCGAGGTCGTCCTCGGGGTCCACGGAGCAGGCCTCGGCGGTACGCCGGGTCTCCGCGAGCAGGCGCCTGGCGTCGGCGGGACGCAGGCCGGCCGCCTGCGCGATCCGGTCGGCGGCCTCGGCCATGGCTGCGGGCGCCTTGAGCCAGCGCTCGCCGCTGTCGAGCGGGTACGCGGGGTTGCGGGGGTCGACGGGAACCAGGCGGCGGGCCGCGTCGAGGATGTCGGCGACCGGGCCCTGGCCGGGGTCGGCGTAGCGGACGGCGTTGGTCAGCACGGCCGGAACGCCCTGCTCTGCGGCGAAGCCGACGGTACGGGCGGCCAGCCGGAGCGAGCCGGGCCCGGTGCCGGTGCGGCCGTGGTGGACGGCCTCCAGGCGCAGGGAGTCGCCGTAGACATCCCGCCAGGGCGCGAGCAGCCGGACGGCCCGGTCGGGGCGGCCCGCGGCGAGCGCCCGCCCCACCTCGGAACCGGGCCCCAGCAGGACGAAGACGCCCTCCCCGCGCAGGGCCTCCCAGGGCACGAGCGGGACCTCGGCCCCCTCCGCGTGGGCGGCGGTGACCATCCGGCACAGCTCGGCCCAGCCGGCGGCCCCGTCCCGGGCCAGGAAGACGGCCCGCGCGGCGGACTCGTCGACGAAGGCCCCGCCCTTGACGGGGGTGCGCCGCCGGTACGAGGCCGCGCCGGGCCCGGTCGGGCCCCCCGACCCGGCCGGGCCCGTCGCGGGCGAGACGGCCATGTCCACTCCGAACAGCGGCCGGATGCCCGCTTGCGCGCACGCCTTCGCGAACCGCACCGCGCCCGCCAGGGTGTCGCGGTCGGTCAGGGCGAGGGCGTCCATGCCCCGCTCGGCGGCGCGGTCCGCCAGCCGCTGCGGGTGTGAGCCTCCGTAGCGCATGGAGAACCCCGAAACGGTGTGCAGATGCGTAAAACCAGGCACCCGCGGCCTCCTGCTTCGCTCGAATGAACACCTCCCCCGCTCTCCACCATAGAGCAATTCGAATATCCGTGCGAAACACTTGTTCGACCCCTCCCCTGCGGGGTTGCTCGGCGGTGTCCCTGCGGGATGCTCGGCGGTGTTCGGCTCGGGCTGTCCCGGCCCGGGGTGCGCCTCAATCGCCGGCGGGGCTGGGGTGTGCGGGCCTGTCGGTCTGGGGCGGGGCGGGGTGCCGCGCCGGGGTGTCTCCTCGGCTCGCGCCTGCGGGCAGGGTCCAGCCATACGGGGTGGTTGCGCGCTCGTCCTGCGGGGACACCCCGCCACGTCCCCCCACCCCGCCGCGCCGCAGACCACCAAGGGACAGGGGCCGCTCGCACTGCCGAAGCCCTGCCGTGGGGCGGGGACACGCAGGAGGGTCCCCGCAGGACGAGCGCGCAACCCAGGCCGAGCCGCAGAACCACGGCCGCATGCGCGAGCCGAGGAGACCCTCGTGCGGGGCCCCGCCCCACACCACCCAGCCCCGCCGGCGCTTGAGGCGACCACCCGGGCCGGAACAGCCCGAACTGCGCACCGCCGAGCACCCCGCAGGGGATCAGGCCACCTGGTGGACTACCTCCCCCGCCACCACTACCGTCTCGGCGACCGTGCCCGGGATCTTCTCCGCCGGGACGGCGAGGATGTCCCGGGACAGGATCACGAAGTCCGCGGCCTTGCCGACCGTGAGGGAACCGCGCTCCCGGTCAAGGAAGTTGGCGTGGGCCGAGCCCATCGTGTAGCCGTACACGGCCGTCGCCACGTCCACCGTCTCGGCCGGCTGCCAGGCCGGGCCGTCGCCGGACAGGGGGCGGCGCGTCACGGCCGTGTAGATGCCGACCATCGGGTCCATCTCCGCCACGTTCCAGTCGCTGGAGAACGCCAGCACCGCCCCCGCCTCGTGCAGGCTCCGCATCGGCCAGGCCTTGTGCCAGCGGTCCTCGCCCACGTTCTCCGCCCAGTCCTGGCCGGGGCCCGCGATCTCCGGCGCGCAGTGCCTCGGCTGCATGCACGCGATCACACCGAGCTCCGCGAAGCGCGGTACGTCCGCCGGGTCCAGGCACTCCACGTGGACCACCTGGTGGCGGGCGTCGCGCGGGCCGTTCAGGGTCCGCGCGTGTTCCACCGCGTCCAGGACGGTCCGGATGCCCCGGTCGCCGGTCGCGTGGACGAAGCACTGGAAACCGCGCGCGTCCAGCTTCGCCAGCAGTTCCGCGAACTCCTCCGCCGGGTAGAAGGTCTCGCCCCGGTGCGCGCCGCAGCCGGTGTACGGCTCCAGCAGCGCGGCCGTACGCGGTTCCACCACATCGTCGATGTACAGCTTGAGCGGGCCGACGCGCAGCCGGTCTCCGGCGAACCGCCGTGCCGCGTCGGCGAATTCGTCCAGGTCGGCGTCGCCGGTACCGCGCGGGTGGAACAGTGCCGCGACGATCCGGGAGCGCAACCGCCCCTCGGAGCGGGCCCGTTCGAAGAGTTCGAGGTCGTCCAGGGAGTTCTGCGGCTCGACCACGGTGGTGATGCCGTAGCCGATGGCGTCGTCGAGGCTCTTGGCGAGCCGTCCGTACTGCCGGTCCGGTGAGGCCCAGGGCACACCCAGCTCGCGCAGGGCCCGGTGGCCGTCGCGGGAGAGTCCCTTGATGGCGAAGTCCTTGACGAAGCCGGTGGGTTCGCCGGTCTCCGGGTCCACCGCCGCCGTGCCGAAGGGCAGGTCGGTGCGGTCCCGCGAGACCCCGAGCCGTCGCATGGCCGCCGTGTTCAGCCAGGCCGTGTGCACGTCGTACGAGAGCACGATCGCCAGGGTGTCCCCGGTGACGGGGTCCAGGTCGGCGGCGCACGGCATCCGGCCGCCGGGGATCGCGGAGTAGTCGAAGGCCTCGGCCTCGATCCAGCCGGCGTCCGGGTTGGCCTCCCGCCAGGCCAGGATCCGCTCGTGGATGCCCGCGAGGGTGCGGACCCCGGCGAGCTGGACGCAGTCCGCGTCGGAGCCGAGCCGAACGTGGTTGTGGGCGTCGATGAAGCCGGGCAGGACGAGCTTGCCGCCCGCGTCGATCCGCCGGGTGTGCGGTCCGGCCCAGGCGTCGGCCGCGTCGTCCCGGCCGACCCAGACGATCAGCCCGTCGTGGACGGCGAGGGCCTGGGCCTCGGGCAGGCCGGGGTCGACGGTGTGGATCCGGGCTCCGGTGAGCAGCAGGTCGGCGGGGAAGGGGTGGGGTGCCATGTCGGGGGTGCTCCGTTGCGTGTGCGGTGGCGGTCAGGCGGCAGCGGCGTAGGCCGCGACCCGGCGGCGGGTGAGGGCCCAGTAGGCGAGTCCGGAGACGACCGAGCCGAGGAGGGTGAGGTCGGCGCCGCCGAGCGGGGCGACGAGCGGCCCGGTCCACAGCTCGGAGTCGCAGGTCAGGGCGGCGAAGGTCATTCCGGCGAGCAGGGCGGTGAGGCCGGCGGGGTGGTAGCCGGAGCGGTACCAGTAGGCGCCCGCGCTCCCGGCGTGCAGTGCGTCGGCGTCGTAGTGGCAGCGGCGCAGCAGCATGTCGGCGAGGAACACTCCGCCCCAGGGGGCGAACACGATGATCAGCAGGGAGAGGAAGGAGAGGAGGGAGGTGGTGAAGTCGGTGAGGAAGAGTGCGGCGAGCGAGCCGAGGGCGGTGACGGCGGCGCTGATGACGATGGCCCGGGCGCGGCTCCAGGGGATGCCGAGGACCTGGAGGTTCAGGCTGGAGGAGTAGAGCGTGATGATCGAATTGGTGACGGAGCCGCCGAGTACGAGGGCCAGGAACAGCGGCTGGAACCAGCCGGGCAGCAGGCTCTCGGCGCCGGCGACCGCGTCGGTCATGTCGGCCTGGGTGGCGGCGGCGACGCCCGCGACGCCGAGGGCGACCGAGGAGAGGAAGCCGCCGAGGGCGCCCATCCAGGTGAGGGACTTCAGCGTGGTGGTCCGGGGCAGGTAGCGGGTGTAGTCGGCGGGCATCGGCAGGTACGAGAAGGGTCCGGCGAGCATGACGACGAAGGCGAGGCTCCAGCCGGAGAGCCCGGGGGCGGCGGCCGGGGCGGCGGTGTCGGTGCCGGGCAGGACGAACAGGAGCAGGGCGCCGAAGCCGGCGGCGAGGACGTAGGCCATCCAGCGTTCGGCGAACTGCACGGTGGCGTGGCCCCACATGGCGACGGCGAAGGTCAGCGCGAGGGTGACCAGGAGGGCGGCGGCGCGGCCGGCCGTGCCGCTCTGCCAGCCGATCTCGGCGAAGAAGACTTCCAGCGCGAGGGTGCCGACCACGGTGTTGACGATGGTGTAGCCGATGCTCACCACCCAGTTGAGGACGCCGGCCGGGAAGTTGCCGCGCACGCCGAAGGCGGCGCGGGAGATGACCAGGGTGGCGGTGCCGGTGCGGATGCCGCTGAGTCCGGCGGCGCTGATGGCGAAGAAGGAGAGTCCGCCGATCACGACCACGGCGGTGGCCTGCCAGAAGGAGAGCCCGAAGGCGACGGCGAGGGCGCCGTTGATCACGTAGGTGAAGGTGAGGTTGGAGCCGAACCAGAGCCAGAAGAGGTCCTTGGCGCTGCCGTGGCGTTCGGCGTCGGGAATCGGGTCGATCCCGTGTGTTTCGACCCGGAACACCTCGTCGACGTCGGCTGTCTCCTGCTGCCCCATGACGGACCCCTGACTTTGAACGATCTTGAATGACGTTCTAACTTCTTGAATGGCATTCAAGATGAAGGCTGGACCTCGACCCCGTCAAGACCTGTCCGGGATAAGGTCGGCCCAGGAAGATCCGGAGGGCGGGAGCGGTGGCGGGAGCAGCACGGCGGCGCGACGGGCGGATCGCCCAGGAGCGGATGCTGGAAGAGGCCATGACGGCCATCGCCGAGGACGGACTGGCCGCGCTCACCATGTCCGCGCTGGCCGAGCGCCTCGGCACCAGCGGCGGCCACATCCTGTACTACTTCGGCAGCAAGGACCGGCTCCTGCTGGAGGCCCTGCGCTGGAGCGAGGAGCAGCTCACCGGGGAGCGCCGGGCGCTGCTGGGCCGCAGGGTGCCGGCGGCGCGCAAACTGGACCAGTTCCTGGAGCTCTACCTCCCCGAGGGGCCCCGCGACCCGCGCTGGACGCTGTGGATCGAGCTGTGGGCCCGTACCGCCTCCAACCAGCCGCTGAAGGCCGCCCAGGAGGAGATCGACGACAGCTGGCAGCGGGACCTGGAGGCACTCCTGGCCAGGGGTGTGGACCAGGGCCGCTTCGCGCCCATGGACGTACCCGGGCGGGCCTCGGAGCTGCTCGCCCTGCTGGACGGCCTGAGCACCCGGGTCGTCCTGGGCCAGCGCGGTGCGGACCGCGCCCGGGCCCTGGAGCAGGCCCGCTCGGCGGCGGCCCTGCTCGTCCCCCGCACCTGAGACGGGGCCCGATCGGCGAACTCCGGCCTTTCCCGGCCCGCCGGCCCTACGACCCGGCGGCTCAATTCGACAGCCGAAAGCGGAAGCCGCCGCACCGAAAAGGCCATTCCCGGTGACCACGCATCCGTTCACGCCCGTTCACGCCCGCCCACTCCCGTTCACTCCTCGGGCGCGCCCCCTTGACCAGGGCATATGCGAGAGAAAAAAGGGCGTTCCCGGGCTCGTGAAGGCATTCACAAGAATTCCGCCGGAAGTGCGCCCTACCGCGCTCCTCCCCCAGCGCGCACAATCGCGGTGACGACTCGCATCGACCGTGAAGGAGGGAGCGCGTGCGCAATCAGGTGCGCACAGCGGACGGGCGCGCTCTGACCGTGGAGCGCTGGGGCGACCCCGACGGCAAACCCGTCTTTCTGCTGCACGGCATGCCCGGCAGCCGCCTCGGCCCGGCCCCCCGGGGCATGGTCCTCTACCAGCGCCGGATGCAGCTCATCGCCTACGACAGACCCGGCTACGGCACCTCCGACCGCCACCCCGGCCGTACCGTCGCCGACGTGGCCCAGGACGTGGCCGCCATCGCCGACGCCCTCGGCCTGGACACCTTCGCGGTCGCCGGCCGCTCCGGCGGCGCCGCCGGCGCTGGCCTGCGCCGCCCTCCTCCCGGACCGGGTCACCCGGACCGCGGGCATGGTCGGCCTCGCCCCCCGCGACGCGGAGGACCTGGACTGGTTCGCCGGGATGGCCGCGTCGAACGTGCGGGAGTACACCACCGCCACCGACGACCCCGAGGAGCTGGCGGCCCGGCTGATCCCGCGCGCCGACGGCATCCGCAAGGACCCCGGCCGGCTGCTGGACGAACTGCGCCGGGAGCTGACCGACAACGACCGCATGATCGTCTCGGACGCCGGCCTGCGGTCGATGCTCCTGCGGAACTACCGCGAGGGGCTGCGCCATTCGGCGTACGGATGGATCGACGACGTCCTCGCCTTCAGCCGCCCCTGGGGCTTCGACCCGGCCGACATCCGCTGTCCGGTGCTGATCTGGCACGGCGAGCTCGACGTGTTCTCCCCCGTGGGCCACTCCCGCTGGCTGGCCCGCCGCATCCCCGGGGCCACGACCAACATCGTCCCCTCCGCCGCGCACTTCGCCGCCCTGCGCGCGCTGCCCGACGTACTGAACTGGCTGCTGCGCGACGTCCCGGCACCGGATCTCAACGAACAGCAGCCCGCGTAGGGACGGTTGGCCCCACAGGCGCTTGAACCACACCCAAGCAGACGTCAGGATGGGGCTGTTGGGAACCGGTCGCCCTTGTACAGTCCACGCCTCCGGGCCCGCCACCACTCGACGGGAGGGCCCCACGAGCCGTGGAGGCCGTGCCATGACCCTGCACATCGACGACGTCCGCCTGCTCATCCCCGCCGTCGGGCTCCTCGCCGGCTACGCCGTCCACAAGCACACCAGGACCGCCGCCAGGGCCGGCGCCGGGGCCACCGCCGGGGCCGCCGCCAAGGGGGATGCCGTCGGCGCGATCGGCGCCGCCGCCGCGGTGATCACCGTGCTCTTCCTGCTGTTCGGCGGGGGCGGTTCCGCGTCGGCCGGGGAGGACTCCCGGCCGGCGGGCCACGCCCTCGCATCGCAGCAGGTCAGCGAGGTGCGTTCAGCGTAGCCCCGGTCCGGCCGGACCGCCGCCGGGACCCCCGGCAATGAAAAGGATCTTTCCTTCCGGCAAACGGCCGAATCCACCCTCTTGAGAAATCCGCCGCGCAATGCGGGGAAGTCTTGACCAGGCGTCATGTCTCGTGTTGCCAAGGGGGACTGTCCTAGTAAAGTCCCTGCTTGACAGCAGCATGCAGCCGTTGTCATTCACATGTCCATTCCACATGGCTTCCCCAAGGACGGTGCCGTGAACACTTCAGCATCCCCCGCGACCAGCTCGGTCAAGGCCCACCGGGTCCCGCTCGGCAAGATCGACGTCCACACCGCGTCCGCGGTCACGACGCTCGGTCGCGTGCTGCCGGCCGAATCTGCTCGTCCGGTTCAGGCACCGATCTTCAACTCCGCGCTCTGACCCGAACTCGGCGCTCTAGACTGGTGGAATGACCGGCCTGATCGCATTTCGCGAGATCGTCCTGAAAGTTCACAGCAGATGCGATCTTGCTTGTGATCATTGCTATGTCTACGAACACGCAGATCAGAGCTGGCGAGCCCGGCCGAAAGTGATCTCCCCCGAGGTTATTTCGCATACCGCGTCCAGGCTCGCCGAACATGCCCGTGACCATGCACTCCCCTCCGTCACGGTGATTCTCCATGGAGGGGAACCCCTGTTGGCGGGCCCTGCCCGGCTCCGCCTCGTGTGCGAGGAGTTCAGCCGCGCGCTGAGCGGGATCGCGGCCCTCGATCTGCGGATCCACACCAACGGGCTCCAGCTCAGCACCCGTTACCTCGACCTCTTCGACGAGTTCGGCGTCCGGGTCGGCATCTCCCTCGACGGGGACCGCGCCGCCAACGACCGCCATCGCCGCTTCGCCGACGGCCGTACGAGCCACCCGCTGGTCCTCGCCGCCGTCGCGCTGCTCCGCTCCGAGCCGTACCGCCACCTCTACCAGGGCCTGCTCTGCACCGTGGACGTGGCCAACGACCCCGTCGCCGTACTGGACGCGCTGGTCGAACTGGAGCCCCCACGCGTGGACTTCCTCCTCCCCCACGCCACCTGGGAGACACCCCCGGCCCGGCCCGACGGCGCCCCCGACGCCTACGCGCGCTGGCTCCTGCGGATCTTCGACCACTGGGACCGGCTGGGACGCCCGGTGCCCGTACGGCTCTTCGAGTCCCTGCTCTCCACCCTGCGCGGCGGCCCCAGCCTCACCGAGTCGCTCGGCCTCGCGCCCACCGACCTCGTCGTCGTGGAGACCGACGGGACCCTGGAGCAGGTGGATTCGCTCAAGAGTGCCTTCGAGGGGGCGGCCGCCACCGGGTTCAACGTGTTCGACCACGCCTTTGACCAGGTCGCGGCCCATCCGGGGGTCCGCGCCCGGCAGCTGGGCCTCGCGGGCGTCAGCGACTCGTGCCGCCGGTGCCCCGTCGTACGTTCGTGCGGGGGCGGGCTCTACACCCACCGCTACCGCGACCGGAACGGTTTCGACAACCCCTCCGTCTACTGCACCGACCTGCGCGAGCTCGTGGACGGGGTCGAGGGCCGCACCGCACGGCGGGAGACCGCGCCGCAGCTGTCCGACCCGGCCGAACTCGCCCGGTCCCAGCAGGAACTGACCCGGATCCTGCTGGCCCGGCTGCACGAGGACCTCGCCGCCGACCCCGGCTGGGCGCACGCCTGGGAGCTGCTGGCCACCGTGGAGCGGGCCGGGGAGGCGGGCACGGACGCGCTGGACGCCGTACTGGACCACCCCTTCACCCGGACCTGGGTACTGGCGGCCCTGGACGCCGCCCGCGACGGCACGCAGGATGCCCCGGAGGCGGCGCGCAGGCTGACCGCGCTGGCCGCCGCGGCCGTGCTCCGCGGCGGGCTGGACCTGCCGGCCGAGGTGGCCTACCGGGACGGCGAGGTGTACCTGCCGACGCTGGGGCTGCTGCGGCTCGGCGAGCCCGGCACGGAGGGCCGGGCCGCGCTGCACGTCACCGACGACGGGTACGCCGTGCGGGACGGCCGCGCCGAGCACCGTTTCGGGCCCGCGGCGGGGGACGCCCGCTGGCAGCCCGTACGCACCTGGTCGCCCGGGCCGGAGGCGGCCCTGGTGGCGCCGGTGGCCCTGGAGGACCTCGACCCGTACCGCAACTGCTTCCCCCGCCCGCCCAGGCTCCGCCTCGGCGCCGGGGAGGCCGAGGAGTGGCGGGGCAGGCTGGACCGGGCGTGGGCGCTGCTGCACAAGGCGGTGCCGGAGTTCGCGCGGGCGGCGGCCGCCGGGCTGACCACGCTGACCCCGCTCGCGGGCGGCCCGAGGGCGGGCGGCTGGGGCGAGGCCGGGCGGCACGGGCCGGGGGCGCTCGGGGTGCCGTACGCGGCGGGGGTGCGGGAGACCGCGCTGGCGCTGCTGACCGGGCGGCGGCGGACCAGGCTCCGGGCGCTGACCGAGGTGGCCGACCTGTACGCGCTGGACGGCCAGTGGCAGCACCGCTCGCCGTGGCGGGAGCGGCCGGTACCGGTGTCCCGGCTGCTGGCCGACGTGCACGAGCGGGTGGCGGTGGAGGCGTACCGGCGGGCCACGGCGACGCCCGAGCCGGGCGGCTCGGACCGTATCCACCGGGCCCTGGACCGGCTCTCGGAGGCCGCGGAGCTGACCGTCACCGGGAAGAGCCTGGTCGCGGAGCTCCGCTACGAACTGAAGACGGTCGACGCGTGACCGCGCCCTCCCCGTCGCGGCCGTCCACGTCCTCCTCCGGGCCCGGCAGGCTCCGGCTCGCCGTGCAGTTGCGGCTGGCCGGGGTCCGCCCCGGCATGCGGCTCATGGTGCATGCCGCCCTCGGCGGGACCGGGCTGCGCGCCGAGCTGCTGCGCGACGCCCTGACGGGGGTGCTCGGCCCGCGCGGCACCCTGGTGGTCCCGGCGTTCACGCCGGAGAACTCCAAGACGTCCAGCGCCCACCAGGAGCGGATCCGCGGTCTGGACGAGGCCGGCGTGCGGGACTTCCGCGAGCGGATGCCCGCCTTCGACCCGGCGAGCACCCCGAGCCAGGGCATGGGGTCCCTGGCCGAGGCCGTCCGCACCGCGCCGGGCGCGGCGCGCAGCGCCCATCCGCAGACCTCTTTCGCGGCGCTCGGGGCGGACGCGGAGCGGCTGTGCGCAGGTCATCGACTCGAAAGCCATCTGGGGGAAGAGTCACCCCTGGGAAAGCTGTGCTGGGAGGGCGGACAGGTACTCATGATCAATGTGGGGTTTTCGGTCTGTACCGCTTTCCATCTCGCGGAGTATCGAATTCCGAAGCCCCCCTTGCGCATGTACGAGTGTGTGGTGAAGGTGAACCTTCCGGGGCTGCAAAGGCACCGGCGGGAGGGGGAGTGGACCGCATACGAGGACGTCGCGCTGGACGACGGCGATTTCGCGGGGATCGGTGACGCGTTCCCGGATTCACGGGTGCGCAGGGGGCGGGTGGGAGGCGCGTCGACCATGCTCTTCTCCCTCCCGGAGGCCGTCGATCACGCCCTTGACTGGATGACTGAAAACAGACGCTGATTGACTGAACGATGAGGGGATGTGGCGAAGCAGCTCCGGAATGATGTTTCTTCGCTTCGCATCTTCGGGACGGGGGTCGTGTGCCCGCATCAGGGGAGCCGTACTTTTTTCTCAGTTACGCACATACACCGAGGTTCGGGGCCGGGGGCCCCGACCCGGACATGTGGGTCGAGCGCCTTTTCCGTGACCTCTGCGGACACGTCATGGCGCTGACGGACCTGCGCGCCGGGTACGACGTCGGGTTCATGGACCGGGAGATACGCAGCGGCGAGGGCTGGTCCGAACGGCTCGCCCGGGCACTCGCCAACTGCCGTGTCTTCGTTCCCCTGTTCTCGCCGCGCTACTTCGCCAGCGAGATGTGCGGGAAGGAGTGGTTCGCCTTCGCGCAGCGCGCCGTCCAGCACGGCGCGGTCAGCAACAAGCAGGCCGAGGCCATCGTGCCCGCGTTATGGGTGCCGGTGCCGCCCGAGCAACTCCCCGGTCCGGCCGAGCGGTTGCAGTTCAACCACAACACCTTCGGCGAGCGCTACGTCACCGACGGCCTGTACGGGCTGATCAAACTGCGCGGTTACGCCGAGCAGTACGAGCAGGCCGTGTACGAGCTCGCCCGGCGCATCGTCCAGGTCGCCGAGACCGCCCACCTGGACCCCATCCGCCCGCTGGACTACCGCAACGTTCCGAGCGCCTTCGGTTCCAGCGGCAGCCCGGCCCGCACCCTGCACGTGACCGTGGCCGCCGCCTCCCGGCACGATCTGCCCGAGGGCCGCACCCCCGAGTACTACGGGGACACCGCCATGGAGTGGAACCCGTACCACCCGGTCGCCCAGCGGCCCATCGCCTACGTGGCCGAGGACCTGGTCAAGAACCTCAACTACCAGACCACCATGTCCTCCTTCGACGACGAGGCCGGGCACCTCGACGGCAAGCAGCTGCCGACCCGTCCCGAGATCCTGATCGTCGACCGGTGGGCGGTGGAGGACGAGCAGCGGCGCCGACGCCTGGCCGCCTTCGACCGGGAGCCCCGGCCGTGGGTCAACGTGGTCGTGCCGTGGAACCGGTACGACCATCAGAGCCGGTCGAAGGAGAACGAGCTGGCCGACCGGCTGGAGAGCACCATGCCGAAGACGATGAGCCAGGGCCGGGCCGCCTGCCGGGCCGCCGCGAACGGCGTGGCCAACGTGGAGACCCTCGGCCAGATCCTGCCGCAGGTCGTCGAGGCGGCCGCCCAGCAGTTCCTCAGACACGCACAGCCGTATCCGCCGAAGGGCGACACCTCCATCGATCGGCCCCGGTTGCTGGGGCCGATGGGGATGAACGGGCCACCCGGGCCGCCATCGCCCCGCGTCCCCTTCCCGCCCGACTCCGACCGGCACCGGACCGGGCCCGCGGGGGCCGGCCTCCACGACAACGACGACAACGACACCGACCGGGGGGACGCGGATGACAGCGAGCAGTGACAGCGACAGCGACAGCCGTGACGGACGCATCGTCACCTTCTATTCGTACAAGGGCGGTACGGGCCGCACCATGGCGCTGGCCAACACCGCCTGGATCCTTGCGGCCAACGGCAAGCGGGTCCTCGCCGTGGACTGGGACCTGGAGGCTCCCGGCCTGCACCGCTTCTTCCACCCGTTCCTGGACCCTTCCACGCTGGGGGCCACCACCGGGGTCATCGATCTGATCAGCGAGTACGCCTGGGCCGCGACCAGCCCGGTGCAGCGACCCGACGACTGGCACAAGGACTACGCGCGGATACAGCCGCACGCCGTCTCGCTCACCCCGGAGACCCACGGCTGGGAGTTCCCCGACGGCGGCACCCTGGACTTCGTCTCGGCGGGCCGGCAGAACCGCGAGTACTCGGCGACCGTCTCCACCTTCGACTGGGACAACTTCTACGACCGGCTCGGCGGCGGGCTCTTCTTCGACGCCTTACGCGCCGACATGAAGCGGAACTACGACTACGTCCTGATCGACAGCCGGACCGGCCTGTCCGACATCGCCGACATCTGCACCGTCCACCTCCCGGACATCCTCGTCGACTGCTTCACCCTGTCCGACCAGTCCATCGACGGCGCCGCCTCCGTCGCCCGCCAGATCGACGAGCGGTTCAACGACCGCGGCATCAAGATTTACCCGGTCCCGATGCGCATCGACGAGGGTGAGAAGGAGAAGGCCGACGCCGGCCGGGCGCTGGCCCGGATCAAGTTCGACCGCTTCCCGAACGGCCTGGTCGGGGACGAGCTGACCTCCTACTGGGGCGCGGTGGAGATCCCGTACCGCCCCTATTACGCGTACGAGGAGACCCTGGCCACCTTCGGTGACGAGGCCGGGCTCACCAACTCCCTGCTCTCCGCGTTCGAGCGGCTGACCGCCGTGGTCACCGAGGGGCACATCACCTCCATGCCGGCAATCGGCGAGGAGGTCAGGCTGCGGATCAGGGACGCCTTCACCCGGCGCCGCCCGGCGCTGCCCGCCGACCTGTTCCTGTCCTACGTCGCAGAGAACCGGATGTGGGCCGACTGGATCGAGTCGGTGCTCACCCGGGCCGGTTTCCGGGTCGTGCCGAAGGACGTCTCGGCCGAACGGGCGCCGGGAGCGGCCGTCGGGGACACCCTCGGGGGCGCGGGCATCAGCATCGACACCGCCGCCAGGACCGTGGTGCTGCTCTCCACGGCGTACCTCAAGTCGGCCCGGGCCGTGGACGTGTGGGAGCGCGCGGCCGCCGAGGACCCGACGGGGGGCCGGCGCCAGCTGGTGCCGCTGAGGGTGGGAGACGTACGGCTCGCCACTCCGTACATCGACCGGAACCCGGTGGACCTCTTCCGGCTCGACGAGGTGCACGCCACCACGGCCCTGCTGCGTGCGGTGGAGCGGCCGATGGCGCTGCCCGACAGCGTCAACAGCGCCTCGCAGCCCGGGCCCCGCTTCCCGGGGACCGTCCCGAAGATCTGGAACGCGCCGCCCCGCAATCCCGGGTTCACCGGGCGCAGCATCGTGCTGGAGCGGATGCGCGACCAGCTCGGCGGAGGCATGGCCGTGGTGCTGCCGCAGCCGCAGACCCTGTTCGGGCTCGGCGGTGTCGGCAAGACCCAGGTGGCGCTGGAGTACGTGCACCGGTTCATGGCCGACTACGACCTGGTGTGGTGGATCTCCTCGGAGCAGACCGACGACGTGGTCGCGGCCCTCGCGGAGCTGGCGGTGCGGCTGGGTGCGCAGACCGGCGAGGACATGGCGGCCGCCTCCCAGGAGGCGATCGACCTGCTGCGGCGCGGGGTGCCGTCCTCCCGCTGGCTGCTGGTCTTCGACAACGCGGACGATCCCGAGACGCTCAAGCGGTTCTTCCCGCCGGGCGGGCCCGGCCATGTGCTGGTGACCTCCCGCAACCAGTCCTGGTCGCAGTACGGTGACGCGCTGCCGGTGGACGTGTTCCTGCGCGAGGAGTCGATCGAGCACCTGCAGCGCCGGGCGCCCGGGCTCGGCAAGGACGACGCCGAGCAGGTGGCGGTGGCGGTGGGCGACCTGCCGCTGGCCGTCGAGCAGGCGGGTGCCTGGATCGCGGAGACGGCGACGCCGGTGTCCGCGTACCTGGAGCAGCTGGCCCAGCAGGCCGCCCGGGTCCTGGCCCTGAACCAGCCGCCGGGATACCCGGAGCCGGTGGCCGCCACCTGGAACATCTCCATCGAGCGGCTGCAGTCCCGTTCCCCGGCGGCCGTCCGGCTGCTGCAGCTCTGCGCCTTCCTCGCGCCCGAGCCGATCTCCGCGAACCTGCTGTACAGCAAGGAGATGATCGACGCCCTCAAGCCCTACGACTCCTCGCTGCAGGAGAAGCTGGTGCTCGGCCGGGTGATCCGGGAGATCGGCCGGTTCGCGCTGGCCAAGGTCGACCAGGTCAGCAACAGCATCCAGGTGCACCGGCTGGTCCAGGCGGTGATCCGGGCCCAGCTGAGCGAGGAGGAGCAGCGCGAGGCCCGGCACGCGGTCCACCGGATCCTGGCCGGGGCCCGGCCGGACGACGACGAGCCGATCGACAATCCGGAGACGTGGCCGCGGTTCAACACCATCTGGTCGCACCTGACCCCGTCGGAGGCCCGGTTCTGCAAGGAACCGGAGACGCGCAGGCTGCTGATCGACCGGGTGCGCTACCTGTGGAAGCGGGGCGACTTCAAGGCCGCGTACGCCCTCGGCGAGGAACTGCGCGAGGCGTGGAAGGAGATGCTGGGCAACAACGACCTGCAGTACCTGTACCTGCGCTTCCACCTGTCGAACATCCTGCGCTCGCAGGGCCGGTTCGTGGAGGCGAAGGAGCTGGACGAGGTCACGCTGGAGCGGCAGAAGGCGGTGCTCGGCCCCTCGCACCCGCACACGTACATGACCATGAGCGGTCTGGCCAACACGCTGGGCGCGCTGGGCCAGTACGGCCAGGCGATGGAGCTGGCGACCGAGGCGCACGAGGGCTTCAGCCAGATCTTCCACGAGGCGCACCCGCGCACGCTGGCCGCCGCGAACAACCTGGCGCTGAACCTGCGGCTGGTGGGTCAGTACACCAGGGCCCGTGAGATCGACCAGGAGGTGCACGACCTGCGGACGGAGGTGCTCGGGCCGGAGCACCCGTACACGCTGTCCTCCGCGCAGAACCTCGCCCGCGACCTGCGCGAGGTGGGCCGGTACGAGGACTCGGCGCAGTTGCTGAGCCGGACGTACGAGACCTACAAGAGGACGCTGGGCCGGGCCTTCCCCGGCACCCTGTCCGCGGCGAAGAACCTGGCGGTGTCGCTGCGCCGGGCCGGCCAGCTGGAGGACGCCCTGCGGCTGACCACGGCCACCCGGGCCCGCTACCGGGCCAAGTACACCTCCGTCAACCCGGACCTGCTGTCCTGCGAGCTCAACCTGGCCTCGGACCTGTTCGCGACCGGGGATCCGGGCGGGGCGCGGGACCTGGCCCAGGAGGTGGTGGACGAGTACATGAAGGTGCCGGGCGAGCGGCACCCGTACACCCTGGCGGCTGTGAACAACCTGGCGGTCTTCCACTGGGGCACGGGCGCCGCGGAGACGGCGGAGGCGATGCTGCGCCAGACGATACGGGGGATGCGGGACGTGCTCGGGGACAATCACCCGCACACGGTCTTCGCGCACCTCAACCTGGCCAACACCCGGGCCGACCTGGGCGATCCGGAGGGTGCTCTGGAGCTGGAGCGGCTCGCGGTGATGCGGCTGCGCGAGGCCCTCGGGGCGCACCATCCCGAGACCCTGGCGAGCAGCTCCAACATGGCGGTCAGCCTGGACTCGATGGGCCGCAAGGAGGAGGCGGCCCGGCTGCGGGCGGAGGCGGTGTCCGAGCTGACCCGGCTGCTCGGCGAGGACCACAGCCTGACCCGGTACGCCCGTGACGAGCGGCGGATCCACCGCGATCTGGAGCCTCTCGCCGTGTGATTCCACGGAGGGCGGCGGGGGTCCGCGACCGCGGGTCCCCCGCCGCCCGCCACCCGACAGCAGGGGGGCGCTGTGACCGACAGCATGACTTTCCGAAACGAGGACCTGCCGGCCCTCTTCCACCACACCGACCAGGCGGCGATCTCCCGGCAGCGGGAGTCCACCCAGGCCACCCGTGCCCAGTTGCTGCTGCTGGTCGCGGCCGCGGCGGCCGCGGCGCTGCCCGCCGGGCCGAGGCTGGGTTCGATGTACCTGTTCGGGCTGCTGAGCGTGCTCTCGTACGCGGGGGTGCTGGGCGTGGGCATGCGGGCGACCCGGCGCCGGGCCCGGCCGCAGTGGCAGCTCAACCGCAGCGCGGCGGAGTTCATCAAGTCCCTGGCCTGGCGGTACGCGGTGCACGGGGCCCCGTTCGGCAGTGAGGTCGCCGCGCCCGAGGCGACGTACCGTACCCGGCTGGAGGCGGGGCTGGCCGAGCTGCGGAAGATGGGCTGGGACGATCCGCGGGCCGCCGGGGCGGTGCCGGAGGGCGGGGAGATCACCGGTGCCATGCAGCGGCTGCGCGGGATGGACTACCAGGCGCGGCGCGAGACGTACGTCCGGGACCGGCTGATCGAGCAGCGCAACTGGTACCGGCGGCGGACGGAGGTGTCCCGGCGGGCGACGAACCTGTGGTCGTGGACGATCGTGCTGCTGACCTGTCTGGCGCTGCTGTTCGCGCTGCTGGGGTCGTTCGGGTCGGGTCCGGGGCCGAGGCTGACCGCGCTGCTGAGCGCGGCGGCGGCGGCCGGCATCGCCTGGAACGAGGTGCGCCGCCATCATCCGCTGATCGAGGCGCACACCCTGATCGAGCAGGATCTGGCGGCGATGATGGTGGTGATGCAGACGACCATCACCGAGTCGCAGTGGCCCTCGTCGGTGTACGAGACGGAGCGGTACGTGTCTCCGCAGCACACGGACTGGCTGGCGCGGCACAGCAGTTGAGGGCGGTGGGCGGGGCGTGGCTCAGTCCCGGGTCACGCCCTCGCGCCAGATGACGGTGACCGGTTTGCCGAGCGCCCGCGCGTAGGCGACGATCTCGGCGGTGCCGCCGTGTCCGCGGGCGGGCTGGCCGTCCCAGACGGCGACGAGCCGGTCGCAGGAGTCGGCGATGTAGGTGCCGGCGGCGTAGTAGGCCTCGTCCGTGGAGCGGGCGAAGTCCATCCGGACCTCCTGGGCGGCCCGGTTCTTGAGGCCCCGGTAGCGGGCGAGGGCCTCGGCGTCCTCGAAGGCGGCCTCGTAGTCCCCGCTGGGGATCACCACGGTGAGGTCGGCGCCGTATTCGAGGGCGATGGCGGCGAAGAGCTGGTCCGCCCCCTCGGCGAGGCTGGACAGGGCCTCCAACGGGCCATCGTGGCCGCTCAGTACGGCCCGCAGACCGCTCTCCACACGGCCGAGCACCGAGTCCGGAAGGGCTCGGTGCCCGGTTACGCCGATTCGTTTCATGCAGAAACCAGCCTCCCCCGTGGACACGGCCGCCTGGAACATCCTCCCAGAAGGCGGGAGGACGTCCAGGGGTGCGGCGGGGGCGCGTGAGTCACCGTCAGTAGACGCTGACACCGTAGGCGTTGAGGGCTTCGACCACGGGCTGGAAGAAGGTCGTCCCGCCGGAGGTGCAGTTGCCGCTGCCGCCGGAGGTGAGACCGACGGCGCGGGTGCCCGAGTAGAGCGGGCCGCCGCTGTCGCCGGGTTCGGCGCACACGTTGGTGCGGATCATGCCGTAGACGATGTCGCCGCCGCCGTAGTTGACGGTGGCGTTGAGGCCGGTGACCCGGCCGCTGTGGATGCCGGTGGTGGATCCGCGCCTGGTGACGGACATGTTGGTGGTGGCGTTCACGGCGCTGGTGATGTCCTGGCTGCCGACGGTGCCGGGGGGCACGGGCGTGTTGCTCGCGTACTTGATGAGGCCGTAGTCGTTGGTCGGGAAGCTGGAGCCGACCGTGGATCCCACGACGGTGGTGCGGGCAGAGTTGCTCCACCAGGTGCCGGCGCCGTCGGTGCAGTGCCCGGCGGTCAGGGCGTAGTAGGTGCTGCCGCTGCGCACGTTGAAGCCCAGTGAACAGCGCCAGCTGGTGGCGTAGATGGCGTCGCCGCCGGACACCAGTTTGGTGAGCTTGCCGGGGATGCGTTCGATGCGCAGTGCTCCGACGTCGGCTCCGGCTTCGCGCTTGATTCTGGCGATTCCGGCGTCGGAGACCGTGGAGTCGGCGGAGACCACGAGGGTTCCGGTGGCGGGGTCGGTGTGCCAGGCGGTGCCGGCCACGTCGGCGCGCAGGACGGAGGCGCCGGCCGAGGCGAGCCGGTCGGCGCTGAAGGGCGTGTCCTTGCCGTCGCGGCCGGAGTCCGCGCTCGCGGCCGTGGGGACGGCGAGCGCTGCGGCGGCGGCCAGGCCGGTGGCCGCCGCGAGCAGCCTGGTACGGGTCATGCGCTTGATCCTCACTTCTCGTCCTCCTGGAGAGGGTCGGGGGCCCGGTGGTCGTGGGGGTGCCAGAGCCCGTGAGGCGCAGCCCGGGGCACGGTGGGCGCATGAACTTTGGCCGTGCCCCTGACAAGCGCTGTCGGGAGTGTCCTGTCGTCAGATACCGGTCGCAAGGGCGGCTTTCAGCCTCCGGAACGTCCGGAATTCGACCTTCCGGGTGGTCGGCGGGCCGGGGGGTCCCCTCGGACGGAGTCCGGGGCGAGGGTTCCGGTCGGCGCGAAGGGGCCGCAGGGCGCGGACACGGCCGCCGCCCTGCGCTCGCGCCTTTCCCGCCACGCGGCGTGCGGGTCGTCTGCGTCGTCGCTCATCCCGCTCAGCCCTTCCACGCGGGTCCGGACGGGAATCCCCGCGTACGCCGTCCGGACCTGTGAAATCTGAAAGAGCCTCAGCAGCCGTCGCAGGGGCAGCAGCAGCAATCGTCGCAGCCGCAGTTGCTGCAGCAGTCGCAGCCGTCGCAGCAGTCCTCGCCGTCGCAGAGCGGTTCGCGCCGCTCCCGCGACCACGGGCCCTCGTACTCCGTGCAGCACATCTGGCAGGTGCAGAACAGCCCGATGGCCACCGCGCAGCCCGCGAGCAGCCCGCGGCGCGGCCGCTGCGGGGGCAGGCCGCCGCCACCGCCGCCGCCGGGCCCCATGGGCGGCGGCATGCCGGGGCCGCCGGGGGCCTGGGGGGCGTTCGGGGCGTAGGGGTTGCCGCCGTACGGGTTCGCGCCGTACGGGGCCTGGCCGTACGGGTTCTCCACCGCGTGCGGACCGCCCGCGTACGGGTTGCCGCCCTGTCCGGCGGAGGCCGTCGCCGTGTGGCCGCAGCTGCTGGTGCCGAAGGCCCGGTCCACCGAGGTGCGCAGCTCGTGCACGAGGAGCCGGTGGGCGAGCCCCGCGTCCGTGAACTCGACCTCGCGCAGTGCCAGCCTGATGCCGTGCAGCGCGTCGTCGCAGAGCCTGCGGGCCTCGGCGAGCGGGGTGCCGGTGGCGGTGAGCGGGTTCCAGGCGCCCGCGACGGCGTCGGCGCCCTGGTCCTCCACGGCGTCCAGCAGGTGCGCGAGCCGGCCGAAGTACCGGCCGGCCTCGGCCAGCGCGGGGGCGTTGCCTGGCCGTCCGGCCAGCTGCGCGGTATGCGCGAAGGCGGCGGCCGTCGCGGTCTCCGTCGGCTCGGTCACCACGAGCACGGAGGTGCCCGGGCCCGCGAGCGTCTCGATGCCCGCCTGCCGGTCCACGGCGTCGACGAGCACGGCGGTGTCGAAGCCGAGCGAGGCCCCGGTGCGGGCCCCGGCCCGGTCCCAGCCGCGGGCCACCTTGCGCGCGGCCAGGGCTATGGGGGCGCGGGCCAACAGCCCGTCCCGGTCGGCCACGTGGTCGCGCACCTTCGCGGAGGCGAGCACGAGCGAGACGGCGGCGGCGAGCCGCGCTCCCTCTCCCTGGGCCACGGAGGCGGTGCGCATGCCGCGCAGCGGGCAGGGTCCGGCGGTGCGCCGGGCGTCGGGAGCGGTACCCGACTGAGCCTCCGTCAGAACGGAGACGAGCAACCCGTCGTAGTTCGTCACGATCCGGGCGAACTGTCCGTGGTCTCCCCGAAGTGCCAGACACAGCCCGCACAGATGGGCCATCCACTCCGCCTTGAACCGCTCCCCCAGCCGGTGCGTGCAAGGCCTCACGATGCCGAACAAGCTGCTTCCCCCGTGTGTCGTACGCGTGCTTGCCGGGCATCGTATCGACCCGCGGCTTTCACCCGTACGTCCGCGTCGCTCACCCGTACGGCGGCGGCGGTCGTATTTTCACTCAGTCAGCAGTGGTAGCCACCAGGATCCTTGACCGTGCAACGGATGTTCTGCACCAGTACCGTCACGAAACCCCTGCGCGGCGACTATCCACTTGGCGCGTTGTCAGCATCATGGACGAGCATAGGGGCAGCGGAGAGAAGACAGACTGACCGCGGTGAAAGGAGGCAGTCCATGGGTTCGGTGCGCAAGGCGAGTGCCTGGCTGGGTCTCGTGGAGGACAGCGACGACGAGCGCTACTACGACGACGACTACGCGGAGGCCGCCCAGGGTGGTTCGGTGGCCGGCCCCGGCGAGCAGTGGGTCACCGACCCCCGGGTCCGGGTGGCCTCCGAGTCGGCCGTGGAGCACGGCCGTCGCATCGCGACGGTCACCCCGGACGGTTTCCGTGACGCGCGGGGCATCGGCGAGCTGTTCCGCGACGGGGTCCCGGTGATCGTCAACCTGTCGTCGATGGACCCGGGCGACGCGAAGCGCGTCGTCGACTTCGCGGCCGGACTGACCTTCGGGCTGCGCGGCTCGATCGAGCGGGTGGCGACCAGGGTCTTCCTCCTGACCCCGGCCGACACCCAGATCGTCAGCGGCGAAGCGGGCGGCCGCTCACGCGACTTCTTCAACCAGAGCTGAGCAGGGCTCTCACCGGAAGGCGTCCAGGCCGGTGAGCGCCTTGCCCAGCACCAGCTGGTGCATCTCGACGGTCCCCTCGTAGGTGAGGACCGATTCGAGGTTGGTGGCGTGCCGCATGACGGGATATTCCAGGGAGATCCCGTTGGCGCCGAGGATGGTCCGCGCGGTGCGGCAGATCTCGATGGCCTCGCGGACGTTGTTGAGCTTGCCGAAGCTGATCTGCTCCGGCCGCAGGGTGCCCGCGTCCATCCGCCGGCCCAGGTGGTGGGCGAGCAGGATGCCCTTGTGGAGTTCCAGGGCCATGTCCGCCAGTTTGGCCTGGGTGAGCTGGAACCCACCGATCGGCTTGCCGAACTGCTCCCGCGTCCTCGCGTAGTCGAGCGCGGACTCGAAGCTGGACCGCGCCGCGCCCATGGATCCCCAGATGATCCCGTACCGCGCGTGGCTGAGGCAGCCGAGCGGCCCCTTGAGCCCGGTGACCAGCGGCAGCACCGCGTCGGCCGGCAGCCGTACGTCGTCCATCACCAGCTCGCTCGTGACGCTGGCCCGCAGCGACCACTTGTGCTTGATCTCCGGCGCGGAGAAGCCGGGGGTGTCGGTGGGCACCGCGAAGCCGCGGATCCCCTCGTCGGTCTGCGCCCACACCACGGCGACCGCGGCGACGGAACCGTTGGTGATCCACATCTTGCGGCCGTTCAGCACCCAGTCGGTGCCGTCGCGCTTGGCGTAGGTGCGCATCGCCGCGGGATCCGATCCCACGTCGGGCTCGGTCAGCCCGAAGCAGCCGATCAGCTCGCCCGCGGCCATACCGGGCAGCCAGCGCTGCTTCTGCTCCTCCGAGCCGTACTTCCAGATCGCGTACATGGCGAGCGAGCCCTGCACGGAGACGAGGGACCTGATCCCGGAGTCGGCGGCCTCCAGCTCCAGGCAGGCCAGCCCGTACTGCACGGCGCTGGCACCGGCACACCCGTAGCCCTGGAGGGACATGCCGAGCGCCCCGATGGCGCCGAGCTCCCGCGCCAGCTCCCGGATCCCGGGCAGCTCGCCGCTCTCGTACCACTGCGCGATGTTCGGCAGGACCCGGTCGGCGGCCCAGGCGCGGACGGTGTCCCGGACGGCGAGGTCCTCGGGCCCGAGGAGCTCGTCGAGCCCGAGCGGATCGGTGGGAACGAAGGACACGGGGCCTCCCGGCGGCCTGAGCAGTAACCTAGCGGCGCACGTTTTGCGCCCACCCGAAGCTATGGGCCCGGGCCCCGCAAATCCAGCCCCGCCGGCGTTCGAGGCGCGGGGGTCCGGGGGCAGCGCCCCCCGGCAACGGCGCCGCACCTGCGGGCCGAGAGGCCGAGAGGCCGAGAGGCCGACGGGGTCAGCCCGCCTGCTCCACGGGAGCCCCCCGCACCTCACCCTTCGCCTGCGCGGGCAACCGCACCGGCTCGGCGTCGCCGGACGCACCGCAGTCCATCACCCGCGGCAGCTTCAGCGCCATCAACGCCCCCGCGCACAGCAGCACCGCGCTCACCAGCAACGTCACATGCAGCCCGTGCACGAACGACTGCCGCGCCGCCGCGTACAGCGAGGCCCCCGCCGGCCCCCCGAGGTGCGCGGCGATCTGGTAGGCCTCGCCGAGGGAATTCGCCGCACCCGCCGAATCCGCCGCCGACACCCCCGGCACGCCCATGAGCCCCGGCCGGTACGCCGCGTTCATCACGCTTCCCAGCAGCGCGATGCCCATGCCCGCGCCCAGCTGGTACGAGGTCTCGCCGATCGAGGCCGCGCCGCCCGCCGTGGCTGCCGGAGCCTCGCTCAGCATCGACTCGTACGCCGCGAACAGCGTGGTCTGCAGCCCGAAGCCGAGGAGGATGAATCCGGTGGTCAGCAGCAGCGGCCGGTCGTGCTGGCCCATCAGCGTCAGCAGCAGCACGGCGAGGGCGGTCAGGACGAAGCCCAGCGACACCATCGTGCGCGGCCCGACCCGGTTCAGGGTGTACGAGCCGGTGGCGCCCGCGGCCATCGCGGCGAAGGTCAGCGGCAGCAGCCGCAGGCCGGTCTCCAGCGGACCGAGGTGCAGTACGAGCTGCAGGTACTGGACGGCGATCAGTTCCAGGCCGACCAGGGCCAGCATGGCGAGGACGATGCACGCGACCGACGTGGAGAACGCGGCCCGCGAGAACATCCGCATGTCGATCAGCGGGTGCTCGCGCCGCTTCTGCCGGCGCACGAACAGGACGAGCAGCACCACGCCGAGCAGCAGCGGGACGAGCGCCTCGGCGTCGAGGATCCGGCGTTCGGCGCCGAGCCGCTTGACCCCGAGGACCGCGCCGAGCACACCGGCGGCGGCCATCAGCGCGCCGAGTACGTCCCACGGCCCGTCGGCGGAGCCGCGCGACTCCGGCAGCAGCCAGCGGCCGAGGGGCAGGATCAGTGCCATCAGCGGGATGTTGATGAGGAAGACGGAGCCCCACCAGTAGTGCTGGACGAGGAAGCCGCCGAGCACCGGACCGCTGGCCGCGCCGATGGCGGCGACGGCGGTCCAGATGCCGATGGCGAGCGCCCGCTCGCGCCGGTCGGGGAAGACCTGCCGCAGGATCGACAGGGTGGCGGGCATGATCATCGCGCCGCCGATGCCGAGCAGGGCGCGCGCGGCGATGAGGACCTGGGCGTTGTCGGCGAGGGCCGCTATCGCGGAGGCCACGCCGAAGAGCCCGTAGCCGAGGAGGAGGACGCGTCGGCGGCCGACCCGGTCGCCGAGGGTGCCGAAGAGGATGAGGAGCGAGGCGCAGACCAGCGGGTAGGCGTCGACGATCCACAGGAGCTCGATCGAGCCGGGGCGCAGGTCCTCGGTGACGGACGGGACGGCGACGTGCAGGATCGTCGCGTCGAGCGCGACGAGGACCAGGCTGACGCAGAGCACCGCCAGGACGACCCAGCGGTTGGCCCCACCGGAGGCCGCGTGGAGCCGCTGCCAGGGGGAAGGGTTCCGGACCCCGGCCGCGTTCGTCCCCGACATGCATGTACCTCCCAGGTGATCCCTCGCGCTCGGCGGACCAGCGTCTTGTGGAGCCACGGGGGGTGGTGCGCTGTGCGGCGTCCAACGGGGTCCGGCATCGACACGCGGGTGAACGGTCAGGGTACGCGAGTTCGTCTGCCCGACACGTGGTCAAGCTCTCATCCCGGCGGAGGCCCCCGTGTGGTGTGCGCCACTCCCCCCGCCCTCATCCTTCCCCGGTGTGCGTGCCTGCTCACGGCCCGTGGTGACCCCGCCGCCGCGGTGCCCGGCCCCGGGCCGCCCCTTTGAAGGGGGTGCGGCCCGGGCCACCGATAATCGTGCCCGTGGAAGATCTTGGATTTCGCCGGGCCGCGCCCGCGCTGGCCGTCTTCGCGGCGGTCCGGCTGCTCGGGCTGACCGTGCTCGCGGTGTGGGGCGCGGTGGTCGGCAGCAGCCCGCACACGCTGCTGTCGGCCCGCTGGGACTCGCTCTGGTACGCCCGCATCGCCGCGGAGGGGTACGGGTACGAGGTGCTGCTCCCCAACGGGGACGTCCACTCGAACCTCGCGTTCTTCCCGCTGCTGCCGTGGCTGGAACGGGTGGTTTCGGCCGCGACCGGGCTCTCGTACGGCTCCGCGGGTCTGGTGGTGTCGGTGGTCGCGGGGCTCGCCGCGGCCTGGGGGATCTTCGCGGTGGCCGATCTGGTCCACGGCCGCCGGGCCGGGGTGTTCGCGGTCGCGCTCTGGGCGGCGCTGCCGGTCGGGATCGTGCAGTCCATGGCGTACAGCGAGTCGCTGTTCACCGCCCTGGCCGCCTGGGCGCTCTACGGGGCCTTGCGCGGACGGTGGCTGACGGCGGGGCTGCTCGCGGCCGGGGCCGGGCTGACCCGCCCGGTCGGCGCGGCGGTGGTCGCGGCGGTGTGGGTGGCCGCCGCGCTGGCCTGGCGGCGCGGGGAGCGTTCCTGGCGGACGGTCGCGGGGGCGCTGCTGGCTCCGGCGGGCGCGGCGGCGTACGTGCTGTGGGTCGGCGCGCGCACCGGGGGCGGCCTGCTGGGGTACCTGGACGTGCAGGGCGGCTGGGGCAACGGCTTCGACGGCGGCTGGGCGTTCGCCGGGTTCATCGGGGCGAAGCTGGCCTCGTCCGCGTTCCCCGCCGGGGTGGGGCTGATCGCGGGCGTCGTACTGGTGCTGTGGCTGTACGGGAAGTGCGTCCGGCAGCGGCAGCCGGTACCGCTCCTCGTGTACTGCGGGATCGTCGTGGCGCTGGCGCTGTGCGCGTCCGGGTACTTCGGGTCCAAGCCCCGGCTGCTGCTCCCCGCCTTCCCGCTGATGCTGCCGCCGGCGGTGGCGCTGGCGCGGTGGCGGACCGGGCGGGCGGCGTCGGCGGTGGGTGCGCTGGCCCTGCTCTCGGCGGTCTACGGGGCGTTCTGGCTGAACGGCTCGGGTCCTCCGTAGAGCGCCCACGTCACGGAATGGATCATTCCGGTCAATCTTTCAGCAAAAGAAATGGCCCGCACGGCAATAAAGTCCGGATAAGTTACCCGAAACAATTGCCGGGGCGGTGGATCAAGCGGCGGCCAACCGCTGTCGAAATAACGGGAATTAAGTCCCGCATGAGACCAACTCCACATCACATGGTCATCACAAAGCCCGCGATTCGCCCGGGCCGACCATCGGCGGGCGGTAACGTCGATTGAGTGCGTACCGACCAAATCCTGACCCGTCTGGAGCGGGTGTTCGCCCGGCTGGACCGGGAACCAGAGCGACCGGCTCATCTGCAAACCCCGCAGATGAGCCGGCACCGCGTCGTACTCCTGGGATCGACCCTCGCCTTCTATCTCGCGATCGTGGTTGCCGTACTGACCACTTCCTGGCTGGTCCGCCTGGACTGGCAGATCATGTTCTTCCGGCCCTACGAGCAGTGGCCGCAGGTGCACGCCTTCCTCGACTACCTCGTCGTGCTGGGCCAGCGCGGTCCCACCGCCGTCATGGTCGCGGCCTGGCTCGGCTGGCGCTGCTGGCGCCAGCACACCCTCCGGCCGCTGATCACCCTCGGCGTGGCGCTGCTGCTGCTCAACGTCACCGTCGGGTCCGTCAAGCTCGGCCTCGGCCGGCTCGGTCCGCACTACGCCACGGAGATCGGATCCGCCGAACTCTTCGCCGGTGGCGATATATTCCCTTCCGGCCACACCGCCAACGCCGTCGTGACCTGGGGGATCCTGGCCTACCTGGCCTCCACCGTGGTCACCCGGCGGGTGCTGTCCGTGGTGTCCGCGGTCGTCTCCCTGAGCGTCGGCGCCACCACCGTGTACCTGGGCACCCACTGGGTCAGCGACGTCCTGCTCGGCTGGTCCGCGGGCCTGCTGATCCTGCTGGCCCTCCCCTGGTTCGAGCCGCTGATCGCCCGGACCGAGGCCTACGTCTTCGACGTGCGCGAGCGGCTGCGCCGTCGCGCCGAGACCGGACGGATGCCCGCGCCGGTCGTCTCCGCGCTCACCCCGCTGCTCTCGGCCGGCGGCAAGTGGCAGTTGCGCCCCGCCGCCGACGCCGCCCCCGGCGCCGGCGCCTCCGAGGGGCAGGTCCCGCAGCCCGTCACGGCCACCGTGGCCGCCGCGGCGACCCCGAGCGGCACGACCACCGTCACCGTGCACTCCCCCACCGCCCGGCCCGCCGTGCACCCGGCCGGCCGGCCGCACGTGATCCGCTCCGAGCGGACCCCGGTCACCCCGGCCGGCAGCCGCCGCCCGGCGCACACCGAACGGGCCGCCGCCCGGGGGGCCGCGGCCCGTCCGGTCGCCGGCGGCTGACGTCCCACCGCGGGGGCGGTACGCACCACCACCCCGCACGGCGCGCGAAGCGGCACACGAAGGCGGGCCGGGTCCTCGGACCCGGCCCGCCTTCGCCGTTCGTCAGCGCCGCGCCCGGACGTTCGTCCGTCCCGGGTCACGCTTGTGTCACAGAATATCAACAGCCGCAAATTGTTTACCGATCCGCGACACGCCCGGGGTTCAGACGGTTTGGAATTCGTGCCGAAGGCGACCGAATTCCTGTCCGGGATTGCCATGACCCCCTTGGACCAGACCAGTTGAATCCCCCTCATCTCCCCTACATTTCCTTCACTTCTCCGGCCTCCACGGCCCTCCCCAGGAGATCCCGCGCGGCCCTGATCCGATCCGTCAGCTCAGGCGGCTCGACCACTTCGAACTCACAGCCGAGCAGCATGATGTGAATCACCAGAACGTCCAGGCTGACCGCCCCGGTGCGCAGCAGGCAGCTCTGCCCGTCGAGCGGTTCCAGGGTCCCGTCGCTCGGCCCGACGATCCGTGCCGCGTCCTGCGCCGAGACCATGAGCCGCACCACCGCGCGGGCCGCGTACACCCGCTGCGACACGCCCTGGGAGACATAGGCGGCGAGGTCCTCGGCGGGCGCCGGGCGCGGGGTGAACCGCGGTCCGTGCGGAGGTCTGGGCTCGATCCGGTCGGCGCGGAAGGTCCGCCACGCCTCCCGGTCCAGGTCCCAGGCGACCAGGTACCAGCGCCGCTCAGTGCACACCAGCCGGTGCGGCTCGACGGTGCGGCGGCTGACGTTGCCCTCGTGGTCGCGGTACCCGAAGCGCAGCCGCTCGGCGTCCCGGCAGACCGAGGCCAGCTCGGTCAGCACCGAGGGGTCCACCGTCGAGCGCTGGGCACCGCGCAGCATCGGCACGGTGAACTCGTTGAGCGCGGACACCCTGCGGCGCAGCCGCGACGGCAGCACCTGCTCCAGCTTCGCGAGGGCCCGTACGGAGGCCTCCCCGATGCCCTCGATCCCGTTCCCGGCGGCGGTCCGCAGGCCCACGGCGACGGCCACGGCCTCGTCGTCGTCCAGCAGCAGCGGCGGCAGCTCGGCCCCCGCGCCCAGCTGGTAGCCGCCCCCGGTCCCGGGGCTTGCGTTCACGGGATACCCGAGCTCCCGCAGCCGGTCCACGTCGCGCCGGACCGTCCGCGCGGTGACGCCGAGGCGGTCCGCGAGATCGGCCCCGGTCCATTCGCGGTGGGCCTGCAGCAGGGACAGCAGGCGCAGCAGTCGTGCCGAGGTATCGAGCATCCCCCGAGTCTGCCAGCGCGCCGCGGCCGGCCGGTCCTCAGCAGACCAGCGGTGGCGCCTCGGCGCCGCTGAGCTCGACGAGCGAGCAGAGGGTCTTCAGCGAGACCTTCCAGACCCCGTCCTCGAACACCACGGTGCCCTTGCTGCCCGGCACTACCGTGTCGTCGCCGACCTTCAGGTCGTAGGTCACCTCGGCCCCGGTGGGCGAGGTGAAGACGACGTCGGTGACCTCGACGGAGGCCTTGGCCGCTTCGGCACCGGCCGAGAAGCCGTCCAGCAGCACCTTGAGCAGGTCTCCGTGCTGCAGCAGCGCGGCCTTCTCGTCGGTCGGGGTCTTCGGGTCGAAGAAGGCGGTCCAGTTCTTCTCGATCTGCTCCTTGGCCGCCGCGGGATCCGCGGGCTCGTCCGCGGCCGGCACGCTCAGGACCGCGGCGTACGGCGGGCCCGGCGCCCCCGCCGCGACCGCGGGCGACGGCCACCCCGCGACCGCCGGTGCGGCCAGCAGGACCGCGGCCGCCGTGCAGGCCGCGGCGCGTGCGGCTGCCCTCGGGTGTGCGCGGGGGCGTCTGCTGCTCTGGACCATGGCTCACCACCGGTGTCCGAGCGAACCGTTCGGCTCGTCGTTTCCAGGGTCGGCGCCCGCACGGCATCGCGCAACGCGCGGACGGACCGGACGGCCCGGGTCAGGGGCGCCGGGACGGGGGCGGGGACGGTGGCGGGGCCGCCGCGGGCCCGGCCGGGACCTGCGGCGGAGCGGCGGGCACCGGGGCGGCGTGCTCAGGGGCGGCCGGCTCCGTGGTGGGGACGGCCAGCAGCATGCCCACCGCCAGGGCCCCGGGCTTCGGCCCGATCCGCTCCCGGTTCGCCTCGTACAGCGCCCGCCACCCGCCCCGGACCCGGTGCTTGCGGGCGATGGACTCCAGCGTGTCGCCCTCACGCACCGCGTGCATCCGCCCGGCCAGCCCGTACCGCTTGGAGCACACCGGCCACGCGTTCCAGCCCTGCGAGCCGAGGACGTCCTCCGCGACCCGGATCTGCTGCACCCGGCTGGCCAGGTCGGCCCGCCGGGCGAACACCAGCCCGCCGTACTCCTCCCACGTCGGCTGCCAGAACTGCAGCCCCCCGTAGAAGCCGTTGCCGGTGTTCACCGCCCACCGCCCGCCGCTCTCGCAGTCGGCCACGCAGTCCCAGGGCCACTCCCCGCCCGGTCCGCAGTCCCCCGGACCGTCCCCGATCACACCGGGCGAGCCGGGGTGCGCCGCCCCGGCCGGGCCGGGCGCGGGCGGCGGCGGAGCCGCGGCCGCGGTCCCCCGGGGCAGTGCGAGCGCCAGCACGGCGGCGAGGACGACGGCGCCGCCGGAGGCGGCCCGGCGGGTCCGGTGGTTGGGCATCGGGTCACGCTACGCAGCCGCCCCGGGCCGTCTCCGGCCCGCCGCGCGGCGGGCCACCGCACCCCACCCGGTCGGCCGACCACCACCACCGCCCGATCGGCCACACCCGGGCATCAACTGCGCACAAAACGAAAAGAGTTGGCCCGAAAGTAACGCTCCGGTCGGACGGTTCACCCTTCCGGGGGCCAGGTTCGAATCCGTTCCCTCAAATGGCGTGACCCCGGCCGCCGCTCGGCCGTTGAGCCCGGCGAGCCGGGAACCTCCCGGACCCGCACCTATGCCGAGGAGCCACCCCGTGCCGCGCATGCTCGACGTCAGTGATGAGGTACGTGCCGAGATCGGTGACGAAGAAGCCGACAGGCTGCTCGTCGGCGAGGACGCGCCGCGCAGTTACGACTGCACCTCCTGCCGCACCCCTGGCGACCCCGAGAACGACCGCACCAGTACGGTGCTGTTCGTCGGCGAGGAGACCGCGGTACTCGCCTTCGCCCACGCCACCTGCATCCCCTCACAGGTGGTCTCGGTCTCCGAGGAGCAGCTCCAGGGCGCCGTCCGCAGCATCACCGGCGACAGCCCGGCCTCCTCCGGCGGTCCCGCCGCCCCGCAGAACGTGGCCGGCGGCCAGGCCGTCCTCGGCATCACCAGCGGCCTGATCCTGATCGCCGGGGAACTGCACCCCGCCCTGGTGGTCGAGCCGACCGCGCCCATCGCCCGCCCCGGCAGCGACGGCCCCGGCGACGACTTCCTGCCGCTCCTCATCGAGCAGGGCTTCATCCCGGTCACCGACACCTCCGAGGTCCCCACCCTGCTCGGCGGCTGGTCGGTCCTGCTCGCCGCGGGCCAGCTGCACGCCGTACTGCAGCCGGGCAACGACGGCGGCGGCCAGGTCGCCTGGTGGCAGGCGCACCAGGCGCTGTCGGTCACCGACGGCTGGCGCAACGCCGTCAACAAGACCCAGCGCGTGCTCATCTACGCCGCCCCGGTCGGCTCCATCGGCCAGCAGCCCCGTGAGGACCTCCTGCGCGACGCGCTGGACAAGGCCGCCGCCGCGGGCAAGCTCGTGGCCGCCGCGATGCCGCTGGCGGGTACGCCCGGCGCCTGATCCAGCCGGTACCGGAACGGCCGCCCAGCTCCCTGCCGAGGGGGCCGGGCGGCGTGCGCCGGGGGTGTGCGGTCCGTCCCGCACACCCCCGGCGATCTGCGTTTCCTCCCCCGCCACCCCGCATCCGCAGGGCGCCGGGTTCGTTGGCTGATACGTGCATCCATACGACTCCTCCCGCGCCCCGTCCTATCCGAGCACCGTCCCCGCGATGCGTCCCGTACGGGACCGGGACACCTCCCCGGCCGTCTCGCACACCCCGATCTACGACACGCTGTACTCGGAGTACCTGCGCGCCTTCCGGGCGCTGCCGGGCGACCGCACCGGCGAGGAGGACCACGGGTTCACGTCCTTCTCCTACGGGGGCTCGTACACGTACGGCAGCGGCTGGACCGGTTCCGCGTGGCAGCGCGTCGACGGCTGGCAGCCCTCGTACACCCCGCAGCCGCAGTCGGCGTACTCGTACGCGGGCAGCCCCGGATACGCCGAAGGGCGGCAGCACCAGACCGGGATGACGCACATCCCGGCAGCCCTGCCGCCCGCTCCGCGCCGGGGCTACTGACCCCCGGAACGCTCCCGCCCTGACCTACTGCCGAGCGGTCGCTGTTGGTGGACGTCGGTCGGCGTCGGGAGGCGTTCGACGGCCCACAGACGGCCCGGGGCAAGCGCCAAGCCCCCCGCCTGCGGAGAAGACGCAGGCGGGGGGCTTGATCAGACGGGGAACTACTTCTTCTTCTTGTACTGGGCACCGCGCTTCTCGCGCACCCGCACCGAGATGTGGATCGGGGTGCCCTCGAAGCCGAACTCCTCACGCAGGCGGCGCTCGATGAAGCGCCGGTAGCCGTGCTCCAGGAAGCCGGAGGCGAAGAGGACGAACCGCGGCGGCTTGCTGCCCGCCTGGGTACCGAACAGGATGCGGGGCTGCTTGCCGCCACGGATCGGGTGCGGGTGGGCGGCGACGACCTCACCGAGGAAGGCGTTCAGCCGGCCGGTGGGGACGCGCGTCTCCCAGCCCGCGAGCGCCGTCTCGATCGCCGGGACCAGCTTCTCCATGTGGCGGCCGGTGAGCGCCGAGACGTTCACCCGGGGCGCCCAGGCGACCTGCTGCATCTCGGTCTCGATCTCGCGCTCGAGGTAGTAGCGGCGCTCCTCGTCGAGCTCGTCCCACTTGTTGTACGCGATCACGATCGCGCGGCCCGCCTCGACGGCCATCGTGATGATGCGCTGGTCCTGGACGCTGATGGTCTCGGTGGTGTCGATCAGGATCACCGCGACCTCCGCCTTCTCGACGGCGGCGGCCGTGCGCAGGGAGGCGTAGTAGTCGGCGCCCTGCTGCAGGTGGACCTTCTTGCGGATACCGGCGGTGTCGACGAACTTCCAGGTGATGCCACCGAGTTCGATCAGCTCGTCGACCGGGTCGCGGGTGGTGCCGGCCAGCTCGTTGACGACGACGCGGTCCTCCTTCGCCACCTTGTTGAGCAGCGAGGACTTGCCGACGTTCGGGCGGCCGATCAGCGCGATGCGACGCGGGCCGCCGGGGGCGGCGCCGCCGAAGGTCTGCTCGGGGGCCTCGGGCAGGGCCTCCAGGACGGCGTCGAGCATGTCACCGGTGCCGCGGCCGTGCAGCGAGGAGACCGGGTGCGGCATGCCGAGGCCGAGCGACCACAGGGAGGCCGCGTCGGACTCGCCGCTCTGGCCGTCGACCTTGTTGGCGCACAGCACGACGGGCTTGCCCGCCTTGCGCAGCAGCCGTACGACGGCTTCGTCGGTGTCGGTGGCGCCGACCTTGGAGTCGACGACGAAGACGACCGCGTCGGCGGCCTCGATGGCGTACTCGGCCTGGGCGGCGACGGAGGCGTCGATGCCGAGGACGTCCTGCTCCCAGCCGCCGGTGTCGACGACCTTGAAGCGGCGGCCGGCCCATTCGGCTTCGTAGGTGACGCGGTCGCGGGTGACGCCGGGCTTGTCCTCGACGACCGCCTCACGGCGGCCGATGATCCGGTTCACCAGGGTCGACTTGCCGACATTCGGGCGGCCGACGACGGCGAGGACGGGAAGCGGGCCGTGACCGGCCTCCTCGATCGCGCCTTCGACCTCTTCGATGTCGAAGCCCTCTTCCGCGGCGAGCTCCATGAACTCCGCGTACTCGGCGTCGCCAAGTGCTCCGTGGTCGTGCTGGTCGTTCATGAAGTCCGTTCCTCGTCGTTCGTGGTGGTCGGTGGTACCCGCGCAGCGCGGTTCCACTACTGGTTTCAAGTCTCGCTCAGCGCCCGGTGAGGCGCTTGGCGTCGGCCAGGTGGGCGGTCAGCCGGTCCTGGATGCGTACGGTGGCCTGGTCCAGCGCGGTACGGGTACGGCGGCCACTGCCGTCGCCCGCGTCGAAGGCCGAGCCGAAGACGACGTCGACCCGGCTCTTGAGGGCCGGCAGGCCCTTGACGACCCGCCCCGGGGTGTCCCCGCTGCCCAGGACGGCGACGGGGACGATGGGTGCGCCGCTGCGGACCGCGAAGTACGCGAGGCCCGCGCGCAGCGAGGCGAAGTCTCCCTCGCCCCGGGTGCCCTCGGGAAATATCCCCAGGGCCCCTCCATTGTCGAGCACGCCGAGGGCGCGGCCTATCGCCGTCCGGTCGGGGCCGCCGCGGTCGACCTTGACCTGCCCGATCCCGTCGAGGAAGGGGCCGAGCGGGCCCACGTAGGCTTCCTTCTTGATCAGGAAGTGCAGCGGCCGGGGCGCGGTGCCCATGACCATGGGGCCGTCGATGTTGTGCGAGTGGTTCACGGCGAGGATGACGGGGCCCGAGGCGGGCACCTTCCAGGCCCCCAGTACGCGCGGCTTCCAGAGCCCGTACATGAGCCCGATGCCGATGCGCCTGCCGACCGCCGCACCCTTCAGTGAGGGCGCTCGGCTCACTTGCGGCCCGCCCGCTTCTCTTCCACCAGCGTCACGACGCACTCGATGACCTGGTCGAGCGTGAGCTCGGTGGTGTCCACCTCGACGGCGTCGCCGGCCTTGGCCAGCGGGGAGGTCTTGCGGCCGGCGTCGGCCGCGTCGCGCTTGATCAGCGCTTCCTTGGTGGCCGCGAGGCCGGCGGCCTCCTTGCCGCGGAGCTCGCCGCTGCGCCGGGCGGCGCGCGCCTCGGCGGAAGCGGTCAGGAAGACCTTGAGGTCGGCGTCGGGCAGGACGGTGGTGCCGATGTCCCGGCCCTCGACGACGATCCCGTCGGCCTCCTGGGCCGCCTCGGCGGCGATGGAGCGCTGCAGGTCGGTGATCAGGGTGCGCACCTCGGGGACGGCGCTGACGGCGCTGACCTTCGAGGTGACCTCCTGGGTCCGGATGGGACCGGCGGCGTCGAGGCCGTCCACGGTGATGGTGGGTGCGGCCGGGTCGGTGCCGGACACGATGGCGGGCTTGCCGGCGGCGATCGCGATGGCCTGCGGGTCGTCGGTGTCGACGCCGTTGGTGATCATCCACCAGGTGATGGCCCGGTACTGGGCGCCGGTGTCCAGGTAGCGCAGCCCGAGCTTGGCGGCCACGGCCTTGGAGGTGCTGGACTTGCCCGTGCCGGAGGGACCGTCGATGGCGACGATCACGGCGGACGGAGCTGCGGTTTCCACGGTGCGGGCACCTTCCTGGTTGCGCGTACGTGTCCGGGCGCGGCAAAGCGCCCCTCCCCAAGGTTACCGGCCCCGGACGGCCCCCGTCCCCGCCCTGTGCTCCGGGGGCCGGCCGCCCCCGCCGCGGTCCCCGCCGCCGGTCCCCGCCGCCGCCGTTCTCCGCCGCCCGTTCTCCGCCGGCCGCCCGCCGCCGCGCCGGTCCGCTACTGCTGCCGCAGCGCCCAGCCCCGCTCGCGCAGCTCGGCGGTCAGGCCGGCCGCCGCCCGCGGTTCCACCATGAGCTGGACGAGGCCGGCCTGCTGGCCCGTCGCGTGCTCGATGCGTACGTCCTCGATGTTGACCCCGGCCCGCCCGGCGTCGGCGAAGATCCGCGCCAGCTCGCCGGGCTGGTCGCTGATGAGCACGGCCACGGTCTCGTACACCGTGGGGGCCGCGCCGTGCTTGCCCGGTACCCGGACGCGGCCCGCGTTCCCGCGGCGCAGCACGTCCTCGATGCCGGCGGCGCCGCCGCGCCGCTTCTCCACGTCGGCGGACTGCAGGCCGCGCAGTGCGTCCACGGTCTCCTCCAGGTCGGCGGCGATCCCGGCGAGGACGTCGGCCACCGGTCCCGGGTTGGCCGACAGGATCTCCACCCACATCCGCGGGTCGGAGGCCGCGATCCGGGTCACGTCGCGGATGCCCTGCCCGCACAGCCGGACCGCCGTCTCGTCGGCCTCCTCCAGCCGGGCCGCGACCATGCTGGAGACCAGCTGCGGGGTGTGCGAGACCAGCGCCACGGCGCGGTCGTGGGCGTCGGCGTCCATCACCACCGGTACGGCCCGGGACAGGGCCACCAGCTCCAGCGCGAGGTTGAGCACCTCGTGGTCGGTGTCCCGGGTGGGGGTCAGCACCCAGGGGCGGCCCTCGAAGAGGTCCGCGGTGGCGGCGAGCGGCCCCGACTGCTCCTTGCCGGCCATCGGGTGCGTCCCGATGTACGCGGTGACGTCCACGCCGAGCGCGGCCAGCTCCCGCCGCGGTCCGCCCTTGACGCTGGCCACGTCCACGTAGGCGCGGGCGGCGCCGCGCCCGATCAGGTCGGCCAGGGTCGTGGCCACGTGGGCCGGCGGTACGGCGACGATCGCGAGGTCGACCTGTTCCTGCGCGGGCTCGTCGGTGCCGGCCCCGAGGGCGGCCGCCGTACGGGCCCGGTCCGGGTCGTGGTCAGCGAGGTGGACGGTGATCCCCCGGGCGGACAGGGCGAGCGCCGCGGAGGTGCCGATCAGTCCGGTTCCGATGACGACGGCGGTTCTCACGAGGCACTCCCAGGGGACGAAAAGGCGAGCTGACGGACTGTCCGGCCAGGGTATCCAGCACCCGCGGCACGAGGGCCCGACCGCCCATCCCGTGGGACGGCGGCCGGGCCCTCGTGCACCGCTGCCGGGCGGTCAGAACTTCTGTGCCCGGATGATGTCCTCCAGCGAACCGGACGGAAGCTGCCCTTCCGGGCTCAGCCTGTCGACGGCCGCCGGCAGTGCCCGGGCGATCTGGTCGGCGGCCTCCTCCGGGCTGACGCCGGCCTGCGCGGCCGCCTTCTGCAGGGCCTCGTCGGGCAGCGCCTCGGCGATCTGGGCACCGCTGACCGACTGGTTGTCACCGGTGCCGATCCAGGACTGGGCCTGGTCGGCCAGCCCCGACTTGGTCAGCATGTCCAGCAGCCCGCCGAGCGGGTTTCCGCCGCCGGCCTGGGAACCGCCGGCCCCGCCCGTGAGGGCGCCGAGCAGCGCGCCGAGGATGTTGCCGCCACCGCCGCTCCCGCCCTGCCCGCCGCTCCCGCCCAGGAGGCCGCCGAGAAGGGAGCCGAGGTCGTTACCCGCCATCGTCATGCCTTTCGAAGAGGGACCGGGCCGCGCGGAGGGCGGCGTACCCGGCTTCGAGACACGGACAATGTCACCCATACCCACCTGTGCCGCCACCTGGCGCACACGTCCGCGTCCTCTGCGGTAGAACGATCCGCATGATCTTCCACATCGTCCCGCTCACCGACTGGACCGCCGCGCCCGAGCTCCCGTACGCCCCGCCCTCGCTGGAGGCCGAGGGGTTCGTCCACTGTTCGGCGGACCGCCCCACTGCTCTGGCGATCGTCGACGCGCATTACCGGGCGGTACCGGGGATCCTGCTCGCGGTGGAGCTCGACGAGGACGTGCTGACCGCCGAGGTCCGCCGGGAGAGTGATTCCGGCGGGCGGTACCCGCATGTTCACGGCCCGCTGAACCGGGAGGCCGTGATCCACGTGTGGGAGGTCGTACGCACACCCGGCAGCCCTGCCTCACTGGCCCCATGGGAACCGGGCCGATGAACCGGCGCGGCAGGCTTCACCCGAGGCCCGCCGCAGGCCAGGATGCTGACGCCATCCGGCCACGAAGCGAGGAGAGACTCATGAGCGACCTCACGCACACCGCCCGGCGCACGGTACTGACGATCGGCGCGGCCACCCTGGCCGGCGGCGCGATCACCGCCTGCGGCGGTGGCAGCGGCGAGAAGGCCTCGCCGGGGGAACCGAACGGCGCGGCCGTCGAGCCCGCCGCCCCGGCCGCC
Organism: Streptomyces spororaveus; assembly: GCF_016755875.1. NCBI lineage: Bacteria > Bacillati > Actinomycetota > Actinomycetes > Kitasatosporales > Streptomycetaceae > Streptomyces > Streptomyces spororaveus. The sequence goes on along the minus strand of NZ_BNED01000005.1, from coordinate 6,515,212 downwards.
CCCGCCACCCCCGACGCGGGAGCGGCCGGCAAGGCCCTCACCAAGAAGGCGGACGTCCCGGTGGGCGGCGGAAAGGTCTTCAAGGAGGAGAAGGTCGTGGTCACCCAGCCCAAGGCCGGCACCTTCAAATGCTTCACGGCGGTCTGCCCCCACCAGGGCTGCCTGGTCAACAAGGTGGAGGACGGAAGCATCGACTGCCCGTGCCACAACAGCAAGTTCGCGATCGCCGATGGCGCGGTGACCAAGGGGCCCGCCACCAAGGGGCTGGCGGAGAAGAAGATCAAGGTCGCGGCGGACGGCAATATCTCGCTGGCATAGCGGCAGGTCAGACGCCTACGCTCCCCGGATGGACGATCTGACGCTGGTACGGGACCACACGGTCTACCGGTGCGTGATGGGCTCCCGGGCGTTCGGACTGGCGACGGAGGCGAGCGACACCGACCTGCGCGGTGTCTACCTCGCCCCGACGCCGCTGTTCTGGCGGTTCGGGAAACCCCCCACGCACGTGGAGGGCCCGCGGGACGAGGAGTTCTCCTGGGAGCTGGAGCGCTTCTGCGAACTCGCCCTGCGGGCCAACCCGAACATCCTGGAGTGCCTGCACTCCCCGCTGGTGGAAGTGGTCACCCCGGTCGGCGAGGAACTGCTCTCCCTCCGCGGGGCCTTCCTCTCCCGCCGGGCCCACACCAGCTTCAGCCGGTACGCCGCCTCCCAGCGCGGCAAACTCCTCGCGGACGTCCGCGTCCACGGGGCCCCGCGCTGGAAGCACGCCATGCACCTGCTGCGCCTGCTGCTGTCCTGCCGTGACCTGCTGCGCTCCGGCCGGCTGACCATCGACGCCGGCCCGCACCGCGACCGCCTGCTCGCGGTCCGCCGGGGCGAGCTGACCTGGGAGGAGGCCGACGCCTGGATGGCCCGCCTCCAGGAGGAGACGGAGTCGGCCCTGTCCTCCACCGTGCTGCCCGCGGAGCCGGACCTGGCCCGGGTGCAGGACTTCCTGGTCCGCACCCGGCGCGCGTCAGCCGCGTAGCGCCAGTCGCGCTGCGTCAGTCGCGCTGCGTCCGCCGCCGTACGACGAACTCGTCGAGCGCGTCGTACGCCGACCCCTGCTCGGGCAGCGCGGACACGGCCTGCGCCGCGTCCAGCACCGCGTGCAGCGCCTCGATCTCCGCGCGCACTCCGTCGAGCGGCGGGCCCGCGTAGCCCCCGTGCTCGGCGGCCACCTTGGCCTCGATCAGGGCGGCGAGGTACGGGGGCGCCTCCGGGACCTCGGCCAGCAGGGTCGGCAGGTGCGCCTGCACCTCGCCCGACCGCATGAGGTAGATGCCGGTGAGCAGCGCCCGGAACGCGTAGAGCAGCGGTTTCAGTTCGGCGCTCTTCTCGAAGAGCCGCCACTGGGTGCCCGCGAACCCCCGGTAGTGGTGGGCGTGGTGGGAGGTCAGCACGCCGGGGGCCAGCGCGATCAGTTCCTCGTGCGCCGCCGTCGTGTGGACCACGAGCGGGGAGAGCAGCTGCTCCAGGACGTAGCCGTTGCGGTTCAGCATCAGGCGGACGAACTTGCGCAGGTCGTGCGTGACGAGGTCCATCTCCACGTCGTCCCGGTCCCACATGCGGCTCCGGGTCTCCTCCGGATCGCGCAGGCCCAGCAGGTCTTGCGCCGGGAGCAGGTGGGCGCCGCGCAGGTCGATGTCGGAGTCCCGGGACGGGAAGCCGTACAGGTGCGCGCCGGAGACCGTGGCGAAGAGCAGCGGGTCGGGCTGCTCCGCCACGACGGGGGTCAGGTCGAGACTCAGTGCGTCCAGCATGGATCAAGCATCCCAGAGGGTGCCGAAGGCCAGGAGTTCGTCCCGGTACTCGATGCGGCCCTCCCACTCGCGGGGCCAGACGTCCGCGCCGAGGTGGGCTCCGGCGAAGGCGCCGGCGAGGCAGGCGATGGAGTCGGAGTCGCCGCGCGTGCAGGCGGCCCGGCGCAGCGCGGCGAGCGGCTCGTCGGGGAAGAGCAGGAAGCAGTGCAGGGCGGTGGCGAGGGCTTCCTCCGCGATCCAGCCGTCGCCCGTGGCCAGGCAGGGGTCGGTCTCCGGGGAGGGGGACCGCAGGGCGGCGGCCAGCCGGTCCAGGACCGCCAGGCACTCGTCCCAGCCGCGGGCGATGAAGGACTCCGGGGAGGCGTCGGACGCGGTCCGCGTCCACAGGTCGCCGAGCCAGCGCTCGTGGTAGCGGGTGCGGTTCTCCAGGGCGTACGAGCGCAGCCGTCCGACGAGCCCCGTCACCTCGGTGCCCTCGGCCAGCAGGTACACCGCCCGCGCGGTCAGGTCGGAGGCGGCGAGCGCCGTGGGGTGCCCGTGGGTGAGGGCCGACTGGAGCTGCGCGGCGCCGGCCCGCTCCTCCTCGGTCCAGTCCGGCACCAGCCCGACCGGGACCACGCGCATGTTGGCGCCGCAGCCCTTGGAGCCGATCTGGCTGGCGTCGCGCCAGTCCCGGTCCGGGGTGTCCAGCAGCTGGCAGGCCGTCATGCAGGTGCGGCCCGGGGCCCGGTTGTTCTCCGGGGAGTGGTACCAGTCGACGAACTCCTCGCGGACCGGCCGGGTCAGGCGCAGCGGGCCCACCGGGCCGCGCTCGGCCGCCGTACGGATGCCGCGGGCCAGGGCGAGGGTCATCTGGGTGTCGTCCGTGACGATCGCCGGGCGCGGGAGGCCCATCTCGCGCCAGGGCCCCGTCTTGGCCAGGATCGAGGGCACGTCGTTGAACTCGGTCGGGAAGCCGAGGGCATCACCCAGGGCCAGGCCGATCATGGCGCCCGTCGCGGCTCGCTTGGTCGTCATCGGGTGGATCCTTCCGGTCGCAGCAGGGGTGGGTGGAGGGTGGTCGCCGGACCGGGCCGGTAGAGGGCGGCCGGTTTGCCGCGGCCGCCGGTCAGCCGGGCGGCGCCCGGCACGGCCTCGACGAAGCCGGGTGTCGCCAGGACCTTGCGGCGGAAGTTGGGGCGGTCGAGGCTGGTGTTCCAGACGGTCTCGTAGACGGACTGCAGCTCCCCGAGGGTGAACTCGGGCGGGCAGAAGCCGGTGGCGAGGCAGGTGTACTCCAGCTTGGAGCCGATCCGCTCGCGAGCGTCCGCCAGGATCACCGCGTGGTCGAAGGCGAGCTCCGAGACGTCGTGCACGGCGAGCCAGCGGGCGTGCGCCGCGTCCCCGCCGCCCTCGGCCGCCGGCTCCGGCAGGTCCGGTACGAGGGCGGTGAAGGCCACCGAGACCACCCGCATCCGGGGGTCGCGGTCCGGTTCGCTGTACGTGCGCAGCTGCTCCAGGTGGAGCGCGGCGACGAGTTCCTCCGGCAGGCCGGTCTCCTCGGCGAGTTCGCGCCGGGCGGCGGTCTCGGCGGACTCCCGCGGCAGGACGAACCCGCCGGGCAGCGCCCAGGCGCCGGTGTACGGTTCCTGGCCGCGCCGGATCAGCAGGACGTGCAGGGCGCCGGCGCGGACGGTGAACACCGCCAGGTCGACGGTCACCGCGAACGGCTCGAAGGCGTGCGGGTCATAGCCGGCGGTCATCGGTTCTCCGGGAGGGGGTCGGTGAAGTGCCAGCCCTCGGCCAGCACTCCGTCCACGGCTCGGACGGCCTCCTCCAGCCGGGCGGCCCGGTCCCCGCGTACGACGAGGAAACGCCTTCCGGTGCGCTCCAGTTCCGCCCGGAACCGCTCGGTCATCCAGGGCCGCAGGTGCTCCCCGTCCCGCAGTCCGTCGTCCTCGAAGGGCACGTCGGTGTGGTCGGTGAGCAGGTACAGGTCCCGCCGGGTGAGGTCGGCGATCCGCTCGACCTCCTCGTTGCGGCCGCCCATGTACCGCTCGTGCCAGATCCCGGTCGCGAAGGAGTCGGTGTCGCAGAACAGCACCGGGGAGCCGAGCCGGGCGGCGTGCTCCTCGTCCGCGTCCTGGTGGCGGGCGATGAGCGGGAACTCCTGCGAGGTGAAGGACACGTCCGCCCAGGAGGCCGCCGGGGCGGCGGCGCGGGCGGCCGCCAGCTTCTCCTCGCTGTACCGGCGCCCGTACTCGGCGACCCAGCCCGTCTTGGCCCATACGCCGCCGCGGCGGCGGTAGTGGTCCGCGAGGGCCCGCGACAGGGTGGTGGTCCCGGTGGACTCGGCGCCGAGGACGACGACCCGCCGGGTGAGGGCGGCCCGGACGGCCGGTCCGAGGAACTCCCAGGAGCCGGCCGGGTCCCGGCGCACCGCCGTCCCGGAAACGGGGAACAGCGTCCGCTCCCGGTCCACCAGGACCTCTTCGGCGCCGAACCGCCGGGCGAGCTCGCTCCCGTACTCCTCCGAGGTGAACACGGCGTCCACCCTCCCGGGGACCGCGCCGCGGAAGACGGCCATGTGGGCCTCCCAGATGTCCGGGTCGTGCAGGTCGACGGGGATGTCGTCGACCGCGCCGACGACCTCGGCCCCGGGGTGCGCCTCGCGCATCCAGGCGACCCGGTCGGCGAGCGGCACCGATTCCACGGAGGCCGCGCACACCAGCACGGTCAGCCGCTCGCACTGGTCCTGGGCGGTGCGGACGAGGTGGTGGTGCCCGGCGTGCGGCGGGTAGAACTTGCCGAGGACCAGGCCGTGGCCGTGGCGCCTCATGCCGTCGCCTCCGCCGCCGTACGGGCGTCCCGGGCGGGCAGCGTGCGCCGCCAGCCGAGGAGTCCGACCACGCACAGGGCGAGGAAGCCCGCGTAGAGCGCGGAGGTCAGGTAGAGGCCCTTGTACGCGTAGAGCGGGATGTAGATCAGGTCGGCGGCGATCCACAGCCACCAGGACTCGACGAGCTTGCGGCACTGCCCGTACGTGGCGACGAGCGAGAGCCCGGTGGTGAGCGCGTCCCAGAAGGGGACGGTGGAGTCGGTGGCCCGGCTCAGCAGCAGGGTGAGGACGAGCACCCCCACCGCCCCCGCCGCCGCGAGCGCGGTCCATTCGGTGCGCGTGGTGCGGCGCACCGGCAGGGCCTCGGCGGATCCTGGTCCACCCCCGTGGGTCCAGGACCACCAGCCGTAGGCGGCGAGGGCGATGAAGACGATCTGGAGCCCGGCGTCGGCGTAGAGGCCGGCCTGGGCGAAGAGCACGATGAAGAAGACGTTGTTGGCGATCCCGATCGGCCAGTTGGCCACGTGCTGCCGGGCGACCAGCCAGACGCACAGGGCGCCGGTGGCGAAGCCCAGCACCTCGGTCCAGCTCATGGTCCAGCTCATGACGACCCCCCTCGGACTGTTTAATGGTCACACTGACTATAAACAGGGATCGGGGTCCCCGACAAGCAGAAAACCCGCGGCGCCCAGGGGCACCGCGGGTTTTCTGCGATCGGGCCGGCCGCCTGCGCGGCGACCGGCCTGCGTCCTAGAGACCGACCTCGCGCATCAGCATGCCGACCTCGGTGTTGGTCAGGCGGCGCAGCCAGCCGGACTTCTGGTCGCCCAGCTCGATCGGACCGAAGGAGGTCCGGACGAGCTTGTCGACGGGGAAGCCCGCCTCGGCCAGCATGCGGCGGACGATGTGCTTGCGGCCCTCGTGGAGGGTGACCTCGACCAGGTAGTTCTTGCCGACCTGGTCGACGACGCGGAAGTTGTCGGCGCGGGCGTAGCCGTCCTCCAGCTCGATGCCGTCCTTGAGCCGCTTGCCGATGTCGCGCGGCAGCGAGCCGGTGATCGCGGCCACGTACGTCTTCTGCACGCCGTACTTCGGGTGCGTGAGGCGGTGGGCCAGCTCACCGTGGTTGGTGAGCAGGATGATGCCCTCGGTCTCGGTGTCGAGCCGGCCGACGTGGAAGAGACGGGTCTCACGGTTGGTGACGTAGTCGCCGAGGCACTGGCGGCCGTCCGGGTCCTCCATGGTGGAGACGACACCGGCGGGCTTGTTCAGCGCGAAGAACAGGTACGACTGGGTGGCGACGGTCAGGCCGTCCACCTTGATCTCGTCCTTCGGCAGGACGCGCTTGCCCTGCTCCAGCACGATCTCGCCGTTGACCTCGACGCGGGCCTGCTCGATGAGCTCCTCGCAGGCGCGGCGCGAACCCATGCCGGCGCGGGCGAGCACCTTCTGCAGACGCTCGCCCTCCTCCTCGGCACCCGGGAAGGTCTTCGGGGTCTTGACCACGGGCTTGTCGGCGTACCGGTCGCGCACGCGCTCCTCGATGCGCGCGTCCAGCTCGCGCGGACGGGACTGGCCGCTGCGGCTGCCGGGACCGCTGCGCGGGCCGCCGGCGCCGCCGATGCCGGGGGTCCTGGAGGTACGGGGACCGCCCTTGGCGCCACCGCGCGCCGCCGCGCCGCGGGCACCGCCGCCGCCCGCCTTGGGGCCGCTGCGTCCGCTGCGCTCGCCCTCGGGGCCTACGTCGTAGCGGCGCTCCTCGGGACGCGGGTTGCGGATGCGGGGGGCCGGCTGGTCGCGGTCGCGCGAGTCGGAGCCGCCCTGGTAGCCGCCGGAGCTGCCGCCGCGGGAGCCGCCGCCCTGGTAGCCGCCGCCGGAGCTGCCGCCGCGGGAGCCGCCGCCCTGGTAGCCGCCGCCGGCGCTGCCCCCGCGGGAGCCGCCGCCCTGGTAGCCGCCGCCGGAGCTGCCCCCGCGGGAGCCGCCGGAGCCGCCGGAGCTGCCACCCCGGTAGCCGCCGCCGGAGCTGCCGCCGCGGGAGCCGCCGGAGCCGCTGCCACCGCCGGAGCCGCTCCCGCGGTAGCCACCGCCGCCGCTGGAGGAGCCGCCGCGGGAGTTACCGCGCCCGCCGCCACCGCCGCCGCCGCTGTTCCTGTTGCCGCCACCGTTGCCGTTGCCGCTGCTTCGCATCAAAGTTCCGTCGTCTTGTCGTCGTCTGCATCTGTGTCCGGTGCGTCCGGATCGAACGACGGAACACCTTCCTGCGTCTCGGCTTCGATCGCCTCCGCCTCGGGGAGGAAGGGCGCGAGCTCCGGGAGCTCGTCAAGGCCGCGCAGGCCCATCCGCTCCAAAAAGTGGTTCGTCGTCCTGTACAGGATCGCACCTGTTTCGGGTTCCGTCCCCGCCTCCTCCACCAGACCGCGCTGGAGGAGGGTCCGCATGACCCCGTCGCAGTTGACTCCGCGGACGGCGGAGACCCGTGACCGGCTCACCGGCTGGCGGTACGCGACGACCGCCAAGGTCTCCAGGGCCGCCTGGGTGAGCCGGGCCTGCTGGCCGTCCAGTACGAAGCCCTCCACGGCCGGCGCGTACTCGGCCCGGGTGTAGAACCGCCAGCCGCCGGCGACGAGCCGCAGCTCGAAACCCCGGCGCGCGGCCGTGTACTCGTCGGCGAGCTCCCGCAGCGCCCGCGCGACCTCGCGCGGGGTGCGCTCCAGCACCTTCGCCAGGTGCGCCTCGGTGGCCGGCTCGTCCACGACCATCAGCACGGCCTCCAGGGCCGGCTTCAGCTCCAGCGCGGCCACCGCGCTCACGTCGCCGCTCAATCCTTCGCCTCCGCGATCCGGTCGAACTCGTCGGTCACGGCCGGCATGCCGTCACCGTCCCCGCCGCTCCAGCGCACGCGCAGGGTCTGCAGGGCCTCCTCCTGGTCGAGGACGACCGCCTTCTCCCGGTAGAGCTCCAGCAGGGCCAGGAAGCGCGCGACGACGGTGAGGGTGTCCCCGGCGTCCTCGGTGAGCTCCTGGAAGGTGGCCTCCCCGCGCGCCTTCAGCATCCGCACCACCATCCCGGCCTGCTCGCGCACGCTGACCAGGGGCGCGTGGATGTGGTCCACGTACACCTGGGGCTTGGCCCGGGGCTGCATGGCCTTCACGGCGAGCCGGGCGAATCCCTCCGGCCCGATGCTGATGACGACCTCGGGCAGCAGGTCGGCGTGGTGCGGCTCCAGCCCCACGGTCCGCGGGTACCGCCTGCCCTCGGCCTCCGCGCGCCGCTCGAAGATCTCGGCGATCTGTTTGTACGCGCGGTACTGGAGCAGGCGCGCGAAGAGCAGGTCCCGGGCCTCCAGCAGCGCCAGGTCCGCCTCGTCCTCGACCTCGGCCACCGGCAGCAGCCGGGCGGCCTTCAGGTCGAGGAGGGTGGCGGCGACGACGAGGAACTCGGTGGTCTGGTCGAGGTCCCAGTCGGGCCCCATGGCGCGGATGTGCGCCATGAACTCGTCGGTGACCTTGGACAGCGCGACCTCGGTGACGTCGAGCTTGTGCCGCGAGATCAGCTGGAGCAGCAGGTCGAAGGGCCCCTCGAAGTTGGCGAGCCGCAGCGTGAACCGCCCGTCGCCGCCCACGGGGCTCGCGGCGTCCGGCCGCGCGGCCGGGTCCGCGGCCCGTGCGGGGTCCGGAAGGGACTCAGGGGGCTCCTGCTGCCCGTCTGCGGGCCCGGGGGAACGTTCCGGCTCCGTACCGCCGACCGGCGGTGCCGGGGGCTCAGCGGGCGCCTCAGGGCCTTCGCGGTCCGCTCCCCCGTCGTGCGCCTCCGGTCGGCGGTCCGCGTCGGGTGCGCCGGGGCCGCGCCCCAGGACGCGCCGGGTCGGTCGGCCGGATTCGGCGGGGAGGGGCATCGCGGTCCAGGAGGTGCAGGGGGGCGGTGTGGAGGACCGGGCGCCGTGGCCGCGGCCACCAGCAGCGTACGGGCTCGCCCGTACGACCGGGCGGACCCCGCCCCGGCACGGCGCCGTACCGCCCGGACCGGCGCTCCGCCGCCCGCGGGAAGCTCCCCGCGCGGCGGGTGGCCACGACGGGCCGAAGTTCCGGGAAGGCCCGCAGGGCGGTCAGCGGCCCCGCAGGCGCCGTACGAGGATGCTCGCGTCACCGCGGGATTCCAGATCGGCGAGGACGACCGCGACGGCCTCGCGGACGATGCGGCCCCGGTCCACCGCCAGCCCGTGCTCCCCGCGCAGGACCAGCCGCGCGTGTTCCAGGTCCATGAGCTCCTCGGCGGAGACGTAGACCGTGATCTTCTCGTCGTGGCGCTCGCGGCCGCTGGGGCGCCGGTTCGCACCCCGGCCCTGCCCCTTGCCCCGGCGGCCGGCGCCGCCCGGGGCGGACCCCACGCCGCCGGCCGGGCCGGCAGAACCTTCCTGCGGCCGCCGCGGCTGCCCCACCACGGGTCCGCCGGCGTCCGCGGCCTCGCGGCCGCGGCCCTCACGTGCCGCGCCCTCGGCCGAGGTGGCCGAGTGTTCCGCGGCGGGGGCCTCCTCGACCCCGCGCCGCGGCGAGGACGACTGGAGCGCCATCCCCCCGGTCGTACGGAACAGTTCGTCGGCTCCGGGCAGACTCACTCGGCGTGACACCGGGCGAGCACCTCCCTGGCCAGCTGGCGGTAGGCGGCGGCGCCGACGGAGTTCGAGGCGTACGTCGTGATCGGCTCACCGGCGACCGTGGTCTCCGGGAAGCGCACCGTGCGGCCGATGACCGTGTGGTAGACGTGGTCGTCGAAGGCCTCGACGACGCGCGCCAGCACCTCACGGCTGTGCACCGTACGGGAGTCGTACATCGTGGCGAGGATGCCGTCGAGCTCCAGCTCCGGGTTGAGCCGCTCCTGCACCTTCTCGATGGTCTCGGTCAGCAGCGCCACGCCGCGCAGCGCGAAGAACTCGCACTCCAGCGGGACGATGACCTTGTGAGCCGCCGTCAGGGCGTTCACGGTCAGCAGACCGAGCGAGGGCTGACAGTCGATCACGATGTAGTCGTAGTCGGCCAGCAGGGGCTTCAGGGCCCGCTGCAGGGTGGACTCGCGCGCGACCTCGCTGACCAACTGCACCTCGGCAGCGGACAGGTCGATGTTGCTCGGCAGCAGGTCCATGTTGGGGACCGCCGTCTTGAGAAGCACCTCGTCGGCCGACATGCCCCGCTCCATGAGCAGGTTGTAGACCGTCAGGTCGAGTTCCATCGGGTTCACGCCGAGACCCACGGACAGCGCGCCCTGCGGGTCGAAGTCGACGAGCAGCACGCGGCGCCCGTACTCGGCGAGCGCGGCACCCAGGTTGATGGTCGACGTGGTCTTGCCCACGCCGCCCTTCTGGTTGCACATCGCGATGATCTTCGCCGGACCGTGGTCGGTCAGCGGACCCGGGATCGGGAAGTACGGGAGCGGGCGTCCGGTCGGGCCGATCCGCTCACGGCGCTGGCGGGCAGCGTCGGGGGCGAGAGTGGCCGCGTACTCGGGGTCCGGTTCGTACTCCGCGTCGGGGTCGTAGAAGTGCCCCTCGGGCACATTGTCGTAGTCGGCGAAACCCACGGGCTTTTCGCCGCTCAGGTCGCCGGCCCTGGAGTTCACGTCTAGGCCGTCCATGCTCTTTTGGGGCGTCGTCATGTGCTGGTGGTTTGCGAAGGTGCGTACTGCGACGGAGCCGACGGCTTCGAGCCCGGTAGGGCCCTGGCCCCGCTCAGGCATCCCTGCTCGACCACCCCCAGGAGCAAATGTCGACTCATTCACAAGTCGTCTTACCTCCTCGGACGTGACCAGGACACTTATCGATAGGTCAGCGTGGCACCATGCCGACGGTTGGCGACTCTATGGCGTGTCACCGCTCAGCGGCAACACAATCCGCCGGACCCGGCACGATGTGTCGGCAACCGAACACCACTCTGTCAAGGGCGCACGAGCTGTCGCTGCGAAGTTTCGCGGGTGTGCGAAAGGGTTAAAGGGTTACGTTCGAGGCGAGTTGAGCGGGGTCCCGGGGCACCGCTCAAACGCGTCCGGCCGGACCTTGCGGGCAAGGTCCGGCCGGATACGTGAGATTGACGTCAGTCGTTGACGTGTCAGCCGAGCAGCGTGCTCAGCTCAAGGGTCTCCAGGCCGTGGGCCTCGGCGACGGGACCGTAAACGACCTGGCCGTCATGGGTGTTGAGGCCCAGCGCGAGGGCGGCGTCACGACGCAGCGCCTCGGCCCAGCCGAGGTTGGCGAGCTGCACGATGTAGGGCAGCGTCGCGTTCGTCAGCGCGTAGGTGGAGGTGTTCGGCACCGCGCCCGGCATGTTGGCGACGCAGTAGAAGACCGAGTTGTGGACCTGGAAGGTCGGCTCGGCGTGCGTGGTCGGACGGGAGTCCTCGAAGCAGCCGCCCTGGTCGATCGCAATGTCGACAAGGACACTTCCGGGCTTCATCTTGGCGACGAGCTCGTTGGTGACCAGCTTCGGGGCCTTCGCACCCGGGATCAGCACGGCGCCGATGACGAGGTCGGCCTCGACGACGGCCTTCTCCAGCTCGTAGGCGTTGGAGACGATCGTCTTGATCTTCGTGCCGAAGATCTTGTCGGCCTCGCGGAGCTTGTTGATGTCGCGGTCGAGCAGGGTCACGTGGAAGCCCATGCCGATGGCGATCTGCGCGGCGTTCCAGCCGGAGACGCCGCCGCCGATGACGACGCACTCGCCGGCGTGGGTGCCGGGGACACCGCCCGGGAGGACGCCGCGGCCGCCGGCCGAGCGCATCAGGTGGTAGGCGCCGACCTGCGGGGCCAGGCGGCCCGCGACCTCGGACATCGGGGCGAGCAGCGGGAGCGCGCGGTTGGCGAGCTCGACCGTCTCGTAGGCGATGGCGGTGGTGCCGGACTCCAGCAGGGCGTCCGTGCACTCGCGGGAGGCCGCCAGGTGCAGGTACGTGAAGAGCGTCTGGTCCTTGCGGAGGCGGTGGTACTCCTCCGCGATGGGCTCCTTGACCTTGAGCAGCAGGTCGGCGGTGGCCCAGACCTCGTCCGCCGTGGCGAGGATCTCGGCGCCGGCCGAGACGTACTCGGCGTCGGTGATCGAGGAACCCACACCGGCGTTCTGCTCGATGAAGACCTGGTGGCCGTTACGGACCAGCTCATGCACGCCGGCGGGCGTGATGGCGACCCGGAACTCGTTGTTCTTGACCTCGCGGGGGATGCCGACCTTCATCGTCGATCACGGTCCTTGGCTCAGGGGATTTTCGGGGGCACTTCCATACATACCCGCCCACAAGAACGCGCAACGGGATGCACCACGGGAAGCCGCGGTGAACCCAGTCTAATGAAGGATGAGTCGCTGTCTAGCCTTGCAAACCAATAATCTCAGTCGGAAGCACTGCGGATTTCGCAGGCTGCGGGGTCATCTCCCAGCAATCTGTCGGCTGCGGAGCGGTGCAGCCTGGCAGCTGCGGGGTCCCCCAGTCTGTCCAGCGTGTCGGCCAGCCGGACCTGCAGTGCGGCCTGAAGCCGCTGGTCCCCGGCCCGGCGCGCCAGCTCCACCGCCTCGCGGCAGGTGTGCAGCGATTCCTCGGGCCGCCCGGCGTACTCCTGGACCCGCGCCATCTCGCTCAACGCCTTTGCCTGACCGGGGACATCGGACAGCTTCCGGTAGCCCGCGGCGGCCGCCCGCCAGCTGCGCAGCGCGTCCCCGTACCGCCCCGCGTAGGTGTGGACGTTGCCGAGCCGCCCGTACAGCCGCGCCTCGTCCGCGCGCTCGCCCCGCGCGAGGGCCTGGGAGAGCGCCCGGCCGAACCAGTCGGCGGCCCGGTGCCAGTCCGCCAGCTCCTGGTACGCGCCTCCTACGGATTCCATCGCGCGGCCCGTCGCGTACGGGTCGTTCGCGGCCCGTCCGGCATCCAGCGCGGCCCGGTAGCGCTCCAGCGCCTCCTGGGTCCGGCCGGTCCCGGCGTCCAGGTCGGCCAGGTTCAGCAGCGCGGCGGCCTGCTCCCGGTGCAGGTCGCGGCGCTCGGCCACGTCCAGGACCAGGCGGTGCAGCCCGTACAGCTCGGGGGCGGCCCCGGCCGTGCCCCGGTGGTCCGCCAGTGCCCGTACGAGGGCGGCGACCAGCCGGCGGGCCAGGGTGTCCAGCTCCCCGTCGGCCACGGCCAGGGAGGCGGCCGCGGTGAGCGCGGGCAGCCGGGTGTCGAGCCAGGTGGCGGCGGCCCGCCGGTCGGGGAACCGCAGTGCGCGCGGCAGCCCGTCGAGCAGCTCGCGCAGACCGTCGTCGACGGCGGCGTCCACCCCGGGCTCCTCGGCCTCGGCCATGGCGCGGCAGGAGTGCAGCAGCCGTACGGTCCGCTCCAGCATCCGGGCCCGGGCCAGCTGGACCTCGGCGGGGCGCTCCTTGGCCTCCAGGAGCGCCTGGAGCATCGGCGCGAGGCAGCCGGGCAGCAGGAAGAGGCCGTCGCGGGAGGGGCGGACGAGGCCCAGCCCGGCGAAGTCGTCGAGAGTGGACTGGGCGGCGGCCACAGAGCACCCGGCGAGGGCGGAGGCGGTGTGCGAGTCGACGATCCCGGCTGGGGCGAGCGGCAGCAGCCGCAGCGTCCGCTGGGCGGGCTGCGGCAGGGACTCGTAGACGAGCCGGAAGCCGCGGGCGAGCGGGCCGCCGGTGGTGGCGGGCATGTCGTGCAGCTGCTTGGCCACGTCGGCGACGGATTCCTTGGGATGGGCGGCGAGCCACCCGCCGACGAGGACGAGGGCGGCGGGCTGGCCCCCGCACTCCTCGGCGAGGGTGTCGGCGGCCCGCGGGTCGGCGGTGACCCGGGTGTCACCGATGCGCTGGGCCAGCAGCTCCACGGCGGAGGGGGTGTCGAGTCCGCCGAGGGTGCAGGGCCGGACGTCGGGGATACCGGTGAGCGGCCCCTCGGCGGTGACGACGACGAGGCACTCGGGGGTGTCCGGCAGCAGGGCGTCCACCTGCTGCGGATCGGCGGCGTCGTCGACCATGATGATCGCCCGGCGGCCTTCGAGGGCGGTGCGCAGGACGGAGCTCAGCTCGTCCTCACCGGCCCCGGGCGGGGTGGGCAGCCCCAGGCCCTCCAGGAGGCTCCGGACGGCCCGTTCGGTGGCCACGGTCTCCCCGCCGGGGGCGGTGAGCCGGGTGCGGAGCACTCCGTCGGGGTATTCCTCGGCGACCTCCCGCACGAAGGCCTCGGCGAGGGCGGTGCGCCCGGACCCCGGCCGCCCGGCGACGAGCAGCACCCGGGCCCGGGGCGCCTTGGCCTTGCGGCCGGAGAGGGTGTCGAGTCCGGTTCGCGCGATGTCCTCGCGCAGCTCCTTGAGCTCACGCCGCCGCCCGACGAAATCCGCCACGGATCCGCTCCTCTCCCTGCCACCGGATTGCGAGCGTAGTTCACGCAGAGCGACGACCCGTGTGGAGCGCGGCGGGCAAATCCCCCAATCGGATCAGCAGATGGTCCCATTTTCCGATGCGCCTCCGGCGCGTCCGGCGCGTCGGGCGCCGTGCCCGATGGCGCCGGCCCCGGACTACACCTCGTAGGGTCGGGCCGGCCAGGGGGCCAGGGCCGGGCGCAGGGCCTCGATGCCGCCTTCGGAGGCGAGGGCCGCGGCCAGGGCCAGCACTCCGGTCACCAGCCCCGGGTTGTGCAGCTCGCCCGCGAGGATCCCGCCGACCAGGTCCGCGAGCGGGACGCGGGCGATCTCCATGTCGGCCTCCTCCTCGGAGACCTCGTACCGCTCCCCCTCGGCCTCCGCCAGATCCCGCGCGAGGAAGATCCGGACGGCCTCGTCGGATCCGCCGGGCGAGGTGAAGAAGTCGGCCAGCACCCGCCACTCGCCCGCCTTGGCGTGCGCCTCCTCGTACAGCTCCCGCTGGGCCGCGCGCAGCGGGTTCTCACCGGGTACGTCCAGCAGCCCGGCCGGGAGCTCCCACAGCCGGTGCCGCACGGGGTGGCGGAACTGCTTGAGGACCAGCACCCGCTGCTCCTCGTCGAGGGCGAGGACGCACACCGAGCCCGGGTGCACCTGGTAGTCGCGGCGCACCACCGAGCTGTCGGGCATCCGGACCTGGTCCGAGCGCACGGCCGTCTTCGCGCCCTCGAACGGTGTCCGTGAGGCGACGACCTCCCACGACTCCGGTGTGTCCACGATGTCGTTGCCCATGGCCATGGCCGATACCTTCCCCGAGAACGCGACAGCCGGGGCACGATCCGTGCCCCGGCTGCCTACGTTATGCGGTCAGGCCCTCACTTCGCGGACTGCTGCCGCTGCACGGCCGCCTTGACCAGGCCGGCGAACAGCGGGTGCGGGCGCGTCGGGCGCGAGCGCAGCTCCGGGTGGGCCTGGGTGGCCACCAGGTAGGGGTGCACCTCGCGCGGGTACTCGACGTACTCGACGAGCTTGTTGTCCGGGGAGGTGCCGGAGAAGACGAGGCCCGCCTTCTTCTCCAGCTCGCCGCGGTAGGCGTTGTTGACCTCGTAGCGGTGCCGGTGGCGCTCGTCCACGTAGGCCTCGTCGCCGTAGACCTCGCGCACGATGGAGCCCTCGGCGAGCTTCGCCGGGTACATGCCCAGACGCATGGTGCCGCCCAGGTCGCCCGCGCCCTCGACGAAGGCCAGCTGCTCCTCCATGGTGGAGATGACCGGGTGCGGGGTGGAGGCGTCGAACTCGGTGGAGTTGGCGTCGTCGATGCCCGCGAGGTTGCGCGCGGCCTCGATGACCACGCACTGCAGACCCAGGCACAGGCCGAGCAGCGGGATCTTGTTCTCGCGGGCGTAGGTGATCGCGCCGACCTTGCCGTTGACGCCACGGTCGCCGAAGCCGCCGGGCACGCAGATCGCGTCGACGTCGCCGAGCTGGGCGGCGGCGCCCGCCGGGGTCTTGCAGTCGTCGGAGGTGACCCACTTGATCTGGACCCGGGCCTTGTTGGCGAAACCGCCGGCGCGCAGCGCCTCGGTCACCGACAGGTAGGCGTCGGGCAGGTCGATGTACTTGCCGACGAGCGCGACCTTGACCTCGTGGTCGGGGTTGTGGACCCGGTCGAGCAGGTCCTCCCACACCGTCCAGTCCACGTCGCGGAACGGCAGGTCGAGCTTGCGCACGACGTACGCGTCCAGGCCCTCGGTGTGCAGGACCTTCGGGATGTCGTAGATGGACTTGGCGTCGATGGCCGCGACCACGGCCGCCTCGTCCACGTCGCACATCAGCGAGATCTTGCGCTTGATGGAGGTGGGGACGTCGCGGTCGGCGCGCAGCACGATGGCGTCGGGCTGGATGCCGATGTTGCGCAGGGCCGCGACCGAGTGCTGGGTCGGCTTGGTCTTGAGCTCACCGGAGGGGCCGATGTAGGGGAGCAGCGAGATGTGCACGACGAAGACGTTGTCGCGGCCGACCTCGTGGCGGACCTGGCGGACGGTCTCCAGGAACGGCAGCGACTCGATGTCGCCGACGGTGCCGCCGACCTCGGTGATGACGACGTCGACGTCCTCGGTCGCCATGCGGCGGATGCGGTGCTTGATCTCGTTGGTGATGTGCGGGATGACCTGCACGGTGTCACCGAGGTACTCGCCGCGGCGCTCCTTGGCGATGACCGTGTTGTAGACCTGGCCGGTGGTGACGTTGGCCGAGCCGTCGAGGTCGACGTCGAGGAAGCGCTCGTAGTGGCCGATGTCCAGGTCGGTCTCGGCGCCGTCGTTGGTGACGAACACCTCGCCGTGCTGGAACGGGTTCATCGTGCCGGGGTCGACGTTCAGGTACGGGTCGAGCTTCTGCATCGTGACCCGCAGACCGCGCGCCTTGAGCAACGCACCCAGGCTGGAGGCCGTCAGGCCCTTGCCGAGGGAGGAAGCGACACCCCCGGTGACGAAGATGTGCTTGGTCGTCATGGCTGTGCTGTTTCGAAAAGCAGCGGGCGGCATCGCCAAGAGGGGGCTCCCGTGGTCGCGAGGTGAGGTGCGTCCGGCGCCGGCCGCCGTCGATCCGGAAGGGTCTCGGGGGGCGCCGAAGCTGCGGTTTCGGGGCTCCTGATTCGCACAGGCAGACCACCGGTCCACGGGGTACCAGCCTATCAGCGCCCGGGGCGGTCCGCCTCCGGGCACGCGGCGCGCGGGCTCCGCCCGGGGCTCCCGAGTGCGCCGGGGCGGCAAGACCGCAGCTCACCCGTTCGGCGCAACCGCATTCTTCCGAGGCTCACGGAGATCACTAGGGTGCCGTCATATCCTGCTCGGATATTGCACACAGCGCCGCCGAGCAGTCCGTCGGACGGCCTAACCGGGCCGGTATGCGGAATCATGGGGCTCACGCGGCACTCCCTGCACACAGGAGACCGCGCAACAGCGCAATGCAAGCGCCCCCGCGGGGGCGGACGTGGCCGTTCGACTGGAGATGCACGTGTCCGGGCGCATCGAGGATTACGCACTGATCGGGGACATGCAGACCGCGGCACTGGTCTGTCGGGACGGAGCGGTGGACTGGCTGTGCCTGCCACGCTTCGACTCGCACGCCGTGTTCGCGAGCATTCTCGGCACCGAGGATCACGGGTTCTGGCGGATCGGCCCGTCGTTCCCGGCCGGCACCGAGGCCCCGCGTGCGACCCGCCGCCGCTACCGCGGTGACTCGCTGGTGCTGGAGTCGGAGTGGGACACGCCGCGCGGCAGGGTCCGCGTGATCGACTTCATGCCTCCCCGCGAGGACCACGCACCGCAGCTGATCCGCATCGTGGAGGGCATCAGCGGGCGCGTGCCCATGCGCTCGGCGCTGCGGATGCGATTCAGCTACGGGCGGGTCGTGCCATGGGTCCACAAGGTCGACGGGCGCACCGTGGCCGTGGCCGGCCCGGACTCCGTCTGGCTGGACGCCGACGCGCAGACCTACGGCAAGGACCTCACGACGTACTCCGACTTCACCGTCGGCCCGGGCGACCGCAAGGCCTTCAGCATCAGCTGGCAGGCCTCGCACCGCGACGCGCCCGAGACCCCCGACGCCGAGGCGGCCCTGGAGTCGACCACCGACTTCTGGCGCGAGTGGGTCGAGCAGTGCACGTACCACGGGCCCTACCGGGAGGCCGTGATCCGCTCGCTGATCACCCTCAAGGCCCTCACCTACGGCCCCACGGGCGGGATCGTCGCCGCGCCCACCACCTCCCTCCCCGAGGAGATCGGCGGGGTCCGGAACTGGGACTACCGCTACACCTGGCTGCGGGACGCGGCCATCACCCTCTCCTCGCTGCTGCGCACCGGATACCGCGAGGAGGCCCGCGCCTGGCGCGAGTGGCTGCTGCGCGCGGTCGCCGGCGACCCGGAGAACCTGCAGATCATGTACGGGATCGCGGGCGAGCGGGAGCTCGGCGAGACGGAGCTGGACTGGCTGCCCGGCTACGAGAACTCCCGCCCGGTCCGGGTCGGCAACGGCGCCGCGGGCCAGCTCCAGCTCGACGTGTACGGCGAGGTCACCGAGGCCCTGCACCTGGGCCACATGACGGGCCTGGCCCGCAACGACTACGCCTCGGTGCTCCAGCTCAAGCTGATCCGCTACCTGGAGACCCACTGGGACCAGCCGGACGAGGGCATCTGGGAGGTGCGCGGCCCGCGCCGCCACTTCGTGCACTCGAAGGTGATGGCCTGGGTGGCGGTGGACCGCACGATCAAGCTGATCGAGAGCGGCGACGCGGACGGCCCGCTGGAGCGGTGGCGCGAGCTGCGCGACGAGATCCACCAGGACGTGTGCGAGAAGGGCTACGACAAGGAACGCAACACCTTCACCCAGTCGTACGGGTCGAAGGAGCTGGACGCCTCCCTGCTGCTGATCCCGCAGATGGGCTTCCTGCCGCCGGACGACAAGCGGGTCATCGGCACCATCGAGGCGATCCAGCGCGAGCTGTCCACGCCCGACGGGTTCATCCTGCGCTACCCGACGACCGGCGAGGAGGCCGGCGTGGACGGCCTGGAGGGCGACGAGGGAGCCTTCCTCGCGTGCTCGTTCTGGATGGCCGACGACCTGGCGATGATCGGCCGGGTCGACGAGGCGCGGCGGCTGTTCGAGCGGCTGCTGTCGCTGCGCAACGACCTGGGCCTGCTGGCGGAGGAGTGGGACCCGCGGCTCCAGCGGCAGGTCGGGAACTTCCCGCAGGCCTTCAGCCACGTTCCGCTGATCGACACGGCCCTGCGGCTGACGGCCAGCGGGGCATACGGGGGCTGAAACGGGACGACCCGCCGGGGCCGCGGACTTTCTCGCCGCGCCCCGGTGATCGTCCGCGCCTACGCTGGAAGGGTCCTATGCCCTCCCTCCGGTGGAAGGGGGCAGCCATGGCTCCCCTGTCGAAGGCGGGCGCGGCCCTGACCGCGCTCCGCGAGGATCTGTCCGGCGAGGTCTTCGCCCCGGAGGATCCCGGGTACGACGAGGCCCGGACCCTCTTCAACGCGATGATCGACCGCAGACCCGCCGTCATCGCCCAGTGCGAGAGCACGGCGGACGTGGTGACCGCCGTGCGCTTCGCCAGGGAACTGGACCTGAACATCGCCGTGCGCGGGGGCGGGCACAGCGTGGCCGGGATGTCCCTGAACGACGGCGGCCTCGTCGTGGACCTGCGGCGGATGCACGAGGTGACGGTCCATCCGGCGGCCGGGGCGGCGCATATCGAGGGCGGCGCCACGATGAGCCACCTGGACCGGGCCTGCGAGCCCTACGCGCTGGCCACGACGGGCGGCCGCGCCTCCACCACCGGCGTCGGCGGCTACGTCCTGGGCGGCGGCAGCGGCTGGCTGGACCGCAAGTTCGGCCTGGCCGTGGACAACCTGCTGGGCGTGGACCTGGTCACCGCCGAGGGCGAGCTCGTCCACGCCACCGCGGAGGAGCACCCCGAGCTGTTCTGGGGGCTGCACGGCGGCGGCGGGAACTTCGGCATCGCCACTTCGCTGACCCTGCGGCTGTACGAACTGCCCGCCATGTCGATCGCGATGCTGCTGTACCTGCCGGAACGCGGGCCCGAGGTGGTCCGTACGTACCGGGACGTCATCGAGGCCGCACCGCCCGAGGCCTCGGGCGCCGCCCTCTACATCACCGGCCCGCCCGAGGAGTTCGTCCCGCAGCACCTGGTCGGCCGGCTGCTGGCCGGGGCGCTGCTGACGTACGCGGGCCCCGAGGACGAGATGCGCAAGCTGGCCGAGCCGCTGCTGGCCATCCCCCACGAGTCCGAGATCGTCACGGCCATCCCCTACGCCGACCTCCAGTGCATGATCGACGACCCCCCGGGCATGCGGAACTACTGGTCGGCCGAGTACCTCACCGGCTGCCCCGACGATTTCGTCGACGTCTTCTGCGCCCGCGCCGGGGACATGCCGGTACCGACCGGCACCCAGCACCTGGTCTTCCCGCAGGGCGGCGCGGTGGCCTCCGGCCCGGCCGACTACCCGATTCCCTACCGCGACGCGCCG
Organism: Streptomyces spororaveus; assembly: GCF_016755875.1. Taxonomy (NCBI): domain Bacteria; kingdom Bacillati; phylum Actinomycetota; class Actinomycetes; order Kitasatosporales; family Streptomycetaceae; genus Streptomyces; species Streptomyces spororaveus. The sequence continues at coordinate 6,495,160 of NZ_BNED01000005.1, read as the reverse complement.
TGGGCGGTGCACCCGTTCGGGATCTGGGAGGACGCGGCCGACGACGAGCGCTGCCGGCAGTGGGTCAAGGACGTCCGCGCCGACGTCGGCCCGTGGAGCACGGGCGCGGTCTACCTCAACTTCACCGGCGACGAGGGCGCGGCGCGGGTGGTCTCCGGCCTCGGCAGCGAGAACATGCAGCGGCTGGGCGCGCTGAAGCGGCAGTACGACCCGGACAACGTCTTCCGCTTCAACCACAACATCCAGCCCGCCTGACGATGGGCACAGGCCTGCCGGTAGCGTCCCGCGATATGGAGAACCAGGGCGGGATCACGGTTCAGCGGGCGCTGGAGCTGCCGGGGCTGCGCGGCGGACTGCCGGAGGTGGTCGCGTGCGCCGACCGCCTGGGCCGGACCGTGCGCTGGGTGCACGCGGGCGAGGTCCCGAACATCGCCTCGCTGCTCAAGGGCGGTGAGCTGCTGCTGACCACGGGCCTCGGACTCGGCACCCGGCCGGCCGAGCAGCGCGCCTTCGTACGCCGCCTCGCGGACCGCGGGATCGCCGCGCTGGTGGTCGAACTGGGCCCGCGCTTCACCCGGCTGCCGGCGACCCTCGTGGAGACCGCGCGCTCGGCGGGGCTGCCCCTGGTCCAGCTCCACCGGGAGGTCCCCTTCGTGGCGGTCACGGAGGAGGTCCACACCGAGATCGTCAACCACCACTACGCGCTGCTCCAGCGGGCCGAGGAGGTCCACCGCCGCTGTACGGAGGCCCTGCTCGGCGGTGGGGGCATCCCGCAGGTCCTGCGGATCCTGGCCGACTTCACCGGGAACCCGGTCTTCCTGGAGACCCCCGACGGGCAGCTCCTGTACGCGGCCGGCAGCGCGGCCGGGGACGCGGGCGCGGACCCGCTCCAGGTGTGGGAGGGCCTGCGCGGCCAGCGCGAGGCCGAACCCTCCACGAACACGGTGGTGGTCGACGTACCGGGCGGGGGCCACGGCACCGGCTCGGTCCGGGCCCGGGTCGTCCTGGTCGGGATCTCGGCCCCGCTGCTCCCCGTGCACCGGATGGCGGCCGAACGCACGGCGGGCGTCCTGGCCGTCGTCCTGATGCAGGCGCGGCAGGAGGAGGAACTGGCGGCGCGCGGACGCGGGGACTTCCTGACGGACCTGGCGGAGGGCCGCATCTCGGCGGAGGACGCCCCGGCACAGGCCCGCGTCCTGGGTTTCAAGCCGGGCGGCGGTCCGCTGCTGCCGGTGGTCATGCGGCTGGCCTCGGACCTCGGCCCGTCCGGGAACTGGGCCGTCCTGGCCCGTGCGGTGCTGGAGGAGCTGTCGTCCGTCGGGGTTCCGGTCCTGCTGGGCGTCCGCCCGGTCGAGGGCCGGGTCCCGCTCCTGGTCTCCCTGCGCGCCGAGTCGGAGCGTACGGCTGTGGCGGACCGGGTCTCGGCCGCGCTGCGGGCGGGCGTCGAACGCGCCGGCCTGGACCGGGCCGACGCCCCGCCGGCCGTGGTCGTCGGCGTGGCGGGCGGCTGGGCGGCGGCCTCGGCGGGCCTGCGCCACGCCGCGGAGACCGCCACGGCGGCGCACGGCCTGCCGGCCCGGCCCTGGTACGACGCCCGGCGCCTGGACATCGACCTGCTGCTGTGGCGGCTGCGCGAACACCCCGACCTGGCGGCCTTCGTGGACCGTGCGATCGGGCCGCTCCGCACGCACGACACGGCGTCGCGGCCCCCGCTCCTGCCCACGCTGGAGACGTACCTGGCCCACGCGGGCCGCAAGGCGGAGACGGCGCGTGAGCTCCACCTGAACCGGCAGACGCTGTACAACCGGCTGGCCCGCATCTCGGAGCTCCTGGGCACGGACCTGGACGACCCGGAGACGGTCCTCTCCCTGAGCCTGGCCCTCCGCGCCCGCCGCCACACCCTTTCCTGACGCCGTTCCCCGGGCTCTGCCCGGACCCGCGCCTCAAGCGCCGGGCGGGGCTCAGTTCGAGCCCCGCCGGGAGGCTACCGGCGGCGTTCCATCAGTTCGTCGTAGACGGACAGGACCTGCGCCACCGTGTCGTCCTCCGAGGGCCACGTCGCGGCCTGGACGCGCCCCGCGGCCGCCAGTGCGGCCCGGCGGTCCGGGTCGGACAGCAGGCCGGACACGGCCGAGGCGAGCGGCTCGGACTCCCCCGGCGGGACCAGTACCGCACCCTCGCCCACCAGTTCGGGCACACCGCCCACCGCCGTGGCCACCAGCGGTACGCCCACCCGCAGGGCCTCCTGTGCCAGCAGCGCCCGCGCCTCCCACCGGCTCGGCAGCACCGCCAGGTCCGCCGCCGCCAGCAGCTGCGCCGCGTCCCGGCGGCGCCCCAGCAGCCGTACCGGGAGCCCCTCCGCCTCGATCCGCCGGGAGAGCTCCGCCCGCAGCGGTCCCTCTCCCGCGATCACCAGCAGCGGCACCGGGTCCAGGCCGCGCCATTCCCGTGCCGCGTCGAGCAGTACGGAGTAGCCCCGGTGCGGCACCAGGCTGCCGACGGCGATCAGCAGCGGCCGTTCCACCGCGCCGAGTTCGGCCCGCACCTTGCCGGGGTCGGTCTCCGCTTCCTGGCCTCCCCGGCCCGCCGGTACCGCCACCGGGGCCAGCCGGGCGTCCCGGGCACCCCGCAGGCGCGCGACGTCCACCTGGTCCGAGGAGGCCCCGAGGACCACGGCCGCCGCCCGGGCGACGTGCCGTTCCAGCAGCCGGCTCAGCCGCCCGAGCGCGCCGGCCGCCGCCGGGCCCTCGCCGTGCCAGCTCACCACCAGCGGCACCCGGCGCCCGCGTATGGCCAGCGCGGCGCGCATCCCGGCGCGCACGCCGTGCGCGTGCACGAGGTCCGCTCCGGCGCAGGCGGCCCGCAGCACGCTGACCGCGTCGGGCGCGAACTGCGCCCCGGCGCCGGTGAAGTCGTACTCGCCCTCCGCCTGGACGGGCGCGCACACGGTGACCCGTACCCCGCGCGCGGCGAGGCCGGTCGCCAGCGACCGTACGTGCGCGCTGCTGCCCGCGCCCGCGCCGCCGCCGAGTACCTGCACGGTGCGCAGCGGCGGCCGGCCGTAGGGCTGGGCCGGGAGGGAGGTGGAGACCGGGGAGCTGCTCACGGGCCGAAGCTCCAGGGTGAGGGAGTCAGAGACGTCGCCAAGGATGCCAGTCCGCACGCGCGTTCCGGGACCATACGGGTGCGGATCCCGTGCGAGATACCGCAGGACGCCCTTCAGCCTCACCCACACGGACTATCTCCGGGTCGGCCCGGGCGCGGCGAAGGGCACGGCGAAGGGCCCGGAACAGCGTGCGTTCCGGGCCCTCGTGGCATCGCGGTGCCCTGGCCACGGGTCATCGCGGCCCCGGGCACCTCACGCGTCCGCGCGCGCCGCCGCCAGCAGTTCCTCGGCGTGCGCCCGCGCCGAGGCCGAGTCCTCGTGGCCGGCCAGCATGCGCGACAGCTCGCGGATCCGGTCCTCGCCCTCCAGGACGGTGACGCCGCTTCGGGTGACCGAGCCGTCGTTGGTCTTCTCGACGAGCAGCTGCCGGTCGGCGAAGGCCGCCACCTGCGGCAGGTGCGTGACGACCACGACCTGCGCCGACTTGGCCAGTTTCGCCAGCCGGCGGCCCACCTCGACCGCCGCCTTGCCGCCGACGCCCGCGTCGACCTCGTCGAAGAGGTAGGTGGGCACCGGGTCGGAGCCCGCGAAGACGACCTCGACGGCCAGCATCACCCGGGACAGCTCACCGCCCGAGGCGCCCTTGGCGATCGGCCGCGGCTGGGCGCCCGGGTGCGGGGCGAGCAGCAGCTCGACCTCGTCCGCGCCCGAAGGGCCGTAGGCGACCGGGCGGCCGTCCACGTCCACACCGTCGGGGTCGTCGGCCTGCCGGACGTCGATGGTCACGCGGGCGTGCGGCATCGCCAGGGAGGCCAGCTCCTGCGTCACCGCGGAGGCGAAGCGGGTCGCGGCCTCCACCCGGGCGTCGGTCAACGCCTGCGCCAGCAGGGACAGTTCATCGCGCAGTCCGTCACGTTCGGCGGTCAGCTCGGTGATCCGCTCGTCGTCGCCGTCCAGTTCCAGCAGCCGCGCGGCGCCCTGTTCGGCCCACGCCAGCACGGCGTCCACGGTGCCCTCGGTGCCGTACTTGCGGGTGAGCTGCGTCAGGGCGGCCCGCCGTTCCTCCAGCGCGGCCAGCCGCAGCGGATCGGCGTCCAGGTCGTCGGCGTAGCCGGCCAGTTCCCCGGCCACGTCGGACAGCAGGATGCCCAGCTCCCCGATCCGCTCGGCGAGGCCGCCGAGGGCCGGGTCGTGGGAGCGTACGGATTCCAGCGCCCGGTGGGCGCCCGCGACGAGCATGTTCGCGTCGATGGCCTCCGGGTCCTCGGGGTTGCCCGCGAGCGCGGCGTGCGCCAGCTGCGCCGCCGAGGCCAGCGATTCCGCGTGCCCGAGCCGCTCCGCCTCGGCCGCGAGTTCGGTGTCCTCGCCGGCCACCGGTTCCACGGCCGCGATCTCGTCCAGCCCGAAGCGCAGGAGGTCCGCCTCCTGGGCCCGCTCGCGGGCCCGGGTGGTGATCTCCTCCAGCTCGACGGCGACCGCGCGGAGCCTGCGGTAGGCCGAGCCGTACTTCTCCAGCGGGACGGCGACGGCGTCCCCGGCGTACCGGTCGAGCGCCTGCCGCTGCCGGGCCGGGCGCAGCAGCCCCTGCTGGTCCGTCTGCCCGTGCACGGCGACCAGGTCTTCGGCGAGCTCGCCGAGCAGGCCGACGGGCACGGAGCGGCCGCCGACGTGGGCGCGCGAGCGGCCCTCGGCGGACACGGTCCGGCTGATCAGCAGGGCGCCGTCGTCCAGCTCGGCCCCGGCCTCCTCGGCGCGTACGGCGGCGGGGGCGCCGGGGCGCATGACGATGCGGCCCTCGACGACCGCGGCCTTGGCCCCGATCCGCACCAGGGCCGGGTCGGCGCGACCGCCGAGCAGCAGCCCGAGGCTGGTGACGACCATCGTCTTGCCCGCGCCGGTCTCGCCGGTCACCGCGGTGAATCCGGGCGACAGCTCGACCACCGCGTCGTCGATGACCCCGAGCGACCGTATCCGCATCTCCTCAAGCACGGGACGACGATACCGAGGTTTCATGGGTGCCATGTGACGTCACCCGCTCGAAGTTGTTCGAACGGATGTGCTATTACAGTCGTGTGAGCTGCGTCTCAGTGCGGCGCCCCGCGCCAACCCGACACCGGCAGCGCGAACTTGGCGACGAGCCGGTCCGTGAAGGACGCGTGGTGCAACCGGGCGAGCCGCACCGGCACCGCACCCCGCCGCACTTCGACCCGTGCCCCGGCGGGCAGCTCGATCGTGCGCCGCCCGTCACACCACAGCACGCCGTGCGGAGTGCCGTTCTGCACCTCCACCGCCAGCACCGAGGTCGGCGAGGTCACCAGCGGCTTCGCGAACAGCGCGTGCGCGCTGATCGGCACCATCAGCAGCGCCTCCACCTCCGGCCAGACCACCGGCCCGCCCGCGGAGAAGGCGTAGGCCGTGGAACCCGTCGGAGTCGCGCAGACGATCCCGTCGCAGCCGAAGCCGGTCACCGGACGCCCGTCGATCTCCAGGACCACCTCCAGCATCCGCTCCGGGGACACCTTCTGGACCGCGGCCTCGTTCAGCGCCCAGTCCCGGTGGACCACATCGCCGTTCGTCCGCACGATCACGTCGAGCGTCATCCGCTCCTCGACCTCGTACGAGCGCGTCACCACCCGGTCCACGACCTTGTCCAGGTCGTCGCGCTCGGCCTCGGCGAGGAAGCCCACCCGGCCCAGGTTCACGCCCAGCATCGGCACCCCCGAGGCGCGCGCGAACTCCGCGCCCCGCAGCAGGGTCCCGTCCCCGCCGAGGACGATGAGCAGCTCACAGCCGTCGAGGACCCCCGGGGTGGACTCGGTGACCAGCTCCACCTCGGGCGGCAGCGGCAGGTCCACCGCCTCGTGCTCCATGACGCGCACGCCCAGCCCGCACCTCAGCAGACCCTGTACGACCAGCTCGGCGCTGCGGATGGCCGCCGGCCGCCCGGTGTGCGCGAGCAGGAAGACCGTCCGCCCTTCCCCCGCAATACCTGAACCCGATCCCGCTGTACCCGATGAATCTGTCACTGCGGCCCCTCCGCCACTGCACGGTCAACATCCGCCGGGTCGAGTGCCGGTGCCCCCGCCCGCAGCCACAGAAAGTACTCGACGTTCCCCGACGGCCCCGGCAGCGGACTCGCCGTCACCCCGAGAACACCCAGCCCCAGCTTCCCCGCCTGCGCCGCGACCTCGCGCACGGCCTCGGCCCGGAGCTCCGGGCTGCGCACCACACCGCCGCTGCCCAGCCGGTCCTTGCCGACCTCGAACTGCGGCTTGACCATCAGGACCAGGTCCGCGTCCGGCGCGCAGCAGCGCACCAGCGCCGGCAGCACCAGACCGATCGAGATGAACGACAGGTCACCGACGACCAGGTCGACCGGAACCCCGTCGAGCTGCTCCACCGTCAGCTCGCGTACGTTCGTACGGTCCTTGACCGTGACGCGGTCGTCGCTCTGCAGCGACCAGGCCAGCTGCCCGTAGCCGACGTCCACGGCCATCACGTGGGCCACGCCCGAGCGCAGCAGCACGTCGGTGAACCCGCCGGTGGAGGCGCCGGCGTCCAGCGCGCGGCGGCCCTCGACGGCCAGTCCCTGCGGCTGGAAGGCCGCCAGCGCGCCGGCCAGCTTGTGGCCGCCCCGGGAGACGTAGTCGGGATCGCTGTCGTCCGCGCGGACCACCAGGGCCGCGCTGGTCTCGACCTGGGTGGCCGGCTTGGTCGCGGTGGTGCCGCCCACGGTCACCCGGCCCGCGGCGATCAGCTGGGCGGCATGCTCGCGCGAGCGGGCCATGCTGCGGCGTACCAGTTCGGCGTCCAGGCGGCGGCGTGCCACTCCTGCCACGTTCGGTTCAGCTCCTGTTTTCGTACGGTCCGGGAACGGGCGGTGCGTCCAGCGCGGTCAGCGCCTCGCGCAGCCCCCGGTGGACATCCTCGTACACCTCGACGTGTCCGTCCGCCGCGAGGTGGTCGGCGTCCGCCAGCCGCGCCAGGTGCGCGTCCACCCCGGCGTGGCCGGTGGGCGTGCGTACGACGCCCAGCGCCACGGGCCCGGCGGGCTCGGCGGACCGGGCGGGCTCGGCGGAGGCTTCGGCCCGGGGGTCGGCGGCTTCGTCGGTCATGCCCCGACGCTACCTCGTAGCGCCCCGCGACCACGCATGGCTCTGCGGTACGGTCGTGATCACGATGGCTACGATCCAGGAGTGCCGCGAAGCACTCGACAACCTCTCCGGCAATCTCGCCCGGGCCGACGGCGGAGTACGCGGCGCGGCCGCCTTCGACCGCTCCCTGAGCTGCCACATCACCGACCTCGACCAGACGTTCACGGGCCGCCTCGACGCGGGCCGGATCCGTGTGGACGCCGTCGCGCCGGGCCCGCCCGCGGCGAAGGCCGAGATCCGGCTCGCGATGACCGGCGACGACCTCGTGTCCCTGGTCGCGGGCGAGCTGAAGTTCGCGAAGGCCTGGGCCTCCGGCCGGGTCAGACTGGAGGCCGGCTTCCGCGACCTGCTCCGCCTCAAATCGATGCTCTAGCCATGTCCAGCCCCGCCGGCGTCTGAGGCGCGGGGGTCCGGGGGCAGCGCCCCCGGCGACGGCGCCGCACCCGGCACCCGAGAACCGCCCGCCCAGCCGGAGGCTACTCCGCCCGGACCACCGCACGGGCCTTGCGCGCCGCCGGAACCACCAGCGGCGTCCCCGTCTCCGGATCCGCGATCACCTGGCAGCGCAGCCCGAACACCTTCTCCACGAGCTCCGCGGTGACCACCTCCGACGGCGGCCCCTCCGCGACGACCTTCCCGCCCCGCATCGCGATCAGATGCGTGGCGTAGCGGGCCGCGTGGTTCAGATCGTGCAGCACCGCCACCAGCGTCCGCCCCTGCGTCTCGTGCAGTTCCGCGCACAGGTCCAGCACGTCGATCTGGTGCTGGATGTCCAGGTACGTCGTCGGCTCGTCGAGCAGCAGCAGCGGCGTCTGCTGCGCCAGCGCCATCGCGATCCACACGCGCTGCCGCTGCCCGCCCGACAGCTCGTCCACGGCCCGGTCGGCGAGCTCGGCGACCCCGGTCGAGGCCATCGACTCGTTCACCACCCGCTCGTCCTCCGCCGACCACTGCCGCAGCAGCCCCTGGTGCGGGTACCGGCCGCGCGAGACCAGGTCGGCCACCGTGATGCCGTCGGGCGCGATCGAGGACTGCGGGAGCAGGCCCAGGGTCTTGGCGACCTTCTTCGCGGGCATCGACCCGATGGCCTGCCCGTCCAGCAGCACCCGCCCGGTGGACGGCTTCAGCATCCGCGACAGGGCCCGCAGCAGCGTGGACTTGCCGCAGGCGTTGGGACCGACGATCACCGTGAAGGAGTTGTCGGGGATCTCCACCGACAGGTTCTCGGCGATGACCCGCTGGTCGTAGCCGAGGGTCACGTTCTCCGCGGTCAGCCGCTGCACTTGCGTACTCCTCATCAGGTTCATATACGTCCCGCCTTGCGCTCGGTGACGAGCAGCCAGAGCAGGTAGACACCGCCGACGAGACCGGTCACCACACCCACCGGCAACTGGTCGGCGCCGAAGGCCCGCTGCGAGGCCCAGTCCGACACCATCAGCAGCACCGAGCCCATCAGGGCGGCGTTCACCAGGTTCCCGCCGGGCGAGCGGGTCAGCCGCCGGGCCAGCTGCGGCGCGGCCAGCGCGACGAAACTGATGGGCCCGGCCGCGGCGCTCGCCGCGGTGGTGAGCACGACCGCCGCCAGCATCAGCAGCATCCTCGTCCGCTCCACCCGCACCCCGACCGCGTACGCGGCGTCGTCGCCCATCTCCATCATCCGCAGGGCCCGGCCCTGACCGAGGATCAGCGGGAAGACCACCGCGCACACGGCGAGCAGCGGCCACACCTGCGCCCAGTCCCGGCCGGCCAGCGAGCCGGTCAGCCAGACCATGGCACGGGTGGCCTCGATCAGCTGGGCCTTGGTGAGCAGGTACTGGATCACGGCGATGAGCATCGCGGAGGCGCCGATGCCGACCAGCACCAGCCGGTAGCCCTGGATGCCCTGCTTGTAGGCGAGCAGGTACACGGCGACGCCGGCCAGCAGACCGCCGGCCAGCGCGCCGACCGCGACCTCGGTGGCGCCGCCCTTGAACAGGACGATGACGACGAGCGCGCCGACCGCCGAGCCGTATCCGAAGCCGAGCAGGTCCGGGGAGCCGAGCGGGTTGCGGGAGACGGACTGGAAGACGGCTCCGGAGATCCCGAGAGCCGCGCCGACGAGCAGCGCGACCAGGGCCCGTGGCAGCCGCAGGTCGTTGACGATGAAGTCGGTGGCGGGGGTGCCGTTGCCCAGCAGGGTCTGTACGACGTCCCACGGCGCTATCTCGAAGTCGCCGGTGCCGATGAGCACGACGGACATGGCGAGCGCCGCGGCGGTCAGCAGGACCCCGACGGTCAGGGCGCGCCGCTCGACGCGCAGCGAGACCCCGCCGGGCAGGCGCAGCGGGCGAGGTCCGGACCGGGCCGTGCGGGGGGTGCCGGCCGCGGCCGTGGTGGCCTCCGTGGTGGCGTCCGCGGCCGGGTCCGCGGCCGACGTCCCGGTCGTGCTCGTGGTCGCGGTCACAGCTGGGCCATCCTCTTGCGCCGAACCAGGTAGATGAAGACCGGGCCGCCGATGAGCGCGGTCACGACGCCGACCTGAAGTTCGGCGGGCCGGGTGACGACTCGGCCGACGATGTCAGAGCCGAGCAGCAGTACCGGCGACAGGACGGCCGAGTACGCGAGCACCCAGCGCATGTCGGGACCGGTGAACGCGCGGACGAGGTGCGGGACCATCAGCCCGATGAACACGATGGGCCCGCACGCGGCGGTCGCCGCACCGCACAGCAGTGTGATCGCGACCATGGCGCCGATCCGGGTCCGCGTCAGGTGCGCGCCGAGTGCCCGCGCCGTGTCGTCGCCCATCGCCATCGCGTTCAGCGGCCGGCCCAGCAGCAGCGCGAGCACCGCGCCGGCGAGCAGGAAGGGGGCCACCTGCCGGACCGTGTCCATGTTCGCCGAGGCCAGCGAACCCACCGTCCAGAAGCGCAGCTTGTCCAGCGCCTTGCTGTCCATCAGCTGCACCGCGTTGATGTAGCCGACGAGCGCCGCGCTGGCCGCCGTACCGGCGAGCGCGAGGCGCACCGGGGTCGCGCTGCGGCTGCCGCCGAGCACGTACACGAGGACCGAGACGAAGGCGGCGCCGAGGAAGGCCCACCACACGAACTCGCTCAGCGAACTCGCACCGAGGAAGCTGATCGCGGAGACCACGGCGGCCGCGGCGCCCGCGTTGACGCCGAGGATGCCGGGCTCGGCCAGCGGGTTGCGGGTCAGCGCCTGCATCACCGCACCGGACAGGCCGAGTCCGAGACCGACCATCAGCCCGAGCAGGGTGCGGGGGATCCGCAGGTCCCGCACGACCACGTCGGAGGGCGTACCCGCGTAGGCGAACAGGCCGTGCCAGACCTCGTCCAGGGACATCTGCCTGGCGCCCACGGCGATGCTCGTGACGGCGACCAGGGCCAGCACCGCGAGAGCGGCGAGCAGACCGGCGGCGCGCGCGGCATGGCGCGGGCGGGCTACGGCGGCGACGGCGCCCTCTCGGGGCACCGCGCTCCGTTCGGGTTCAGGGGGACTCTCGACCAACACACAGGTTAGGCTAACCTATCTTGTGCGCCGACCGGTTCCCGGACGGCCCTAAAGACCCAGCCTGGCCAGCGCCTTCGCCGCGTCGAGCGTGCAGACCCCGTCCCCGGCGGCCGTCCAGGCCGCCGCGCACAGCGCCCGCAGCCCGTCGAGCGGATCCCCGCTCTCTCCGGCCCCTCCGCCCTCGCCGTGCTCGTCGGCCTCGCGCAACTCCAGCGCACCGCCGTTCGTCGCGACCGCCGTCCAACCACCGCAGCGGAAACCCTCCGCGTACGGCTCCACCTCCGGCTGCCCGGCCAGCAGCCCCCGAAGATCCCGGTCCACATAGGTGGGGCGGTGCCTGGGCTCGGCCCGCAACAGCTGCTCCGCGTCCGTGACCCCGGTCAGCACCAGCAGCGAGTCCACCTCCCCGTTGAAGGCGCCCTCGATGTCGGTGTCCAGCCGGTCCCCGACCACCAGCGGCCGCCGGGCCCCGGTACGCAGCACCGTCTCGCGGTGCATCGGGGGCAGCGGCTTGCCCGCCACCTGCGGCTCCGCGCCCGTGGCGATCCGTACGACCTCCACCGCGGCCCCGTTGCCCGGTGCGATCCCCCGCGCGCCCGGAATCGTCAGGTCGGTGTTCGACGCGAACCACGGCACCCCGCGGTTGATCGCGTACGAGGCCTCCGCGAACCGCCCCCACGGCAGATCGGGACCCCCGTACCCCTGGACGACCGCCGCGAGCCCCTCCTCCTCGGCCGAGTCCACCGGCACCAGGCCACGCTCGCGCAGCGCGACCCGCAGCCCCTCCCCGCCGATCACCAGCACCTTCGACCCCGGCTCCACCTGCTCCGCGATCAGCCGGGCCACCGCCTGCGCCGAGGTGATCACCTCGGCCGGCTCCGTCGGGATGCCCAGCTCACCCAGGTGCTCCGCGACCGCGTCCGGCGTCCGCAGCGCGTTGTTCGTGACGTACGCCAGGTGCATCCCGTCCGCCCGGGCCGTGGCGAGGGACTGCACTGCGTGCGCGATGGCCTCGCCACCGGCGTACACCACACCGTCCAGATCCAGCAGAGCGGTGTCGTACGCCTGGTGCAGACTCTGCTCACTCGCCGCGGGACTGGTCCTGCTCTGCCGGGTCATCCTGTCCGCTCCTCATGAGATCGATCTTGTCCGAATTCTGTACTCCCCCGATCATCCCGTATGGCGAGACGCGTCTTACGATGCACCAATGACCACTTCTGGCACCGCGGGACAAGGGCTGAGCCTGACCCCGTTCCATGGCCTGCGCTACGTCCCCGAGCGTGTCGGCAGCCTCGCCGCCGTCACCTCGCCGCCGTACGACGTGGTCGTGCGCCCCGACGGAGTCGACCACCTCGAATCCGCGGACCCGCACAACATCGTCCGCCTGATCCTCCCGCAGGCGGACACCCCGGCGGCGCGCAACGAGCAGGCCGCGCGCACCCTGCACGAATGGCTCGCCAAAGGCGTCCTCAGCTCCGACCCCGAACCGGCGCTCTACGTGTACGAACAGCGCCGGCTCGGCATGCTCCAGCGCGGCGTCATCGGCGCACTCGCCCTGTCCACCGCCGACGCCGGCATCGTCCTGCCCCATGAGGACGTCATGCCGGACGTGGTCACCGACCGGGCCGGCCTGATGCGGGCCACCTCCGCCAACCTCGAACCGCTCCTCCTGACCTACCGGGGCGACGACCCCGACACGGGCGCGGCCGCGGTCGTCGAACGGACGGCCCAGCTCGCCCCCCTCCTGTCGACCACCACCGAGGACGGCTTCCGGCACCGCCTGTGGGCCATCACGGATCCGGACGAACTCGCCACCGTGACGGCGGATCTCAGCCACCGCCAGGCCCTCATCGCCGACGGCCACCACCGCTGGGCGACGTACCTGCGCCTCCAGGAGGAGCACGACTCCCCCACCCCCTGGGACTTCGGCCTGGTCCTCCTCGTGGACACCGCCCGCTACCCGCTCCAGGTCCGCGCCATCCACCGGATGCTGCGCCGCCTCCCGGTGGCGGACGCCCTCGCCGCGGTCGACGGGCACTTCCGCGTCCACCCGGTCGACGGACCGCTCCCGCTGGCCCTGGACGCGCTCGCGGACGCCGCGGAACGCGGCAACGCCTTCCTGATCGCCGGCGACGGCACCTTCCACCTGGTCACCGACCCCGACCCGGCGCTCCTCGACACCACGGTCCGGCACGACCGTCCCGAAGCCTGGCGCCGGCTGGACGCCACCGTTCTGCACGCGACCCTGCTCGACGCCCTCTGGAACATCCCCGACGCCCCGGACCAGATCACGTACATCCACGACGCCGCTTCCACCGTGGCCATGGCCGAGCGGCACGGCGGCACGGCTGTCCTGCTCCACCCCGTACGCGAGGAGGTCGTACGGGATCTGGCCCGCCAGGGCGTCACCATGCCCCGCAAGTCCACGTCCTTCGGACCGAAACCAGCCACCGGCCTGGTCCTGCGCGGCCTGGGCTGAGCGCCTCCGGACGCCGGACCCCGGACATGACGAAGGGCGGTACCCCGACCGGGGTACCGCCCTTCCTCATGTCACCGTGACTCAGGCCTTGTCGTCCTCGACGTCGGCGTCGGCGCCGGCCGCGGACTGCTCCAGCGGCTCGTACTCCTCGTCGTCCTCGTCGTAGTACTCGGCGACGTCGGAGGCACGCTCGGCCGCGGCGATCTCCGCAGCGTCCTCGTCGTCCTCGTCGTCCTCGTCGTCGTTCCGGTCGTCGTCCTGGTCCTGGTCCTCGGCGAGGTCGGACAGGTCGATCGAGGCGTCGACGAACTCGACACCGTCGAGCTCGGCGAGACGGTCGGAGGCGTCGGTGGCCCCGTCCTTGTCCGCTTCGAGGGTCTTGCCGAACCACTCGCGCGCCTCGTCCTCACGACCGGCCGCCAGCAGCGCGTCGGCGTAGGCGTACCGCAGGCGCGCAGTCCAGGGCTGGACGGAGCTGGAGGCCAGCTCCGGGCTCTGCAGGGTCACGATGGCCGCTTCGAGCTGCCCCTGGTCCCGCCGGGCACCGGCCGCGACCAGACGCATCTCGACCTGGCCGGCCTTGTCCAGCTTCTGCACCTCGGGCTCGCCGGCCATGGCCAGCGCCCGCTCGGGACGGCCGAGGCCGCGCTCGCAGTCGGCCATGACGGGCCACAGCTCGACGGAGCCGGTCATGCGCTTGGCGGCGCGGAACTCGGCGAGGGCCTCGCTGTACTTCTGCGTGGCGTACGCGGCGAAGCCGGCGGCCTCGCGGACGGCGGCGACGCGGGAGGCCAGCCGCAGGGCGATGCGCGAGTACGCGTACGCCTGCTCGGGCTCCTCGTCGATCAGGCGCGCGACCATGACCAGGTTCTTGGAAACCTCTTCGGCCAGACCCTTGGGCAGGCTCAGCAGCTCCTGGCGCACGTCGGCGTCGATCTCGAGGCCGGTGACGTCCTCGTCGATCGGAAGGCGCTTGACCGGGTCCCGGTCGGAGCGGAAGTCGCGGTCGCCGCCACGGTCATCGCGACCACGGTAGCCACCACGGTCACCACCGCGATCGTCACGGCCACCACGGAACCCGCCACGGTCGCCACCGCGGTCGTCACGACGGGGGTAGGACGGACGGTCGCCACCACGGTCGTCACGGCCGCCACGGTAGCCACCGCGGTCGTCGTCACGGCGGGGGTACGAGGGACGGTCGCCACCGCGGTCGTCACGGCGCGGGTAGGACGGACGGTCCCCACCACGGTCGTCACGGCCACCGCGGAACCCACCACGGTCATCGTCGCGACGCGGGTACGAGGGACGCCCACCGCGGTCGTCGTCGCGACGCGGGTAGGACGGGCGGTCGCCACCGCGGTCGTCACGGCGCGGGTAGGACGGACGGTCCCCACCACGGTCGTCACGGCCACCGCGGAAACCACCACGGTCGTCGTCGCGACGCGGGTACGAGGGGCGGTCGCCACCGCGGTCGTCGCGGCGCGGGTAGGAGGGACGGTCCCCACCACGGTCGTCACGGCCACCGCGGAAACCACCACGGTCATCGTCGCGACGCGGGTACGAGGGACGGTCGCCACCACGGTCATCGCGACGCGGGAAGCTCGGACGGTCACCGCCACGGTCGTCACGGCGGAAGCCGCCGCCACCGCTACCGCCGCCGGAGGGACGGCCACCACGGTCGTCGTCGCGACGCGGGTACGAGGGGCGGTCGCCACCGCGGTCGTCGCGGCGCGGGTAGGACGGACGGTCCCCACCACGGTCGTCACGGCCACCGCGGAAACCACCACGGTCGTCATCGCGACGCGGGTACGAGGGACGGTCGCCACCACGGTCATCGCGACGCGGGTAGGACGGGCGGTCGCCACCGCGGTCGTCACGGCGGAAGCCGCCGCCACCGCTACCGCCGCCGGAGGGACGGCCACCACGGTCGTCGTCGCGACGCGGGTACGAGGGGCGGTCGCCACCGCGGTCGTCGCGGCGCGGGTAGGACGGACGGTCCCCACCACGGTCGTCACGGCCACCGCGGAAACCACCACGGTCATCGTCACGGCGGGGGTACGAGGGACGGTCGCCACCACGGTCATCGCGACGCGGGAAGCTCGGACGGTCGCCACCGCGGTCGTCACGGCGGAAACCGCCGCCACCGCTACCGCCGCCGGAGGGACGGCCACCACGGTCGTCGTCACGGCGCGGGTAGGACGGACGGTCGCCACCGCGGTCGTCACGGCGGAAACCGCCGCCACCGCCGCCGCCACCGGAAGGACGGCCACCACGGTCATCGCGACGGAAGCCGCCACCGCCACTGGACGGCCGGCCGCTGGCACCGCGGTCGTCACGGCGGAAGGGGGGACGGTCGCCGCCACGGTCGTCACGGCCCCCGCGGTAGCCGCCCCTGTCACCGCCGTCGTTGCGACGAGGCTCGCGCTCCGGACGATCGTCGGGAGAGTTGGACATGGGTGTGACTCCTGTCTTCGGGGTACCGCTAGTCATTCTCGCGCAACCAACCCATGGCCGCGCTTCGGCGTAAAGAGGTGAAAAACAAAAAGGACCCTTGGTCCAGCGTTGAACGCTGGACCAAGGGTCCTTTGAAAGATTGTTCGGCGGCGTCCTACTCTCCCACAGGGTCCCCCCTGCAGTACCATCGGCGCTGAAAGGCTTAGCTTCCGGGTTCGGAATGTAACCGGGCGTTTCCCTAACGCTATGACCACCGAAACCCTATCGGTTTCGAGCGAACAAGCACACTTTGTAGTTATGTTCTAGCTCTAGAAACCAGCAACTGTTCGTTGCTTCAGAACTAACACAGTGGACGCGAGCAACTGAGGACAAGCCCTCGGCCTATTAGTACCAGTCAGCTTCACCCGTTACCGGGCTTCCACATCTGGCCTATCAACCCAGTCGTCTACTGGGAGCCTTACCCTCTCAAGGAGGTGGGAATACTCATCTTGAAGCAGGCTTCCCGCTTAGATGCTTTCAGCGGTTATCCCTCCCGAACGTAGCCAACCAGCCATGCCCTTGGCAGGACAACTGGCACACCAGAGGTTCGTCCGTCCCGGTCCTCTCGTACTAGGGACAGCCCTTCTCAATATTCCTACGCGCACAGCGGATAGGGACCGAACTGTCTCACGACGTTCTAAACCCAGCTCGCGTACCGCTTTAATGGGCGAACAGCCCAACCCTTGGGACCGACTCCAGCCCCAGGATGCGACGAGCCGACATCGAGGTGCCAAACCATCCCGTCGATATGGACTCTTGGGGAAGATCAGCCTGTTATCCCCGGGGTACCTTTTATCCGTTGAGCGACGGCGCTTCCACAAGCCACCGCCGGATCACTAGTCCCGACTTTCGTCCCTGCTCGACCCGTCGGTCTCACAGTCAAGCTCCCTTGTGCACTTACACTCAACACCTGATTGCCAACCAGGCTGAGGGAACCTTTGGGCGCCTCCGTTACCCTTTGGGAGGCAACCGCCCCAGTTAAACTACCCATCAGACACTGTCCCTGATCCGGATCACGGACCGAGGTTAGACATCCAGCACGACCAGAGTGGTATTTCAACGGCGACTCCACAACCACTGGCGTGGCTGCTTCAAAGTCTCCCACCTATCCTACACAAGCCGAACCGAACACCAATATCAAACTGTAGTAAAGGTCCCGGGGTCTTTCCGTCCTGCTGCGCGAAACGAGCATCTTTACTCGTAGTGCAATTTCACCGGGCCTATGGTTGAGACAGTCGAGAAGTCGTTACGCCATTCGTGCAGGTCGGAACTTACCCGACAAGGAATTTCGCTACCTTAGGATGGTTATAGTTACCACCGCCGTTTACTGGCGCTTAAGTTCTCAGCTTCGCAACCCCGAAAGGTCACTAACCGGTCCCCTTAACGTTCCAGCACCGGGCAGGCGTCAGTCCGTATACATCGCCTTACGGCTTCGCACGGACCTGTGTTTTTAGTAAACAGTCGCTTCTCGCTGGTCTCTGCGGCCACCCCCAGCTCACGGAGCAAGTCCGATCACCAGTGATGGCCCCCCTTCTCCCGAAGTTACGGGGGCATTTTGCCGAGTTCCTTAACCATAGTTCACCCGAACGCCTCGGTATTCTCTACCTGACCACCTGAGTCGGTTTAGGGTACGGGCCGCCATGAAACTCGCTAGAGGCTTTTCTCGACAGCATAGGATCATCCACTTCACCACAATCGGCTCGGCATCAGGTCTCAGCCTTAATGAGGGACGGATTTGCCTACCCCTCGGCCTACACCCTTACCCCGGGACTACCACCGCCCGGGCTGGACTACCTTCCTGCGTCACCCCATCGCTTACCTACTACAAGTCTGGTTCGTCGGCTCCACCACTTTCCTTTCCCCGAAGGGTCCGGAACGGCTTCACGGACTTAGCATCGCCTGATTCGATATTGGGCGTTTC